>NZ_JAQFJF010000007.1:0-131980 GCF_030439905.1 Streptococcus sp. SN3
GTTCTTTTACTTGTACTAATTCAGCTTCACGTTGTTCAACAAGGCTTCTTGCTTGTGCAAGAGTTGCTTGTTTAGCAGCTAAAGTGGATTGTTCCGTTGAAAGAATCGCTTCAAGAGCTTTTAACTCCGCTTCTTTTTGAGCCAATTCTGCTTTTGCTTGTATTAAGGCTGCTTGTTTCGCCTTAACATCTGCATTCAATTGCTTCACCGCTTCTTGTGCTGCCTTGTTTTCTGCTTCATCAACTTTCAATATTGCTTGTGCTTTTGTGAGAGCTATTTCTGCTCTAGGAGTTAAAGGAGTTTCAGCTTTCAAACTATCCCGTTTAGCTGTCACAAGCGCTAGCTTCTCTTTCGCTTTTTGATAATCTGTTTCAGCTTGGGCTTTGTCTACTTTGGCTTGTTGGTCAGCCTTTTTAGCTAAATCATAAGCGTTTTGTGCCGCTGTTTGACGGGCTAAGACTTCCTTACTATCAAATGGATTAGACAATGCTTTGGCGTCAAAGCTATTTGGTTGTGTAAGAGCCCTATCATATACAAAGAGGAAGTTGACTACTTGCCAGAAGTCATCTTTATAAGAAGTACCAACCCCTAAATAAGCCTTCTTCACACCGCTTTCAGATAGTCCAGCTAGCGTTCCAGCGTGGAGAAACTCATTGTTTTCATTATCCTCTACATCTTCAAAAGCATTAAACATCAAGTTCAAGATATTGTTATAAATCAGTCGTTTTAACTCACGTGGACTGATTCTCTGTTGTTTCCGAGCAGAACCAGATCCACCCATTAAGCCAATGCTTTCTTCTGTTCCGCTAGTAATGCCTACTTTAGCTAGTACTCGATCTAGATTTACTCGATCATGACCTTTCACACCATTCGTTTTAGAAGTGGAAACATGTTCATTAACTGCTTCAACAGCACCTTTAGACACTTCAACTTTCGCTGTCCCAAAGGCTGCACGAATTTGATTGAGTAAATCAGCCGCAAAGAGAGACATCTCTTCTCGAACTTCGGCTGGGAGATGATTCAAATCTAAGGTATCAAGATCACTATCATCTTGATTCGCTTTAAATTGATTTTGTTTAGCCAACACCTTCCCCATCGCAACTAATTTATCTGTTTGAGTTTTTAATTCTGCTTTACTATATTTAGTAAAGTTTTGATTGTATTCTCGTAGAGCTGCAATATAATCTTGCGAAAGCGTAATCGTATTGATGGTTTCAGCTTTATGATTGGCTTTTGTCAAATCAACTGTCGCCTTTTCTAAAGCTTCTGCTGTTTTACTTGCCATAGCAACCTTTTTATCTAAATCAGACTTAGAAGCATCTGTAGTTATTTGAGCTTGAAGCACTTCCTTATCAACATTTGCCAAATCACTAGCACGTTTTTGATCAACTTGTTTCGCTTCAACTAAATCTGCCTGTGCCTTTTGAACAGCCGCTTTATCTATATTCACCTTAGCTTGTGTTTGTTCAGCTTTTTCAATGATTTCTTTTGTGCCTGTACCATCTAAAATCGCTTGTTTTTCTGCAACCTTTTCTTTGGCTTTACTTACTTCACCCTGTTTTGCCTTCACCGCTTCTTGTGCCTGTTTTGTAATCTTTTCTTGATTTGAAACAGACAATTGAGCTTGTGTTTGAGCTGCTTGACTTGCCGTCACAGCTTTCTCAGCATTTTCTACAGCCGTTTGCATATTTTTCACCGTCTGTTCTGCTTTAGAAATATTTCCTGGTGTTGCTTCAGCAGCTACTTTCTCTGCTTGAGAAAAATTAGCTTGTGCAGTGCTTGCTTTCTTTTCAGCTACCACCACTTCTTGCTTAGCTGCTGCAACAGTTGTTTCCTGCTCCTTGACTGCTGTATTTGCGACAGTTACTTTCGCTTGACTTGCCGTCACATCTGCTTGAGTTACTTCTTTTTGAACCTGATCAACTTCAGTCTTTTGAGAATCTGCTTTTGGCAACTCCTCAGCATGAATGACTTGTTGTCCCCCATTTAATACAGCAACCGTAGTAATTGTTGCTAACACTGTTTTAACTTGTTTCATATCTTTTCTCCTCAATAAAATTAACCTTTAATCTGTTCATAATTCTTCTCTACCATACCTGAATAATAACGATACAAACCAAATGTTGATACACCATAAAAACGTAAATAATCTTTATGTAACTTATCCAATTCTTCTAACATTTCAACACATAAACGTCGTTGATAAATTACATTTAATCGATATACCTTAAACGAAAATTTAAAATTTTGCCAAATCCGATCATATCCTTTCTTAAAATATTCATAATCTTCCATCACATCTTACTCACCCTTTCTACCTAATCAATCCTTCATCAATCATTCAAAAAAACCTCTAGAATCTCAACATCTCTAGAAAAACTCAAACCACGTTCCCGTCTCATCTGGCGCATACAATCACGCTTATTCTCCTCTGAACCCGCCCTATGAACTGACTCAAAATAAAAATGAAAATACTCATGACCATTATCACAAAAAGCAATATAATCTCTTTCTCTCATACTAATTTCACTCCTTCCATGAAATAATATCTTGCCATTTATATCTTGTTTTCAGCAAATATTCATAAATACCATTCTGAATTTTTCCAGCATAAATTAAAAATGATCCATCACTTATATAGCGTTGAATCATTTCTATATCATGTTCAGGTAAACAAACTGCAAAACAATCATTCAAATACTTACCTGACCTTACAAAAATTAAACTATCCTCATCAAAATAAAGAGCTACATCATTCTTCCCATTTCTACTCTTTAAAATTGATAATAAACATCTCTTTATCCACCACTCCTTAAATACCACCTTTTATCCTCACCTCCTATCATGCTCCTCAAATCGTGAACACTCACTAGAAATAATTAACAAACCATATAAAACCATTACAATCACTATCAATAAAACAATTAAGCCAATCAACATTTACTCCTTTTTATTTAAAAATTTACTTCAATTTCTATACTTTTAAAAAGTCGAAATCCATCTATTTTATCATCATATAAAAGACCTTTATTTAATAATAAAAAGCTAACAATCTGATTAAACTTTTTCTTTCCATCTTTTAACTCTACAAAAATAAAATACAAATGCCTTAAAAAAGAATTTATTTTATAAATATCATAAGCAGTATTACCATTATCATATTTCACAGACACACCAACATCACTTAACAACTTAACAAGCTTATCTGAAACGCTTCTATTTACAAATAAATTAAAGTCACCAAAACTCTTCATAGATGCCTTATCGTAAACATGTATAATAATTTCTTCATTACCTATAATCGATTCCATCTATCACTTCTCCCTAAAAACCTCAATTTTCGTTCTTCTTTCCTCTGTTCATGAAACTTTTTTCTCTTAACATAAACAGGAGAACTATACTCTATTGATATAGACTTTATATAATTAAACATTTATTTACCTCATCATCCTCTCACTAGTTTTGATACTACTATCAAAAAAGCAAAAAATAGAAAACAATAAAATGATATAAACACAACACTCATACTAAACAAAAAGAAAACAAGCTTCTTCAACATTTCTATTCACCCCTAACACTTTTTTCTTACTTTCCTACAAAACAAAAAGACGACTTGCCGCAAACAAATCGCTTCATCAAAATTATCTAATAACATTACCTACTTAAAACTGTGAGTAAATAAGAGGATATTAAAGTATTTACTCACAGTTCTAAATAGGTAACGATCCTATTTAGTGTATGCTCGTATCTTCGCATACTATTCTTCAGCAAGCGTATCTCTTGCCTAGCACCTATTACGTATAAAGGTTATCGTCTCACTCCGACATTGCCCCGATCGCAATTACCGATTGTTCTCAACCAGCACTTCTAGTTTTTTACTCAACACAGGATAACTAGCATAAACCCCAATACCTAATGTATAAACTCGCTAAAACCTAATTTTGACTTCTTAAAATATTTATGATACAATAAAGAAAATTTAAAAGGTAACTGAATAACAAATCAATCCTCGGGCAGATGGTAACACCCCTTGGATGATTTTTATTCTTCATTATACACATAATTTCAAGGAGAACTAGACATGAAAGACATTATTAAAGGAATTACAAAACTCATTTTTAAAATAATTCGATTTGTACTCTCTTATTATTTTCAAATGTTTTTAACCTACCCACTTGTCTCCATCATCCTAATTATCATCGCTATCATCGCTTGGATTTAATAACAACAACCAAAATTAAGTTCTAGTGAATTTATACATCTCCACAAACCTATACATCTCACACTTCAACACAACCTATATCTTAAACTCTTTTGACAAAAATCTTATTTTAGGATATAATGAAATTGGTATTTTTTTGGTGCGTTTACAGTCTGGATTTTCGGATTGCAGACGTACTTTTTATTTAATTTTCAATGTTCTATAAACATATTAAACAGAAATAATTAAATAAATATCTTTGAATTATCTTAATGGCAACCATTACTCACACTATTAGTTATGCATGAATGCCATTATGAATAAAATATTCAAAAAATAATTCCTATTCTTTATGCACTGATAAAGAAATTTCCTCTCTTTATCAATAGATACATCAAATACTATTTAATATATCTAGTCATAAGGAGAAATTATTCATGATTAACGATACTTTTGATTTTTCAGATCTTATAACTGATGAGATCTATATTACTCAAAATCAACTCTTTCATAATTTAAGAAATAAATTTACAGAATTTGCTTGCACAGGCGATTTATCAAATTTCGATAAAGAATTTGATAAACTCTTTTCAAAAGAAAACGGGATTGCAGTCTCTATTAGTCAACTAACTTATAACGGGAATAGCATTTACCACTTGCCAATTATTATAAGAGATAGAATTCAAGACTTAAGAAATAAATACCACAACAAATTTAAATATCATATTTCTAATCACAATCCCGATAAGATTTTAGATATCTTTTTTCAACTTTATCAAGATATTTACGATATCACCGATAAACAATTTGAAAAAAAGAAATCACCTACTTTAAAAGAATTATTAGCAAACAGAAAGTCTTGAGTTTAACATCTTATTTCTCCATCTGTTTGTTATAATATCTGTATTAGTTTTATAAGTTTTAACTTATATTTTAATTATATAAGTTACCGCTTATTTTGTCAATACTTTTTTTAAAAAAATTTAAAAATTTTTTGAAAGGCTCAAAATATGTTTTCAGAACGCCTAAAAGCACTACGAAAAGAAACTGGTTTAACTCAAAAAGAAATCGCAAAAAAATTAAACATCACTCAACCAGCTTATCAACAATGGGAAAGTGGGAAAATAAAACCAAGTGCCGATACACTTGATAAATTTGCTTCCTTCTTTCATGTGACTACTGACTACCTCTTAGGAAATTCTGACATCAAAAATCCAGAAGATGAACTATCTGATGTCGAAATCCTTTATCGGAGAAATTCAAAAAATATGACTCCTGAACAAAAAGAGATCTTTAAAAAAGAACTCTTAGAATTTATGGAGATTAGAAGAAAAGCATTTGAGGAAGATGAGCAGTGAGAGACGTTTATTTCAAAGTCTGGGATATTGCTAAGAAAGAAATTTATCATTTCATTAAACTTTACAATATCTCCAAAATCCACTACACTTTTGAAGACTATTTCAACCACATTACTACTCAATACAAAATTAAAACATTGCCTCATCATTTTTCGGACGAGGCAATTTTAGGATTGACTTTAATTGATAACTTAGGGATTTCTTTCTCTTACGAATCAGAAAGCAGCCCAAACAGACAAAACTTTACCAAATGCCACGAGTTAGGACACTTAGTCTTACAACATTCTGGAACAGTCTTTGCGGAGAATGCACAAAACCAAGACTGGCAAGAAAAAGAAGCCAACTACTTTTCTTCTTTTATCCTCATGCCCGACATTATCCTCTTATCCAAAATCGTCTATCAACAACAGTCTTTTCAAGACCTTAGTAAAGAATTAAAAGTCTCTCCACAAGCCTTAGAAATCCGTTTAGAAGACTTTTTACACTACCAAGGACATTTTTCAACAGAACAAGCTAGAGAAGTTATTTTCCAATATAAAACCAGAAAATCTGCTATTCTAATCCAGCTCATTCAATCCTTTAAAGAAAAACTCATTAAAGAATACGAAGCTGTTCAAATAGAAGACATTGACTACTTCAAAAAATTAACTACTGAAACAGACTTTATCACCAACCAAGAAATCACTTCTTTAATAGATCCTGATTTCCAACAAACTATTAAGAAGCAGTTTCCACATTTCAGAATATCTGCTTACTATGATAAAGGTCTAACAATCTGGTACACCTGGAATACCCAAACAATTTCTGAAATAGACAGTCGGCGTAAAGCCAAGTTCAAGCACTATGACATACAAAACAAAGGGACTACTAATTGATAGCCCCTTTTTCCTTTCTATTAACTGTTTCTTCTAACTGATCCAATCGCACTCGCAATTGAAAAATCCTCCATTTCAATTCATTATCTGATACATGATAATGTAGTTCGTTCGCAATTGCTTTTATATCAAAAATCATTTCTTCTTTCATACTACAACTATAACATGGATTTTTAACAACATTAAAACTATTCTCTAAACGGATAATTTTTACAGCTGAAATAAAAAAAGGACATTATCAGTCCTTTTCTGTTTTTTTCAATTCCTTATATTTTTTAGAATCTTTCTTTACAAATTGAGCATCTCCGCTCATAATCCCAGCAGAAAGAACTCCGCTCTCTTTATCATACGAATAAGCTAAAGTTTTACCTTCTCCTGTCAAAGTTTTCTTTTCTGTATCAACAGAATATCTCAATGTTCCACTTGGATCATCTTTTCCACCAGAATAATATGTTAAAGTCTTATCCTTAATAACAACCCAAGGAGTTTTTGACATTTTATCTGTCATACTTGGTGTATAAAAATAATATTCACCATCTAAGCTGGCTTGTTGATTAGATGAACAAGATACTAGGAAGATTGCTGCTGCAATCATTGTCACCAATAACAATACTTTCTTTTTCATATCTCTATTCCCTTTCTATAAAAACATTAAAGCTCTTTATTTCTTATATATTCTTTTAAGCGACTAATGTCACGATCACTCAATCTACCAATCACCTTAATTTGAAAACCGTCTTTCTCAATATCGTACAACTGAACCATATCAATCCAAGACGGCTTTTTCAACCCAGCTTTGAACCAATCAATAATTTCTAAATATTGTGACTTAATATAATCAGATTTCGTTTCATATTTACTTGTAATCCGAAAAGTACGTATTATCTCATCACCGATTTTCACAACTACTGCTGGACGAATTTTCGACCCTGTTTTATCACGATATTCTATCCGTGTTACCAAAACCGAATAAACCTCAACATCAGTCATTAAATACACCCTTATATTCTGAAAAATCTTCATCACCAAAAAACGCTGCTAAACTTTCCTTATTAGTAGCACTTACCTTTACACTAGGAATCTTTTTATCAATCATTTCCTGAAATCCTTCATCACTTATATTTTGCTTCACTGCAAAAGGAATACTCCTAGTCTGAACAGATTGAATAAGAAACATCTTAACTGCTGTAGTCATATCAATTCCCAATGAATCAAATAATTCAGCTGCTTCTGTTTTTAATTTATCATCTACACGAACAGCAATTGTTGACATAAAACCACCTCATCTCTTCTTTGTATAACTATTGTAACATACACAACCATACAATGCAAAGTTAATTATTGTATTTTAAATTTGAATACACCTAATTATAATAAATTATGATATACTTTAATCAATAATAAATTAGGATTCCCCTATGTCAGAACAATTTACTCTACATTATTCAGCAGCCACTATACAACATTTAGGAATAGGTCTATACAAGCAACTACCTCAAGCACTCGCTGAACTAATTACCAACTCTTGGGATGCAGATAGCACCAAGGTTGATATATACATTGACTATAAAGAAAAAATTGAATAGGTTACACTAAACTAGACAGAATTTATAAAGTGTAACCTATTCATTGTTATTTTATTCAAAACAAAAAAAGCAAGTATTCATTGCTTTAGATAAGGAAGAATCCTACTCTAAAATAAGCCAAGATCTCATGAAGGAGGCGGAAGTGCTGCGACTCTTCCCAAATGGTGGAGAATTATTTGGTTACGCTTGGAATAGTTTATCTATTTAGTTTCTTGTTATATTCAAAAGACCTCTCGAGGAAAATTCTTCAAGAGGTATGTTTATATTTAGAATAACTAGTTCATTTAGTAAACTCGAAAAAGAGGAGGGAAATATAATCCCTGTAGAAATAATTATTCCTAAAAATCTCGGGATAATATTATTTGTAAAACTTCTCTCATATTTTCAACTTTCCAATTTGCTTTATCGTTAAAAAGAGGCAGTCTACTATCGAAATAACCAATAGTCGGAATACCAGCGTTTGTCGAAGCTTCAATGCCCGAATAAGAATCTTCGATTGCAATACATTGGTTAGCTGATAAGTTCAACTTATCTAGAGTAGTAAAATAGATTGACGGATTCGGCTTACTTTCTACAAAATTTTCACCGCTAATTACAACATCAAAATACTGTTTGATATTACAAGTTTCCAAAATGCTATTAATATGATCATATTTTGAAGACGAAGCCACTGCTAACTTAATTCCATTTTGAATTGAATAATCAATAATCTCCAGAATCTCAGTTCTGAACAGAGTGCGATAATCTAATATTTTATATCGTCTATCACTAAAAATTGCATACTCTTTTTCAATAGTTTCAATATCATAATGATCGCCAATAAAATTTTGTAACAGTTTATAAAGGGTCAAATAGGATTTACCTACTAGAATCAATAGTTCTGAATCCTTGTAATTAGACTTCGGATTAAGTTGACAAATAAAATCTTTTTGTATCAAAAAATCCTGATACTCCGTATCAACTATAACTCCATCCATATCAAAAATGATACCTTTTAAATCCATAAATCCTCCTAATAAATTAACATTTAGAACTAATAAAATCTAATGGGTCATTGGATATAACACTAGGATTAGTACTAAACTTCCTTGTTTTATACCAATTTACCCCAACAGCCTGTACATTTGCATGTTGAGCGGAAATTATGTCTGCATCCGAATCACCCAAAAATAAAGCTTCGTCAGGATTTAGTTTATAATGTTCAAGTATTTTCAAAACACCTTCACTGTTAGGTTTAGAAATAGCGACATCATCGTCTGAAACAATAAAATTAAAATACTTCTCTAATTCTAATTTTTTTATACTTATCCCTATACTTCTTCGCCCCTTACCGGTAAAAATAGCAAGTTTTTTATCTTTATTTTTCAATTCCTCTAATAATAAAATAACTTTTTCATAGACTTTATCTCGACTAATAAAGTGATCGTGCAAATTCTCATATAGAATATAGAACAATTCAACTGCTTCGTCAGCATATTTCTCATCTACAAAATCCCTTATTATACTTTCCTCACTTCCTCCGAATAATAATTCTATTTCTGAATCACTCATTCTAACATTTTTATATTTTTCAAAAACTATTCTAAAGCAGCTAAAACATAAAGGAAGAGTCTTGGCAATAGTATTATCAAAATCAAATATAATTAGTTTTTTTCGATCAATCATTTTAATTCTCTATAATAGTTTATATAATCAAGGTATTCTTGTTCAACATTCTGAGGAAGACAATCATAATTGAAATATCTTAATTCCAAAGTTTCTTCTGAATTTACAATTAATTCACCAGAATAATTAATTGCTTTATAAAGTGAAGTAATTACATATATTTCATCTCTATTTTGTAGTATAAAGTGATAATCTTCACCTGAAAAAGTATAAATCAATTGTAGTTTTTCGATTTTTAATCCCGTTTCCTCAAATACTTCTCTTATTGCTGTTTGTTCAAGAGTCTCCCCAACTTCTAACAAACCTCCTGGCAATCCCCAGCTTCCTGTTGTTCTCTTTTGAAGGAGCACTTGATTACAATCATTTTCTATAATAACATTTGAACCAACCAAGATAAGCAGATCGTTGCCAATCTTTTTGCGAATTTGTGATACATAATTTTCTGATGGTATATTAGTCATTTTGTAGCCTGTTTCTTTATTTCTTCAGCATTAAAATACATAGTTTTCAATACATCAATTATCATTTCAATATCTTCAAAAGTAAGAAACGGATGCATTGGTAAGCAAATTATATTATTAGAAATTCTTTCAGTATTTTCCAAAAAAACATCACTATACTCAGGATAGCAGGCCATCTTATGTACTGGTGGAAAGAAATAATTTCTTGTTGGGATTCCCTCTTTATTTAAACAATCTACAATCGTATCTCTATCCAACCCAAAAACATCTTCATGTACTACTATACATAAATCTTTAAATGTGCTAACTTGATTATTTGGGATTTTTTGTAATGATATACCTTCAATTTCTGAGAGCAATTTCCTGTAATAAGTACCGATCCTACTACGCTCAGACAAATTTTTATCAACTACACTTAGTGACATCAATCCTGTTATAGCTGCTAACTCACTAAGTCTAGCATTAATACCAATCTCAGTGCAATTATAATCACCTGGATTCCCATATTCTCTTAAGAGTCTAATTTTACAATCAATTTCTTTATCCTTACAAACTACGATTCCACCTTCACCAGTTACTAAAGTTTTGGTAGGAGAGGTGCTATATACTGAAATATCACCAAATGTCCCTAAATGTTTATTATCAATAGTACTTCCAAATGCATGAGCTGCATCATAGATTATTCTTAAATTATGACTATTAGCCAACCTTTCTAGCTCATATACCTCTGCACCGACACCAAATATGTGTACTGCAATAATTGCCTTTGTCTTATCATTTATATATTTTTCTATATTACTCGTTTGAATTGTAAAGGTGTCTGAATTACAGTCTATAAAAACAGGAGTGGCTCCTACTTTCTTTATTGCATGAACAGTGGCACAAAACGTAAAGCTAGGAACTAAGACCTCATCTCCACTTTTTATCCCTAAAGCCTCCATAGCTAAAATTAATCCTATAGTGCCTGAAGAAACTGCGCTCGCAAATGGAACTTCTAAAAATTTTTTTACTTCAGATTCATATTCTTCTAAATATTTTCCCTTAGAAAGAATACCTGTTTCAAAAACATTATTAAAGTACGATTCGTACTTTGTTTTAAAGTACTCAGGAAACATTGGTTTTATAAAGTTTAATGGAGTTGGAAATGCTGGTTCCCCTCCAAAGATCGCTAATTTTCTCATGTTTTTAACTCCTTAATTTAAATATTCTTTAGTAGCTACCTTGACGTTACTATATATTTCACTATATGGATTAGTAATTATGCCTAATTTTATAGTATTTGTTATTTCCTTTGCACCAGACTCAATAGATTTCTGTGACACAAAATTTAACTGCTCAATTTTATCAAAGGAGACACTGTAACTTCGATTATCTTCTTTCATCCCATCTAAATTAATTTTAGCATTCCCAGTGACCTTTGAAATTATACCTGCAATATCAGAAAGATTATAATTTTGCGAATTATTACCTACATTGTATAATTCTAGTCCACATTTACTTTCATTGTTACAACGTTTCTTAAATATTAAGTCAATAGCTCGTGCTACATCCTCACAATGAATAAAAGGTCTCTCTTGTTTGCCTCCGTAAACATTAATAGTACCACTAGTTATCGCATTCGCAGTCATTACATTTACAGCTAAATCAAAGCGCATTCTTTTTGATAATCCAAAAACTGTACAAAACCTTAGGATAATGATATTCAACCTATCTTGATATTTCAAGAGATCATTTTCTGAAACTAACTTTAACTCAGCATAATAGTCAACAGGATTAGGTTTACTATTCTCATTAAACTTATCTTTACCAAAACCATAAACACTACAACTTGATGCAAATATAAAGTTACTTACTCCTTTCTTGATAGCACACTCAACAAGATTTCTTGTACCAATCACATTGATATCGTAAGCAATATCTTTGTCAACAATGCACGCAGGTTCTCCAACTAAACTGGCTAAATGAATAATTGTATCAATTTGATTTAAAGAGCTCAAAATATCTTCTTTGATTCGAATATCCCCTTTCACTAACTTGAAACGCTCTGAATACATATACTCGGACAACGAATCAAAACCAAAAATTCCACTATCCAATACAACGACTGTATTTTCTTCATTATTCAACAGCTCTTGAACCAACTTTGAACCAATATAGCCACAGCCACCCGTTACTAAAATGTTACTCATAAAACATCCTCCTAATGTTTAAATTATAATTTTAATATAAGATTTGTTCGAAAACTCTCTTTGACTTATTGAGACAATTCTGCAAGTTAGAATTCGAAAAAACTACACATGGTTTATAAATACACACCTCTCAATGTAAGCCTTTTCATGACTTTGATTATAACTTATAAACATTATCTTGTCAAATAATAATATGTTTATTCCTAACATTTCATTCGAAAGTAAAAATGTCTCGTCTATCAAACTAGAAATATTAGAAAAATCAAATTAACTATAACTTAAAAGCCTTTAATAAGTAGCTTGGAAATAATATTAGCTTATCCACTTTCGAAAACACTCCTAAGCCTGAACAGAGAAACTTAACCCTATCAAGTCTCTTCATGATACGACGAATCCGACGGCGAGACAAGTTGATACCTTCTCTTTCTAGACATTTCTTGATTTTCCTAGTCCCGTATCTGGACTTACTTTCAAGAAAAATGTGTTTAACCCTCTCTTCAAGCTCTGCTTCAGATACTAGCTCTGCAGCCTTGTAGTAATAGCTAGAGCGTGGAATATTCAGCCAACGGCACATGGCTGAGATGCTATATTTGCCCTTATTAGCAGTGATTATTTGCCCTTTCGTGCCATAATCACTGCCGCTTGCTTTAGGATATCTAATTGCATTTCCAGTTCTTTATTTCGTTTTCTGAATTCAATTAACTCACGCTACTCATCTGTCAGATTATCAATTGTTTTAAACGAACCAGTTGTTCTTGCCTGTCTAACCCATTTATCGAAGGCTGAGGAGGTTAGATCATATTCCTTGATAAGCTCACTTCGTTTCATACCTGCAGTGTGAAGGTCAACCAAATGAATTCATTTATAAATACAAAATAAAATATACCAGGAATATTCTGATATACTTTATTTTATAAATATTGACTAAAAATATAACTTGCTTGGTTAATTTTTGGTTAATTTTTTCAATTTTTTAAATCTATAGCTTATAAATGCCCAAGATACAACATCAACATTTTTATTGAGATATGACTTTAGTATAACATAAAATTTAAAATGCTTCTTCTTATTTATAAATCACTTTACCGTTAAATCCAAATTTTCTTCTATAAAAAACGCAGGAGTCTTGTATTAAAAACAAGGCATCCTGCATTCTCTTATTAATTATTCTAAAGGCATTGTAAATTAATAAACTGTCTTTTCTGTTTCTGGATCAAAGAAGTGTGCTTTGTTCAAGTCAAAGCCAAGGTCAATACCTGCTCCAGCTTTGAGGTAATCACGAGCATCTACTTTAGCAATAAATTCATTGTCAGCCACTTGGCAATACAAATGAGATTCCGAACCAAGCAATTCGGATACAGAGATTTTAGCATGTACTACTGAATCTGGGAAGGTTTCAAGGAAAGCAGCTTCTGTATTGATGTCTTCTGGACGAATACCAAAAATGAGTTTCTTGCCTTCATAGCCTTTTTCACGAAGTACCTTCAAGGCACCTTCTGGTACTTTCAGAGAAAGGTCTTGTGCTACAATTTCATCACCTTTCAAAGTTACATTGATGAAGTTCATCGCTGGGCTTCCGATAAAGCCTGCAACAAATTTATTAACTGGGTTTTTGTAAACTTCTTGTGGGGTACCGATTTGCTCTATACGTCCAATTGTACCCGTTCCTGAAGGATTCTTTGTTGCAGACATGATAACGATACGATCAGCCAAAGTCATTGCTTCTGTTTGGTCATGGGTAACATAGATAGTGGTTGCCCCAATACGACGATGGATTTTAGCAATTTCTGCCCGCATAGATACCCGCAATTTAGCATCCAAGTTAGAAAGCGGTTCATCCATAAGAAATACTTTTGCATCACGAACAATAGCACGTCCCATCGCTACACGTTGACGTTGCCCACCAGAAAGGTCTGCAGGTTTACGATCTAAAAATTCTTTCAAGCCAAGAATCTCTGCTGCTTCATTTACACGTTTTTCAATATCATCCTTGCTGTATTTACGAAGTTTCAAACCAAAAGCCATATTATCATGCACAGTCATGTGTGGATACAAAGCGTAGTTTTGGAAAACCATGGCAATGTCACGATCTTTTGGCGCAACATCATTGACCACGCGACTATCAATTGAACATTCACCTTCCGTGATATCTTCAAGTCCAGCAATCATACGAAGTGTAGTAGATTTCCCACATCCTGAAGGACCAACGAAAACGATAAATTCCTTATCTTTTATATTCAAGTTGAAGTCTTCTACAGAGTAATGTTCGCTGTTTGGATATTTTTTGTAAATATTTTTTAAATTTAATTCTACCATAAAATAGAACTCCTTTGTTGTTATGATTTCATTCTATATGAAAACGCTTTATTTTTCTATGGCAATGTGAACAAATTTAAAAGAAAATGTCTTGTGCAGGGTGCACAAAACATTAGAATAAATCAGTTAAAATAACATGATAACATAGCGTCAAATCTGTTAGGTCTTTTAGCTGTAAACCCGTCAATTCTTCCCATTTATCGATGTGATATTGTAACGTGTTCCGATGAATATACAACTGCTGAGCAGCTTTTGTCACAACCGCTGTATTTTCCCACAAAGCGGCAATAATATCAACGAGCTGATCCTGACTTTCAATCAATTGATGAAGTTTCTTTGTTAAGATTGGCAATATGAAATCCTTTTGGCTAATCCCCCATAAAAAGAGTTGGGAAAAAGAATGCACATTAGAATGCTGAGCTTGTTCCCACCACTTAGTAAAAAGGGCATTCTCTGCTTGAAATAGCTCAAAGTAGCTCTCTTCAAACATTTGAGACCAAATCTGTCCGATTTGAATTGTGAGAGCTAGGCTAAAGTCATATTCGATGGCTGATAAAGTATCACGAAGGACAGCTTTTACGGGGATAAGTTGCGTCTGATCTAATACAAAGATATAATCCTGAGAAGACAGCTGAAAATCTGCTATTCTATTGGACAGTATGGTCCGCATCATTTCTAACCAAGATCCGATTGTTTCATTTTCATAATGGAATAAATGACAATGAACAAATTGTATCTTTTGTACACTTTTTGGCAATTTGCCACGACTATGAACCAGATAATCGTACCAAGGTCCACCATCAAACGCTGACTCTTCTCCAGTCAGTAAAGAAACAAGCTGTTGTTCTCTTTCTGTCAAGCTACTCATTTTTAATAATAGCCATTGATTTTTTGATAAGGGAATTGCCACTTCATCTTCTTTTACGCTCGGATTGGATTGAAGTCTCCCTTGAGGAAACCATTCTAACAAATTACTTTTTACCATGATTTGTGCTCTCCACTCTGACAATGCACCAGTCAATTAACTCTTCTAAGCGCTCAATAGCTCCCGTCATATGTAGGTAGCCCATAATAGCCTCAAAGCCTGTAGACATGCGATAAGTAATGATATCCGCATTTTTAGCTTTTGTATGACTATTGGCATTGCGTCCACGCTTGTAGATTTCTTCTTCCTTTTCTGTCAGGATTCCCTCTTCTAGCATGAGAGAGATGAGATTGGCTTGCGCTTTAGCCGATACATACTTGGTCGCTTCTCTATGCAGCTGGTTGGGCTTGGTTAAGCCTTGGAAAATTAAATGACGACGGATATAAGTTGAGTAGACAGCATCCCCTTCAAAAGCCAGAGCAATACCGTTTATGAGATTGACATCAATCACGAATCCACCTCACTCCATCCTTCCCATCTAATAGCTTGATTCCTTGTGCTGCCAATTCATCACGAATCTTATCAGCTGTCGCAAAATCCTTGGCAGCACGCGCTGTTTGGCGCTCCTCAATCAAGCGTTCAATGTCCGCATCCAAGACTTCTTCTACAAAGACGATGCCAAAAACTTCTAAAAGCTTAGCAAAGGCTTCCTTGACTTCAGCGGTGTAGTTGCCTGAGTTGATCCACTTGGCTAGCTCGAAGACAACCGTGATGCCATTAGCTGCATTGAAATCTTCGTCCATAGCGGCAGTGAACTTATCCAGCAAGGCTTGAAGCTGAGCTGAATCTGTCTGATCAGTGAAAGGCTGCTCATAGGTATTCTTCAAATATTTGAGATTAATCGCTGCATCATGGACAGCTTTTTCTGTGAAATTAATGGGCTTGCGATAATGCTGGGTAGCAAAGAAGAAACGCAGCACCTGACCATCAATGGTCTTGAGGGCATCATGAACGGTGATAAAATTGCCTAGAGATTTGGACATCTTAACGTCGTCGATATTGACAAAGCCATTGTGCATCCAGTAGTTGGCAAAAGTCTGACCAGTTTTGGCCTCCGACTGGGCGATTTCATTGGTATGGTGAGGAAACTCTAAGTCTGCTCCGCCACCGTGGATATCAATGGTATCGCCCAAAATCTCCGTTGACATGACCGAGCACTCGATGTGCCAGCCCGGACGACCGGCTCCCCAAGGGCTATCCCAGAAAATCTCGCCCGGTTTAGCCGCCTTCCAGAGGGCAAAGTCCACTGGATTTTCCTTGCGGGTGGTCTCCTCATCTGTCCGACCAGAAGCGCCTAACTCTAAATCAGCCAAGGTTTTGTTAGCTAGTTTGGCATAATTGTGAGACTTTTCCACTCGGAAATAGACATCACCCTCTGACTCATAAGCGTAGCCCTTATCCACCAAAGTCTGCACAAAGTCAATGATATCCTCCATAAAGTCAATCACGCGCGGATGCTGAGTAGCTGGCTTAACACCCAAAGCCGTCACATCTTCGCGAAAGGCGGCGATATACTTGTCCGCCACTTCTTTGGGAGTGATGCCTTCGTCCTTGGCCCGATTGATAATTTTATCATCTACATCTGTAAAATTGGAAATATAGTTGACCTCAAATCCCCGATACTCAAAATAGCGACGAACTGTGTCAAAAGCTACTGTTGAGCGGGCATTGCCGACATGGATATAGTTATAAACCGTCGGACCACAGACATACATGCGAACCTTGCCCTCCTCAATGGGCATAAATTCACGCAGGCTGCGGGTCATAGTATCATAGATTTTGATCATGTTTTCGATGCTGAGAGTGTTCAGAAAGTAGATAAGAATGACTACAGAAGCAGTTCTCTATTTTCAAACTTTCTATCCCTACTCAGTTCCTTTCTAGTTCCTTTGCTATTGTCAAAGCGATAGTGAAAAAAGTCATGGCATCAGCCGTCCGCTCTTCATGGCGGGTATCCCAGATTTGGTTATGATGATTCACATAGTCGGCTGTGTAGCAACCACTTCTCACTACAATTTAGATGAGTAATAACTTTCTTCGCGGATTTTTTCTAAATTCTTGATAGTTGGATTATCTTTTTGACCATGCACACGGACGATTTTAGCCGGTATACCAACAACTGTCACATCACTTGGTACATCTGCCACCACTACTGCACCCGCTCCTACCCTGGCATTTTCACCGATTTCAATCGGACCAATGAGCTGCGCATGAGCGGAAATGAGTGCGCCTTGGCGAACCGTTGGGTGACGTTTCCCAGCATCTTTGCCAGTTCCTCCAAGAGTAACACCATGATAAAGCATCACTCCTTTTTCCACAACAGCCGTCTCACCAATCACTAAGCCACTCCCGTGATCAATGAAAACACCCGAAGCAATCTTTGCTCCCGGATGAATCTCAATCTGGGTCCAAAAACGCCAAAATTGACTATGCATCCGAGCTAAGAGTTTACAACCATGATTCCAAAGAAAGTGAGAAATCCGATGAGCTGCTAAAGCCTTAATACCAGGATAAGTCAACAGCACCTCGAGCAAGGAGCGAGCTGCTGGATCATTTTCTTTTACAATCGCTATTGTCTCTTTCCACCAACCCATGATGACTCCTTTCTAGCTTTAGACTGAAAGTAAACACTTAGCTACCTTTCTAGTCTTGTGCCTTTTCTTCTCGAACAACTTTATGCTCTTTATGTGTTTTATGATGATGTTTTTTCTCCTTATCCTCTTTAGGAGGGCGCGGAAGCAATGCTTTCATAGAAGCATCCACACGACCTTTTTCATCAATCTTGATGATTTTGACATCTACTTCATCACCAAGTTGTACCAAATCTTCAACCTTATTAGTACGCGTCCAAGCCATTTCAGAGATATGCACTAAGGCATCTGTCTTGTCAAATAGATTGACAAAAGCACCGAATTTCTCAATTCGAACCACTTTTGCATGATACACTTCATCTACTTTCGCTTCACGCACAAGAGCTGTAATGATTTCCTTAGCACGATTAATCGCATCTTGATCGCTAGAGTAAATAGAAACATTTCCTTCCTCGTCTATATCAATCTTGACACCTGTTTCTGCGATAATCTTGTCAATCGTTTCACCGCCCTTACCAATGACAATCTTAATCTTATCAACATCAATCTTAATGGTGTCAATCTTCGGAGCAGTTGGAGCGAGTTCTGTGCGGGGAGCTGGAATCGTACGTTCAATCAAATCTAAAATTTCAAAACGTGCTTTTTTAGCTTGAGCCAATGCTTCTTGCAAGATTTCAGCAGTAATTCCTTCAATCTTGATATCCATTTGAAGAGCAGTAATTCCTTCACGTGTACCAGCCACCTTGAAATCCATATCTCCGAAATGATCTTCTAAGCCTTGAATATCTGTTAAAATCGTGTAGTTGCTACCATCTGAAATGAGCCCCATGGCGATCCCAGCTACAGGTGCTTTAATTGGTACCCCACCGGCCATAAGAGCAAGTGTCCCAGCACAAATCGAGGCTTGTGAAGATGAACCATTTGACTCAAGAACTTCTGCTACCAAACGGATCGCATAAGGAAAATCTTCTAGGCTAGGAAGTACTTGCGCTAGTGCACGTTCACCAAGAGCTCCATGACCGATTTCACGGCGTCCAGGTGCACCATAACGTCCCGTTTCTCCTACGGAATATTGTGGGAAATTATAGTGGTGCATAAAGCGTTTCTTGTATTCTGGATCCAAGCCATCAACGATTTGTGTTTCACCCATCGGTGCCAATGTCAAGACAGACAAAGCCTGAGTTTGTCCACGAGTAAAGAGACCAGAGCCATGCACGCGTGGCAGGTAGTCGATTTCAGCATCCAATGGACGAATTTCATCTACCTTACGACCATCTGGACGAATCTTGTCCTCAGTAATTAAACGCCGTACTTCTGCATGTTCCATTTGCTCTAAAATTTCAGCCACATCACGCATGATGCGGTCAAATTCTTCGTGGTCAGCATATTTTTCTTCGTAAAGGGCTATTACTTCGTCTTTGACTGCTTGCGTTGCGGCTTCACGAGCTAATTTTTCTTCTACCTGAACGGCTTTTTGAAGATCAGCATTATAGCCGGCTACAATTTCTGTTTGCAATTCTTCATCAACACGAAGAAGCTCAACTTCTGCTTTTTCTTTTCCAACTACTGCCACGATTTCTTCTTGGAAAGCAATCAATTCCTTCACTGCTTCATGACCTTTCAAAAGGGCTTCCAGCATCAGGGCTTCTGATAATTCTTTGGCACCAGACTCCACCATGTTAATCGCTTCTTTAGTTCCTGCAACGGTTAATTCCAATAACGAAGCTTCTTTTTGTTCTTGACTTGGATTGATGACCAATTCTCCATTGACATAGCCAACCTGCACACCAGCAATTGGACCATTAAAAGGAATATCTGAGATTGATAACGCAAGAGATGAACCAAACATAGCTGCCATAGGTGCTGAAGCATCCGCATCATAAGAAAGAACGGTATTGATAACCTGAACTTCATTGCGGAAACCTTCCGCAAACATGGGACGAATGGGACGGTCGATTAAGCGAGCGGTCAAAGTCGCGTCCGTTGAAGGGCGTCCTTCGCGCTTGTTAAAGCCACCAGGGTATTTCCCAGCTGCGTACATCTTTTCTTCATAATTGACTTGAAGCGGGAAGAAATCGCCAGTCGCCATTTTCTTTGACATAACGGCTGCTGTCAGAACGGTACTTTCACCATAGCGCACCACTACGCTACCATTCGCTTGCTTCGCCACTTGTCCAGTTTCAACCACTAATTCTTTGCCAGCAAAAGTGGTTTTAAATATTTGTTTTACCATAATTATTCCTCTTTGAGTCTATGCTCAATTTCTAATTTTTTATACGTCTTGCCTACAAAGATCAAGATAGATTTAGGATATTAAAAATGAATCCTGAGTTCCACTCCAAAAATTCCTGCTTGCATAATTAGGCACAAGCTTTGTTTCAATAAAATAACTCATTATCCTGTTCAACACACCTTTTTCCATAGCCACGACTGTTGATAGAAAGTTTAAGTGTTTTTTATACTTTGTCTATCCTCATCTTTGTATCAAGCACGTATAAACTTTATTTTATCATATTTTACACCAAAAGAAAAAGCCTTAAAATAGCTTTTTAGCAAGAATTTTTGAAATGTTATCTATTATTCTTATTTTTTGCTATACTAGAAAGAAAGCTAGTAACAAGGAGAATAGATATGGTTGAACAAAAACAACGTTCTGAGTTTCCAGAAAAGGAACTGTGGGACTTAACAGCTCTCTATCAAGACCGTGAAGATTTCCTACGGGCGATTGAAAAAACTCGTGAAGACATTAACCAGTTCATACGGGATTATAAGGACAACCTTCATACTTTTGAGGATTTTGAAAAGGCCTTTGCTGAATTGGAACAAATCTATATTCAAAGAAGTCATATCGGCAACTACAGTTTTATGCCACAAACAACGGACTACGGTGATGAAAACTTTGCACAGATTGCGCAAGCTGGTACAGATTTCGAAACAGAAGCTAGCGTTGCTCTCAGCTTCTTTGATGCAGCCTTGGTCAATGCTGACGAAGAAATTCTTAATCGTCTCGAACAACTACCACATTTGACTGCCGCAATTCGCCAAGCTAAAATCAAAAAAGCCCACTATCTGGGAGCGGATATTGAAAAAGCCTTGACCAATCTAGGTGAAGTCTTTTACAGTCCACAGGATATTTACACTAAGATGCGGGCTGGCGACTTTGCCATGGCTGACTTCGAAGTAAACGGCAAAGTTTATAAAAACAGCTTTGTTACCTATGAGAATTTCTATCAAAACCACGAAAATGCTCAAATCCGTGAAAAAGCTTTCCGCTCTTTCTCAGAAGGCCTTCGTCAGCACCAAAATACTGCTGCTGCTGCCTATCTGGCTCAGGTCAAATCTGAAAAGCTTCTAGCAGATATGAAAGGCTATGACTCTGTCTTTGACTATCTTTTGGCTGAGCAAGAGGTAGATCGCTCTATGTTCGATCGGCAAATTGACCTCATCATGACTGAATTTGCACCTGTTGCACAAAAGTTCCTCAAGCACGTTGCTAAGATCAACGGCCTCGAAAAAATGACCTTTGCAGATTGGAAGCTGGACTTGGACAGTGTACTCAATCCTGATGTCACTATTGAGGACGCTTATGACTTAGTGATGAAATCCGTTGCCCCACTCGGAGAAGAATATACACGCGAAATTGCCAATTACCAAAAAGAGCGCTGGGTGGATTTTGCAGCGAATGCTGGCAAGGACTCTGGTGGCTATGCCACTGATCCTTATCGCGTGCATCCTTATGTTCTTATGAGCTGGACAGGCCGTATGAGTGATGTGTATACTCTGATTCATGAAATTGGTCACTCTGGTCAGTTCATCTTCTCTGACAATAGTCAAAGCTATTTCAATACCCACATGTCGACCTATTACGTAGAAGCTCCTTCTACCTTCAACGAACTCTTACTTAGCGACTATTTGGAACATCAATTTGACAATCCACGTCAAAAGCGATTTGCACTCGCTCACCGTCTAACGGACACTTACTTCCATAACTTTATCACCCATCTCTTGGAAGCAGCCTTCCAACGCCGGGTTTATAATCTCGTTGAAGCAGGCGAAACTTTTGGAGCAACGAAGCTTAACAGTATTATGAAAGAAGTTCTTACCGAGTTTTGGGGGGATGCAGTCGAAATCGACGATGATGCTGCGCTCACTTGGATGCGGCAAAGTCACTATTATATGGGGCTATACAGCTATACCTACTCTGCTGGACTTGTCATCTCTACTACCGGCTATCTTCATTTGAAAAATGACAAAAATGGCGCTCACGATTGGCTAACCTTCCTCAAATCTGGTGGAAGTAAAACGCCACTTGAGACTGCTCGTATCATCGGAGCCGACATTTCCACAGACAAACCACTCCGCGACACAATTCAGTTCTTGTCTGATACAGTTGATCAGATTATTACCTACAGCGAGGAATTAGGAGAATAGATTATCTACACAGCTTCAGATTTCAATTTGAAGCTGTTTTATATGAATTGATTTAAAACAAAATTTTTAAGTTTGTGGTAATTTGAAAAATTTCACTTCCTAGTTATTGAAAGCGATAACAAGTTGTGATATGATATTTTCGAAAACCAATTTATGTGAGGGAAATATGAAAAAGTGGAAAAATAATTCTAGGCTCAACATCGTTCTTGCTATCATGAGTGTTGTTCTAATCATCTTATTGTCTCCAATTACAATGCCATTAATGTTTCTAGGTGGTGTTTTTGGTATTTGGTATTTCGCCAAGCGAAATCCAAGTGTTTTCAAAAGAAATATAGCAATTGCTGTAGCGATAATAGGAATACTAGGAAGCTATACAGTAAGTAAATTCAATATTGAATCCTCTGAAAGCCAACAAAGTCAAACCCAAGTAGTGCCATCTACATCTAGAACTTCATCTTCAAACTCTTCAAAAGCAAGCAGTTCCTCCTCAAACTCCGATTCTAGTAGAGAAAAAGAAGAAAAACTCGAAAAAGAAAAGAAAGAGAAGAAAGCGGAGGAAGAGCGAAAACAAAAAGAGGCGGCAGAGAGAAAAGCTAAAGAAGAACAGGCTCAAAAAGAAGCTCAAATTCAGCGCATCACCCAGCAAGGTGAACAGGCTGTTAAACAACTTGAGGATAATCAAGTAGCCGAGAACATTGCTCCAGCTCAAGCTGCCGTTGAGCAAATTACCGATCCAAATAAAAAAGGAGCTCTTCAACATCGAATTAATCTTGTACAAAATGCAATTCAGCAACGAGCTGAGCAAGCTCGACAAGAGGCAGAGAGACAAGCAGCATCTCAACAACAAGAGGCTATAGCTGCTAGTGGCTATTTTAGAGATAAGAGGGGCAGATGGCATCGCCCAAATGGTCAATATGCTTCAAAGAAGGAAATTGCAGAAGCGGGATTGCCTTGGTAAAATACATCTCTACAATATATTAAAAAGAGAAATGAGATCTTGTAACAAGGGACATTGTTTTCCATCATAATTCCCATCAAACAAGTAGTTTACAAGCACACATGATTGGAGACTGGGACGAAAGTTTCTAGCTTCAAAGGAGACCGTTTAATAAATTAACGATGCTACAGCTAACCACTCCAATAGTCTACTGGATTATTGGATGTCGGAAATAAAACATCCATAAGGATGTGTCAAAAACACGACTTTGAATTGGTGGATTTTGCAAAGCAAGTCCTCAAGTCTATTGCTTTTCAAGCTCGGAAGAGCGCCTAATCATCCTCGTAGGAGTAAGACAACGGACTAGATTTTTTTCAAAATGGGTTCTGTCTCACTCCCTTTTATTTTGTATAAGATAAACTATATACCTTTTTACGTCATATTTTCCCCTTTCGCTTTATCGTAATCCTGAATATCTTTCTTGTATCGCATTTGGAGTTTTTGGGTATAACCAACATTGCGCACCCGCATAATAAGTGGTTTATTTGTCTCGCACCTTACGGAGCGAGACGGACTAAAAGTCACAAAATAAAAAACTCTCTGAAATCAGAGAGCTAATTTGAGCTCGGGCTAAAATCCATACAAAACAAAAAGGCTACCCAATTTAGAGTAGCCTCATTTTCAAGATATGCTCAATTGAACACGGCCTAAGCATGCTGATAAAAACACAAAGCCCTCTGAAGTCAGAGAGCTGATTTGAGCTCGGGCTAAAATCCTAGTAAAAAAGATGAAACTCCTTGTGTTCATCGAACACTATATTGTTTCCCTATTTCATACGGATTTTTGGCGCCCTTAACATCATGATTCTTGCTGGATAAAACGTTTATAGACAAGGCGACAAGCCGAAGATTGTACTGATGGTACATCGAGGCGAAGCCAACGAAGTATAGAAACGTTTTAGACGCAAGATTAGCGACGAAGTCCAAGAGAGTTGATTAACTCACGGTAACGGTTAACGTCGTTCTTACGCAAGTATGCAAGAAGGTTACGACGGCGACCGATTTTCTTCATCAAACCACGGTAAGTAGCGTGGTCTTTTTTGTGTTGTTTGATGTGTTCGTTAAGGTGGTTGATTTCCCAAGTAAGGACAGCTACTTGTACCTCTACTGAACCAGTGTCACCTTCGTGACGTGCATATTGTGCAATGATTTCATTTTTTTTCTCTTTTGAGATTGCCATGATAAGCTCCTTTTCTTTACGCTTCATCCGAGTGACAGGTTTGGCATGGCCTGCAACCAAGAAGAAGTTATTTGTCTCTATGACATTCTTATTTTACCAAGAAGGAAAGTTTTTGTCAACTGATACAAATTATAAGAGTTCTACGCCAAATCGTTTGAGACTTTTTATTTCTTCCTGTGTCAAACGACGAAAAGTTCCTGTTGCCAACTCTTTATCCAAACTTAATGGTCCCATAGCAAGGCGCTCTAAGTCTGCTACTTTTTTACCACAAGCTGCAACCATTCGCTTCACTTGATGAAATTTTCCTTCAGAAATTGTAATCTCTACAAGAGAAGTCTGTTGCTCTTCATTTACTTTTACTATGGTCAACTTTGCAGGCTGACAGGTAAAGTCCTTAAGCTCTATTCCTGCTTCAAAGCGTGTCCTATCTTCTTCAGTCATGATGCCATCTACTTTTGCACGGTAAACTTTTGCTACATGTTTTTTAGGAGACAACATCGCATGTGCCAAAGCACCATTATTGGTTAATAACAAAAGTCCGTGAGTGTCAATATCAAGTCGTCCAACTGGAAAAACTTCTTTCTGGCGTGCACTTTCATCTAACAAATCCAAAACTGTTTGATGGTTAGCATCTTCAGTAGCTGAAATAACACCTTTCGGCTTATTTAAAAGATAATAGACAAATTTTTCATAGTCCAATACTCGCTTATTGACTGAAATTTCATCTTGATATTCATCTACTTGTACTTTCGCTGATGTGACAGCCTTCCCGTTGACCAAAACTTGTTTCTTCTTTAAAAGTTGCTTGACTTCTGTTCGTGAACCAAGCCCCATTTCTACTAAAAACTTATCTAATCGCATCTTTTTCCTCGTTTTGTTTATGAGTGACAAAAGCCGCTAAAGTTGACGTTGCCATCATGAAAACTCCTAATACACTAAAAATAAAGATTGGGGCAGAAGAAATGATTCCAATCAAAGATAAGACGAATGTTGATACCGAAGCACCGCTACTGCAACCCAAAACGACAATCGCTGTTGCACGATTTACCAAATGAGTAGGGATTTTCTCCGATACAATATGAAACACTGCTGTTAGAGATACACTATAAGCAAAGCCAGCCAAAAGAGCACTCAAACTTAAAAGCCAAATCTGACTTGAAAATCCAATCATCACTTGACTTAGACCAAAAACAATTCCCGTTACTGTCAATAAGCGATTTTTCAATACGCTCACTAGACTGGCGAAACTAACACCAGCCAAAATTCCCACTAGTTGCATACAGCTAAGAATCCAGCTGGCTGTTTCAGCGTTGCCGATCTCTGCCTGTAAGACTAGACTAGGGATCCGTAAAGTGATAGCGACATTAGCACAAACAATCATACCAGCTATAAAAGCTAAAAAGATACTCAAATTTATTTGTTTTCTAGTCATTTTACGAACAGATTTGAGATGTTTATGCTTATCGGATTCATTCTTTTCATAAGGAACAAACATAAGATACAGTGCCAAAACGATGAAACCAACTGTATAAATCAAAAATGTAGTTGTCCAACCAAAGTGTAAGAGTTGTCCGACCGCTAAAGTCAACAAGGCCATCCCAACAACTTCCGCTGAACCACGATAGCCTAACATTTGCACACGCTCTCTCCCTTGAAAGCGCTCGCTAATAATGGCAATTGCTCGAGGATTCATCATACCTAGACCTAACCCAAAAACAAAGCGCGAAGCAAAAACGAGATTATAAGATTGATTGAAAAATGGGATAAGACCACAAATAGAATACAGAATTAGCCCTAGTATAATCATGAACCGCTCAGATACAAAGCGTTCCAAAACACTATTAAACATCAACAAAGACATGATCCCAATGGACGGTAAGGAGACTAATAATTCTACTTGGCTGGAAGAGTAATTCTTATAATACTGGAACATAGCCGGCAAGCTACTAGAAATTGAAAATGCCGTTGTTAAAACCAATGATAAAGCCAAAATGCTAGCTTTTTCCATGAATCTTTTCATCTTATCTTCTTTCTAAAATCACACTACCACTATCATACAGTTTTTTACGAAAAGACGCAATCTAGCAACGTATGAAAACAAAAAAGAAATCAAGACTGCGCATAAGATACAACATTGATTTCATTTTACATTTGTCATACACTCAAAGTAAAACTCACGACATAAGGCATGAGGACTATGAAGCAGAAATGCATAGTCTCCTTGAATAATTTTCTCTGTTTCCTCGCGTGTTAGAGGATCTGTTTCTTTATATAATTTTCAAATTTTCTCTTTCTTTCCAGCTTGATACTACGTTCACGGAAATTATACACTCGGATGCGGTATTTTTCACGATCATAAGCTGCATCCTCATATGAGATAGATAACAATTCATTTCTTTCATTTAGCAACTGATTTTCTTTTTCTAACATTTCCTTCTCATCTTGGTATTTCATCTGGATAATCCCACAAATAAGAGCGACAAACATATAAGCCGCAAAGGAAATTCATCTATCTGTGTTATAGACGATTGATTGCCAATTTCTCCCAGAAAAAATAGTTGCTACAAATAATCCGATTATAGAAAGACTTCCTGCAAAAATTCCATAGATTGTTTTAAAAATAATACTAATCAAAGTAACAAAAAGCAAACAGATGTCAATTAATTAAAAACGTTCAACATTGCGCTCAATACCCTAGGCAAGAAAAAAGCAAGTAAAATCTCAGCTATCTTTTGATAAGTCTTATTCGATTTTTTACTTTCTTTAATAAAATTTTTATACAAATCGGCTAGATCATCTAAAAGTGAATAATGAATAAACCATCCATAAGTTGTCTTAAATTATCTTCATCTTGTGGAGTGGTAAAGACAAGGTTCAGGCGATTTGGAATCAATCACTATTTTACTGTTAGAGAATGCCAGCTCTTCTAACTTTTCTGCAACATGCTGAAAAGTAATTTCAAACGGATTATAAATGTTTAAAATTTCTGTTTGCTCATTCCAACTATCAAAAATTTTGCTGAACAGCTCTACTAAATCTTCTGAATTGATAAAATTCGCAATTTCATTGGGGTACTTTTCGACATGAGCGGTTGTGCCTTTTTGAACCTTATCAAATAAACGATAGAAATAATCTTCCAGCAGTCTGGAAGAATACAAATAAGGACTACAGACTATTTTAAGAGATTGTCTGTTCACTTTAGCCCAGTGTTTACAAAGGCTTTCTGATGCTATTTCTAACTCTTGAGGATAGTTAAGCACCTCTGGACCTGTTACATAAAGAATCTCAGAATGAGATAATTCCTCGGTACAATTTAAAAAGTTTGCAGTCGTTCTGGTTCCCCTACTTAAAAAGTAATCTTATTTTTTACTAGTAATATTTTAGGTGCCCAACTACATGTCATACATATTTTTGCTAGAAACTTTAAGCAAAATAAACTAATTTTTTACTAATTTATTTGTACACGCATTCTTTACATTGCTATTTACTTGTATTTCTTTCTCCTTTCTTTCTCCTCTATTTTATGTTATATTTAACGTATATCAAAACAATTTAACTTGGAATAAAAATCCAATTTGAAAACAAAGGAGAAAAGATGTCTGTTATTGAAAAATTAACAAAACCGGCTCATTCAATTGATATGAATGACATCATTCGTGAAGGGAATCCAACGCTTCGAGCAGTAGCAGAAGACGTTACTTTTCCACTTACAGATCAAGAAATTATCTTGGGTGAAAAGATGCTTCAATTTTTGAAAAATTCACAAGATCCTGTAATAGCTGAAAAAATGGGGCTTCGCGGCGGGGTTGGTCTAGCAGCTCCACAACTAGATATTTCTAAGCGAATTATTGCCGTCTTAGTTCCAAACATGCCAAACAAAGATGGCAAGCCCCCTAAGGAGACCTATGCTTTACAAACAGTTATGTATAATGCTAAAGTAGTGGCACATTCTGTCCAAGATGCGGCACTTGCTGAAGGAGAAGGATGCTTATCAGTTGACCGCGAAGTTTCTGGTTATGTTGTTCGCCATGCACGTGTCACTGTTGACTATTTTGACAAAGAAGGCGAAAAACACCGCATCAAACTAAAAGGGTATAATGCTATCGTTGTGCAACACGAAATCGATCATACAAACGGTATTATGTTTTATGACCGTATCAATGAAAAAGATCCTTTCGCTATCAAAGAAGGAATGTTAGTGATCGAATAGAAAAAGTAGGGTGAGAATAATTCTCACCCTACTTTTTCTATATTAACTCCCTCTCTTCCAAAAAATAGCAAGGAGAATAATGGCTCCTAATACAGATGGAATAATGGCTGTTTCTGATAAATGAGGTCCCCAATTTCCAAATAGGGCTTGACCAATCCATGCCCCAAACCAGCCTAATAAGATCTTTCCAATGCAGCCCATTTTCTCTCCACGATTAGTGATTGCTGCTGCAATCAGACCAATAATAAAGCCAACAAACATACTTCCAATCATTTATTTCTCCTTCCTGATATTCTGCAACGTCAAACATCTCTTCAAATAACAAGGGGGGTTACTTTTTTGAAAGACAACCAAACTTAAAAGTACTATCGATGCAAGCATTGTCTTTAGGAAAAATTCACGTGCATGATGAAAATTTCTTTGAGTTTTTTAGCTTCTGCTGAAATAGTTAATTGCATAACAAAACCTTTTTATTGGCAAATGTCATACAAAGAACAACCCTAATCTATAAATTTTGTAAAAAGCTTTACAAGCAGTAAAAATTTTCACTTAAACATGTATATTTTAGTCTAGTCTTTGGAAAAATACCTAGCTGTTCGTGGAAAATTAATACTATTTCGCGAATAAACCAGCGGGAATTCTCGGTTGGAAACAGCCGTATCAGTTGAAAATCCCGCATTCATCAAAAGAAGACGTCTTAAAACAAATCATCAAACAAACTTAGCTGATTATCTTCTGGCATATTGCCCAGGATGCCCATATCGTCCATTTTTTCGACTAAAGTAGCTGATAACCCACCACGTTTTCGCAACTCAGTCTTGGAGAGGAATTCTCCCTCTGCTCGCGCTTTAACCAATTGATTTGCAACGTTGTCACCCAGACCGTCCATGGCAGAAAATGGAGGAATCAACATATCTCCATCAATCAGAAATTCTGTCGCGTCACTCTTATAAAGATCGAGTTTCCCAAATTTAAAGCCTCTCTCCAACATTTCATTAACGATTTCCAAGGTTGTATACAGGTCAATTTCTACATTGGACGCTTCATTATTTTTACGTTTTTCAGAGATTTCATTCATTTTGCGCTTAACTGAATCTAATCCGCTACTCATGACTTTAATATCAAAGGCTTTGGCACGGATAGAAAAGTAAGCACAATAGTAATAAATCGGATGATGCACTTTGAAATAAGCTACCCGTAGAGCCATCATTACGTAGGCAGCTGCATGGGCTTTAGGAAACATGTACTTGATTTTTCCGCAAGATTCAATATACCATTCAGGGACATTGTTTTCTTTCATAGCGGCAATATAACCATTACGCTCTTCGTCAGAAATTTTCAACCATGCACCTTTCCGCACACGCTCCATAATGGTAAAGGCCATTTTTGGTTCTAAGCCCTTGTGCATGAGATAGACCATGATGTCGTCCCGACAACCGATAACGGTAGATAAGTCCGCAATTCCCTGCTTAATTAAATCTTGTGCATTTCCAAGCCATACGTCAGTACCGTGAGACAAGCCTGATAATTGAAGTAATTCTGCGAAAGTTGTTGGGTGAGTTTCATCCACCATGCCCCGTACAAAGTTGGTTCCAAACTCAGGAATCCCCAGCATACCAGTTGCCGTACCTATTTGCTCTTGTGTTACTCCCAGAACATCTGTTCCTGAAAAGAGTGCCATAACTTCCTTATCATCCATAGGAATATCATTAGGGTCAATACCTGATAAATCCTGCAATTTCCGAATCATAGTCGGATCATCATGACCGAGCACATCGAGTTTCAGGACATTTTCATCAATATCATGAAAATTAAAATGGGTCGTTTGCCATTCGGCAGTCAGGTCATCTGCTGGATATTGAACCGGCGTGAAATCGTAAACGTCCATGTAGTTTGGAATAACAACAATCCCACCAGGGTGCTGTCCGGTCGTTCGTTTAACACCTGATGCACCTTGCGCCAATCGCTCGACTTCTGCATCGCGATAAAATTTATTGTAATCTCGCTCATAACCTTTCACGAAACCATAGGCTGTCTTAGCTGCAACTGTACCAACAGTACCAGCCCGAAAAGCATATTCCTCCCCAAAAATGTCTCGAACATCTAAGTGGGCACTAGGCTGATCCTCTCCAGAGAAGTTCAAGTCAATATCAGGGACCTTGTCTCCGTCAAATCCAAGGAAGGTCTCGAAAGGAATATCCTGGCCATTCTTGCTCAGCTTGTGGCCGCATTTTGGACAGTCCTTATCCGGCATATCAAAGCCAGAACCATAGGAGCCATCCGTGATGAACTCGCTGTATTGACATTTACCACAGACATAGTGGGGTGACAAAGGATTGACCTCAGTAATCCCAATCATGGTCGCCACAAAACTGGAGCCAACCGAACCACGCGAACCAACTAAATAGCCTCGTTTATTAGAACGCTGTACGAGCATTTGTGAAGCCAGATAAATCACGGCAAAACCATTCCCCAAAATAGAGGATAATTCCCGTTCAATTCGATGATCTACAATATCTGGTAGTGGATTACCATAGATTTCAAAAGCCTTTGCGTAAGTCAGCTCAGCGACTTTTTCTTCAGATTTATCAATAAATGGTGTATAGAGGTCCCCTTTTACCACTTCAATTGGTTCAAAGCTTGACGCCAACTGATTGGGATTCTCAATGACCACATGTCGAGCTAGTTCATCACCTAAAAAAGCGAATTCATCCAGCATTTCATTGGTCGTGCGGAAGTGAGCCTTAGGAAGCGGAGCCGGCTGGGCGTTTTCACCGTGACCTATGGTCCGGTTAATCATGGCACCTTGTCCCAAACTCCTAACGATAATCTCCCGATAAATTTCTTCCTCAGGCTCAATATAATGCACATCTCCCGTAGCCAGAACTGGTTTGTCTAAGCGTTCACCCACTTCAATCAAATTCTTGATAATCGTGTGCAGCTCCTCCATATCCTTAACCTGCTCTTTGGCAATCAATGGAGCATAAATCGCTGGAGGCATGATTTCGATAAAGTCGTAATATTTCGCTACTTCGACAGCTGCATCCAGACCCTGTGAAACAACCGCATCAAACACTTCTCCTTCTGAACAAGCAGTTCCTAGAATCAAGCCTTCTCGATGCGCATCCAAAACCGTTCGCGGAATCCGTGCTACACCTTCAAAATATTTAGTATTGGACAGACTGACCAATTTGAAAAGATTCTTCAGCCCTGTTTGATTTTTCACATAAATCGTAGCGTGTTTCACTCGTGCTTTTTTATAGGAATTTTCATCCACCAAATCCGTATTTAACTTATTAAGATTGGTAATTCCACGCTTTTCTGCTACATCTCTGATGAAGATAAATAGCAGTCGTCCTGTCGCTTCCGCATCATAATTAGCCATGTGGTGATGGTCAAGCGATACCTGAAAACGCTTGGTTAGAGGCCCCAAACCATGCCGCTTGTATTCTGGATAGAGATTGCGGGCAAATTCCAGCGTGTCAATGACTGGTTGGGTAATTTTTGGTAGGCCATGACGCTCATAGTTGACATTCATAAAGCCCACATCAAAGGTAGCATTATGGGCGACAAGTACCGTATCTTTGCAAAATTCCTGAAATTCCTGTAAAACTTGCTCAAGTGGTTTCGCATTTTTAACATGTTCATCTGTAATTCCCGTCAAATCTGTCGTAAACGCACTCAAAGGGTGTCCTGGATTAATAAATTCGTCAAATTCCGCGATGACATTGCCCTTGTACATCTTGCTGGCTGCCACCTGAATCAAATCATTATAAATAGCAGACAAACCAGTCGTTTCTACGTCAAAGACAACATAAGTGGCTTCTCTCAACTCCATATCTATTTCATTGTAAGTAATGGGCACACGATCTTCAACAATATTGGCTTCCATACCATAAATCAACTGAATCCCGGCTTTTTTGGCAGCTTTATAACCATGAGGAAAGCTCTGCACATTGCCGTGGTCAGTAATCGCAACTGCTTTATGCCCCCACTTCGCAGCTGTCGCAATCAAGTCTTCAACTTCTGGTAGGGCATCCATAGTTGACATATTGGTATGCGCGTGAAATTCAATCCGTTTCTCACCTTCAGGCATGAGATCTTTACGGTCATAATGCACCACTTCCTGTACATCTTGTACATTCATAGTCAAATCATGCGTGAAGTTATTCATTTCAATATTTCCACGTACACGCAACCATGAATTTTTCTTAATCATGTCATATTTCTTAGCTTCTTCTTCATTTTTAAACCATTTCTGAAGCGCAAAGCTAGAAGTATAATCGGTCATCTTAAAATTAATGAGTACGCGCCCTGTGCGAGTAACCTTTTTTTCAAGATCGAAAACCATTCCTTCAAAGACAATCCGATTTTCCTCAGTCTGAATGGCATTCATCTGCGTGATTTCAGCTTTATCCAATTTTGGTCGTGCAGTAGCTTTTTTCGCTTGAAAACCAGAGTAACTTGTCTTTTCTTCAACAGGTGGAGCTGCCATTTTCTGCAGCGCTTCTATGGCTTTTAGAGCTTCATCATTCGCTGCTTGTACAATCTTTTCTTTCTCAGCTTGGAAAGTTTCGACTTGCTGCTGTGTTAAAGCATCGCTTGCCTTAACCTGACATTGAAACTGTGGAAAACCAAACTTGACCAACTGTTTTGCCAAATTTGGCAAATGAATCTTCCGAAAATGATCCGTATCAATGCTTGAAGGACCTTCAATCACTAGCTGATTCTCCTCAGCATGCACCTTCAACCGTTGATATATACTGCGAAATCCCTGACTAGTACAAGGACCTTCTGTAAAAGCTTCTTGATAATAAGCCTGCAATAACTCATCTGTGAAATCTTTGTTTATTGTCCTTATCTCAAAAACTGCTTGATTCCCCGTTTTAGAAAATTCTTCCTTCAAGCACTTTTTCAATTCTTGAAATATGTCAATCGGCAAAATTTCTTCAAAAGAAAAATGAAATTCCCAGATATGGCTGACTTTATGCACCAGAACTTGCTCAATTTCTGCATGTAAAAAGGCACTTGATTGTCTCATATCAAGTGGCATATTGATTTGATTCATTAAAATTTCAAACGTTGATGACATCTTTTTCCCTCGCCTTGTAATGACACTATTTTACCATAAAACAAAGGATTTTTCGATTAGAAAATAAAGAATCCCCTTTGTCTTTCCATTAGTATAAACCATTTTTATTTTAAGTCACATCTTACTAGCTAGCTTAAGAGTAAGTATCTGGAAAATATAAGCACCTTTACTATAATAAAATCGGAAAATCTTAGTCCACTTTTTTAAACATTCACAAAGCACAAGCTAAAAGACAAAGAAAAAACAGAATCCCCCAAAATAAGGGCGTTCTGTTTTTCCTTCCTATTATTTATAACCTTGTAACGCTTTTTGGCGTTCTTCAGTTTGGCCTTTCGCATCTAATTTTTTGCCTTTGTAAACTGTGCTTTCCCATGAACCATACATTGGATTTGGGAAGATAATGAATTTTTCGCCAAATTCTTTCTTTAATTCTTCTAATTTCTTGCCACGTTCATCAGCTGATGTCTTTGAGAAATCTGCAAAGTCAACCAGATTATCTCCTAGCAACATAACTAGATTCGTTTTTTCCTGAACTTTTTGACGGCGACCTTCTTTTGATTTCACGCCTTTTTCTAAAAACATCAAATGATCTTTCCCTTGTACAGGAATACCTTCTTTTTCTAAGTTCTTAATCGTTGCATCTACTTGATTTGCCGCACGGTCAGAAATATAGTAGATTTGAACACCATTTTGATGAGCATATTGAAGAAATTCTTTCGCACCAGGAACAGCTTTAGCTGAAGCTTTCTGTACCCAAGCATCCCAATTTTTAGGATTAAAAGCTGTGCCGTCTTTGACATTCTGTACTTGGTAAGGGCTATTGTCTAAGACCGTTTCATCCAAGTCAAGAACGATTGAATAGGGCTTATCTGTCGGCTTTTGCAGTAATTCTTTCAATCGATTCGTGGCGACATTATAACCTTGTAGATACAGAGCCTTCGCTTCATCAGACTTTTGATACCAAAGTGTGCCCATGGTATTTTCTCTTGAGCGCACTTGATCATAAGTCATCGTAACTTTATTGTCAGATGTGTTGCTTTGCGTAGCCTTATTATCAGTTGCTTTTGTCCCACAACTAGTCAATAAAATAACTGAAGCAAGAGCTGAAAAAATTGTGATTGTGGCTTTAGATGATTTCATAAAACCAATTCCTCCTAATATTAATCTATCAAAATTATAGCGTTTTCATAAAAACATTTCAAGTTATCTGACCAATTATACAGACGAAAAACAGATTGGCAGAAAAATGTCCAATAAATCCATCAAAAAATCGACTAGGAGCTAATTTCTAGTTACTCTCACACTACCCGTACGTGCCGTTCGGCATACGGCGGTTCAACTAACTTTTAACGCATGTCGTTCAAGATAATAATCTAAACAGCTAACCAGTCCTCGTTTTGCGAGGGCTGGTTTTGATATAGCTTGCTTGAATACCGAATTGGTCGCAACCAATTGATAGTGCTCACCCCAACCTGAGAATTTATCCGCTATCCATTTAGGAACGCCTAATTTTAGTAATCCCCATAGTCGTCTCAATTTCTTCTTCCATTGTTTCCAGATAATCACTTGGATACGAGTTCTCAAACGCTCATCTATTTGAGTTACTACCTTTTTCATGTCGCCAAGAGAAAAATAGTTTATCCACCCTCGTATAACCCAGTTTAATCGCTCAATATGTATTGTTAGGTCCATACTCCACTTTCTAGTCATCAGTCGTTTCAACTTTCGTTTAAAACTCTGAACACTATCCTGATGAGGACGACTCTTCCAACCTTGCGGAGACTTCCAAAAACCAAAACCTAGGTACTTAAGTTGGCTAGGTTTCACGATTTTAGTTTTTGTCATGTTCACTTTCAGCTCCAATCACTTCTCAATAAAGCGACTGACTGAGTACATAACTCACTTGGCAACTGCTTCGCTCCTAACCGTGATTCCGCAATCATCTGCGTACCGAATGCAATAAAGACCTCGTTTCTCTAGTTCCTTATCCAACTCATTAAGCATGATATTTGATAACAGCGGAGATAAGTTACCCCCTTGAGGTATCCCTACAAGAGTCTTGTGACGTTGATCATTGATAATTACCCCCGATGAAGGTATTTCCGAATCAGTAATTCTGTATCTCCATCATGAATAATATTCTGCACTAGAGACATGAGTCTATCTTGCGGTACTGTGTCGGAGAATTTCTCTAGATCAATATCCACAATCCACTCATAACCATCATTAAGGCACTCGAGTAACTTGACAATGGCTGTCTCACAAGAACGATTTGGTCTGAAACCATAGCTGTATTCTGAGAAACGAACTTCACAGACTGGACTCAGGACTTGAACGATAGCCTATTGTATCATTCTGTCCGTGACAGTTGGGATTCCTAGGTTGCGGATGTCTCCATTGGGTTTCGTAATTTCAATTCTGAGTACGGGCTGAGGTTTATCCTTCCTCTCCCTGATAAGCTGTTTTGTTTCTCGCCAGTTTTGACGGAGATAGCCGTCCATCTGTTCGATAGTAATTCCAGCGATACCAGCAGATCCTTTATTAGTTTTCACCTGTTTATAAGCTTCAAGCATATTGTTACGAGATGATATCATACTTAGCAATTCTGACATGTGTGGATTCCCTTTCTGTTTTGTTGCCTGTAGGCTATCTTATATTGGTAAGCTGTCCACTATCAATACGTACTAACTTTCAGCTCTATCAGACTGTTCGTTTTACAGACACAAGTGTCTAGGATTACTTCGATTAGTTATTCACCCCTTCACTCCATCTCCATTACAGAAACTTCTTCACTACTATGGATTCGACTGACTTCTTGTCGTTCGCTGTTACTAGGTTTTACCCTCGACAAGACCTCACGGGATAAGTCATACATCTTTCCTCGTTTACTCTCGTGATTTACGCATATAGGTTACGACTGCCTATTTGGATTTTAGGGTTATAAGACCCATCATCCGCTATATGCGCCTTCATATCACGTTTCTATTCGTACAGTCACGATTTCGCTATCCCTTCCTCTCCTTGCTACCTCACGATAGTCAGGCTTGGGAGTCACTATTGGGTTCACCGGTAGCGGATGCCCCAGATGACTTGCACCTCAGATGTATGACATGCCCGTCGTACACAAAAAATCTCTGTTTTTTCACAGAGATTTCAATCATTTTTATTTCATTTATAAAAAACAGTAATAATGCTCGCTACAATAATTAGCAGCAAACCTACAATTAAAAATCAATATCTGTCAGCCATTTGATAGCATCTGTTGTGCTAGACAATGCATGCCCTTGAGCACTATTTTTCATTATTTGATCAATGACAATTTGTGCCTCACTATAAGTCGAACCACCTGAAGTTGCAAAAGTTGCGACTCGTTTACCAGCTAAATCCAGACTTTCCATTACTGTTTGGATAAGGCGTGGCGGACGTCCCCACCAAATCGGATAACGCAGACCAATCATCTGTGAATGTGTTGGACAGACCTAATACCATAACCATCCGAACCATCATAAAGGAAATGTTCACAAAGGAATTCTCCCCATAGCTTCGTATACCGTCTGAATCATCCAAGTGTTACCAGCACGATGAGACAAGCTATAAAGGACATAAAACTCGTATAACTAATCATCCTATGATGCAAATGATGGATTAGCTCCATCATTTTAGAAATAGCATAAACAAAAGACTAAGTCATAGAAAAGCTCAGTAAACTCTACTTTTTTTGCTTGTATGATAACTCCTTAAAAATAATATTCATAAAGAAAGAGAATGAATTGTTCTTATAAACTAGTCATCATTTTCTTACTTTTTACCATAATTTTCAAGAGCAAGCGTAGCAAGTTTTTATTCGAGGTATAGTGTTTATAAACAGAAAAAGGCTTCAGCTAACATACGCTTTTCTAAGCTTATAAAAATTCTAGCAGAAGTTAATTTCTGCTAGAATTTTTTATTTCACAACAATATTAACCAATTTGTTAGGTACGACAATGACTTTGATGACTTGCTTGCCAGCAATTTCTACTTGAATTTTTTCGTTGGCAAGAGCAAGTTTTTCAAGATCCTCACGGCTTGAGTCTTTTGGTACGACAAGTTTTGCACGAACTTTACCTTTGATTTGAACAACGATTTCTACATCGTTTTCAACCAACTTGGCTTCGTCCCATGTTGGCCAAAGAACATATGAAATTGATTCACCAGATTGTGTCAATGTTTGCCACAATTCTTCTGAAAGGTGTGGCGCAAATGGTGCTAACAATTGTATAAAACCTTTAGCGTAATCAGCAAAAAGTTTGTCTTCTTTGTTTGCAGCATTAATGAAAACCATTAATTGAGCGATAGCTGTATTGAATTTCATGGCTTCAAGTTGTTCTGTAACGGCTTTGACAGTTTCATTATAAACTTTATCCAAGTTGCCATTATTTTCAGCCACAATTTCTTTTGTTGCCAACAAACGATAAACACGGTCGAGGAATTTACGTGAGCCTTCAAGACCTTCTTCAGACCATGCGATTGAGGCATCAAGCGGTCCCATAAACATTTCGTAAACGCGAAGAGTATCTGCACCATACTGCTCCACTACATCATCTGGATTAACAACATTCTTCAAAGATTTAGACATTTTAGCTGGAGCTTGTTCCAATTCTTCACCTGTTTCGATATTGAAGTAAGAACCGTCACGTTTTTCAACTTTGTCAGTTGCCACAAGCGCACCACGGTGATCGCGGTAGCTTGTTCCCAAAATCATCCCTTGGTTAAAGAGTTTTTGGAATGGTTCTTTAGTTGGAACGACACCTAAATCATAAAGGAATTTATGCCAGAAACGAGCGTAAAGAAGGTGAAGCACAGCGTGTTCTGCACCACCAATGTAAATATCAACTGGTAACCATGCCTTAAGCAGTTCTTCATCAGCTAATTTTTCCGTATTGTGTGGGTCAATGTAGCGCAGATAATACCAGCTTGAACCTGCCCATTGCGGCATGGTGTTAGTTTCGCGACGACCTTTGACACCATCTTCACGCGTAACTTCCAGCCAGTCTGTCAAGTTAGCAAGTGGACTTTCACCTGTTCCTGAAGGTTTGATATCTTTTGTTACTGGCAATACAAGTGGTAGTTGATCTTCTGGAACAGCTGTTGTTGTGCCATCTTCCCAATGAATGATTGGGATTGGTTCCCCCCAATAACGTTGACGTGAGAAAAGCCAGTCACGCAAACGGTAAGTGACTTTCTTGTTGCCAACACTTTCTGCTTCAAGCCATTCAACCATTTTATCAATAGCTTGCGCTTTATCAAGACCATCTAGGAAGCCAGAGTTGATGTGAAGACCGTCTTCTGTATAGGCTGCTTCCTCAACATTTCCACCTTCGAGAACTGGAATGATATCCAAATCGAATTGTTTTGCAAATTCCCAGTCGCGATCATCATGCGCAGGAACTGCCATAATAGCTCCTGTCCCATAGCTAGCAAGCACATAATCGGCAATCCAGATTGGAATTTCCTTACCATTAACCGGGTTAATAGCATAGCTACCAGTCCAGACACCTGTTTTTTCTTTGGCAAGATCTGTACGAGCGAGGTCAGATTTAAGGCTAGCCGCACGTTTATAATCGGCAACGGCTTGAGCTTGCTCAGGACTTGTAATAGCATCAACAAGAGCATGTTCTGGTGCTAGAACAGCATAGGTAGCACCGAAGAGTGTATCTGGACGAGTTGTAAAAACGGTGAAGTCTTTATCAGTATCTTTTACTTTGAACGTTACATTTGCACCAGTTGATTTACCAATCCAGTTCCGCTGCATATCTTTGATAGATTCTGGCCAATCAAGATCATCTAGATCTTCCAAGAGGCGTTCAGCATAAGCTGTGATTTTAAGCATCCATTGACGCATTGGTTTACGAACAACTGGATAACCACCACGTTCAGATGTACCATCGGGAAGGACTTCTTCGTTGGCAATGGCCGTTCCTAGTTCTTCAACCCAGTTTACTGGTACTTCAGCTTCGTATGCCAAACCTTTTTCATACAATTTTGTAAAAATCCACTGCGTCCACTTATAGTAGTTAGGGTCAGTTGTATTGACTTCACGATCCCAGTCATATGAGAAACCAAGGCTATTGATTTGACGTTTGAAGTTGGCAATATTTTCTGCCGTAAACTCAGCAGGGTCATTTCCCGTATCCATTGCGTATTGTTCAGCTGGAAGACCGAAAGCATCCCACCCCATTGGGTGAAGAACGTTATAACCTTGAGCACGTTTGAAACGGCTAAGAATATCAGTTGCAGTATAGCCTTCTGGGTGTCCTACGTGAAGACCAACACCAGATGGGTAGGGGAACATATCCAACGCATAAAAGTTTGGTTTTGCACTATCCGTTCCTGTTTTGAACGTCTGATTATCAGCCCAATAGGTCTGCCATTTTCTTTCAATTGATTTGTGATTATAAAAAGTCATTGATTCACTCCAATTTTGTGATGTTATTATTATACCATTTTTAAGCGATTTTAAAAGGCATAATTAGAGAAAAGTGTGCTTTGACTAACTGAATTTATTATGTGACTAATCTCAATTAACTTTTGCTGGAGATTTTACTTTAAATTTTTTAAACTTCCCCCTTGATATGGATTTTGTCTTTGTAACTTAATTCATAAAAAATACCCCAAAAGTTAGATTTTTTATCTAACTTTTGGGATACAGGTCAATTTTCATTTGAGAACTTTTTATATTCTTCTGCTACTAACAAACGTTGAAATTACCAAATAATCACGCGATCTTCTGGTTTGCGCCACATGCCGTCGCCTTCTTTAACATCAAAAGTTGTAAAGAAATCATCAAAGTTTGGCAATTGAACATTCGTCCGAAGTTTTCCGGGAGCATGCACATCTACACTTGCTAGCATTTGCATATATTCTGGACGAGCTTTCATGCGCCAGATACGAGCAAAGTTGGTAAAAAATTCTTCCGCAGAGAAGTCAGCTTCTTTCTTAGCTGCTTCCAGTGCTGCCGCAATCCCACCGAGGTCTGCAATATTTTCTGAAACAGTCAGCTTTCCATTGACTTTAGCTCCGTAAGAATCTTGTCCGTCAAATTGCTCAATCACCTTCTGAGTCCGAGCTGTGAAAGCTTCGTAGTCTTCTGGCTTCCACCAATTTTTAAGGCTACCATGCTCGTCAAAGGAAGCACCGTTTGAGTCAAAAGCATGAGAGATTTCATGCGCAATTACTGCACCGATTCCGCCATAGTTTGCTGATGAAGATTGATGCAAATCATAAAAAGGTGCTTGAAGAATAGCGGCTGGAAAAACAATCTGATTTTGTTGTGGATCATAGTAGGCATTTACCAGATGAGCTGGCATGTGCCATTCACTACGATCCACTTCTTTGTTCCATTTACTCCAAGTGTGTGCAATGGCTACTTTCGCTAAATTTTGAGCATTTTCAATTAAACCGAGCTGTTCATCAATCACTTTTTTCGCATAAGTTTCTGGCAATTTCTCTGGATAACCAATATGTGGAGTGATAACATTGAGTTTGACAATGGCCTTGTCCCGTGTCTCCTTAGCAAGCCAATCAGCTGTTTCTAAGCGTGATTTATAGACATCAATCATCGTCTTGACCTTATGTTCCACATCTGCTTTGGCTTCTGGTGAGAATTTCTCTTTTGCATACCAAAGACCGAGGGCTTGGTTATAAGGTGCTTGTGCTAGTTGATAAGCTGCTTTTTCTTTTGGACGAGCTTCTGGAACGCCTGAAATAGCACGCACATAGGTACCTGAAAGGACGCGAATTTCTTCTGTTAGCAAGGAAGTCCATGCTCCAGTAGAGAATAATTTCAGTGCTGCATGCAAATATTCCCAATTTTCTTCTGAATAATATTTCGCTGCAAAATCTTTCCAAAAACGCTCTTGAGGAACAATCACCTTGTCTGGGCTTTGTCCCAAAATCTCTGTAAAAATTGCATCAAGTGGCAATTCTGGAGCGAGCTTCGTGAAATCTGCCCAATCATAAGGGTGATATAACTTCACATATTCTGAAGTTTCTTCATTGGAAAGGACATACTTAGCTAATTTAGCATCTAATTCCAGATATTTATCCAAAATATCTTTTGTTTCTTCTGCTGAAAAGCCAAATTTAGGTAATAATTCTTCCTGCATCTTGCGCCAGATTGTCAGCAATTCCTTGCCTTTTTCATTTCCTTCTTCATAATAGGTCGTATCTGGTAAAATGATTCCAGGTGCATCGGCCCAGAGAACATTCATTTTAGCATTCATAAAGTCTGGCGCGACGTCAAAAGTAAAAGTATTCGGCTTTCCAGCCATTTCATACTCAGCAATCTTCGCTGCAAACTCCTTGAAAGAACTTAAAGCTTTATATTCTTCCACAAGCGGCATTGCAGGGGTAACTCCTGCTCGTTCCCGTCCGTCAAAATCTGCCACCAAACGGTGGTATTTCACAAAATTTTGCAAAATTGGATCTTCTGGAACATCTTGACCTGCTAACCATTTATCAGTTGTTGCTAGCATCAATTTTTCAATATCTTGATCCAAATCCATAAATCCACCTGTCACAGGCTTGTCCTCAGGAATCACAGCAGTTTTTTCCCATTCACCATTGACATAATTAAAAAAGTCATCTTGTAAACGTGTCATCTTGTTCTCGCTTTCATTGTTTTATCTTAATCCTATCAAAAAAATTCTGAATAATCAAACTTTTATCAAAAGAGATTTTTATGCCAAACCTTACTTCTGATTTTTCTTAAAAATTCTAAAAATTAACTTGACTTAATTTTTATTTTAATGTATATTAACTGTAGGGGTGTATAAAATGATACGTATCGAAAATTTAAGTGTTTCTTATCAGGAAACACTTGCTCTCAATCAGATTTCTTTGGAAATCCAAGGCCCAACTATCATGGGAGTTATTGGCCCAAACGGGGCTGGTAAATCCACCCTTTTAAAAGGAATGTTGGGCATCATTGATCATGTTGGACAAACTTACCTTGATGATAAAGAATTCTCAAAAGTACTTAGCCATGTAGCTTATGTGGAACAAAAAATTCACATTGACTACAACTTTCCTATCAAAGTGAAAGAATGTGTGTCTCTTGGACTGTATCCAAAAGTGAAACTCTTCCACAGACTAACAAGCAAAGACTGGGACAAGGTGACAAATGCGTTACGCATTGTCGGCTTAGAGGATTATGCTGAACGCCAAATCAGCCAATTGTCAGGAGGGCAATTTCAACGGGTCTTGATTGCGCGCTGTCTAGTACAAGAAGCTGACTGTATCTTTCTGGATGAACCATTCGTTGGAATTGATTCAATCAGTGAAGAAATCATCATGACAACGCTACGCAGTCTAAAAGAACAAGGAAAAACGATTCTCATTGTTCACCATGACTTAGGAAAAGTCCCACATTACTTTGATCAAGTTTTAATTTTGAATAAAGAACTCATTGCCATTGGAAAAACTTCATCAACTTTCACAGAAGAAAACTTGAAAAAAGCCTATGGCTCTCAGCTTTTTGTGAATGGAGGTCTCTAATATGTTTTCAGAATTTATTGATGGACTACAAAATTTCCATTTTCTACAAAATGCACTGATTACGGCCATTGTCATCGGGATTGTTGCTGGAGCAGTTGGTTGCTTCATTATCCTAAGAGGCATGTCCTTGATGGGCGATGCCATTTCACACGCAGTCTTGCCAGGAGTTGCACTCTCCTTTATTTTAGGAATCAACTTCTTTATCGGAGCCATTGTTTTTGGACTTTTAGCTTCAGTCATTATTACTTATATTAAAGGAAATTCAATTATCAAAAGTGATACTGCCATTGGAATAACTTTTAGTTCCTTTTTAGCTCTTGGAGTCATTTTGATTGGAGTGGCTAATAGTTCAACCGACCTTTTCCATATTCTTTTTGGAAATATCTTAGCTGTGCAAGACATTGATATGTGGATTACAATTGGTGTAGGAATCGCTGTTCTAATTATTATTGGATTATTCTTCAAAGAATTATTGATTACATCTTTCGATCCACTTCTGGCAAAAGCGATGGGGATGCCAGTCAACTTTTATCATTATCTCTTAATGATTCTCTTGACGCTAGTTGCAGTTACAGCTATGCAAAGCGTGGGAACAATTTTGATTGTTGCTATGCTGATTACACCTGCTGCTACTGCTTATCTTTACGCTAACAGTCTTAAAACGATGATTATCTTGTCTTCTAGCTTGGGGGCAATTGCATCTGTCTTAGGACTTTTCATTGGCTATACCTTTAATGTTGCGGCTGGCTCAAGCATTGTACTGACATCCGCCATTATCTTTGCCATTAGTTTCTTTATCGCTCCAAAACAACGATTTAACAAACTAAAAAATAAACCCAAGCTAAAATAAAATTAGTATTTCATTTATTAAAGGAGAACCTTATATGAAAAAATTAGGTTTTATCGCCGTTCTGTTTTTAGCCATCGTCGGGCTTGCTGCCTGCGCTGGTCAAAAAGGAACTTCTACCAACAAATCTTCAAAATTGAATGTTGTTGCTACCAACTCGATCATCGCTGATATTACCAAAAATATCGCTGGTGATAAAATCAATCTGCACAGTATCGTTCCTGTCGGAAAAGATCCACATGAATACGAACCATTACCAGAAGATGTGAAAAAAACATCAAAAGCTGATTTGATTTTCTACAATGGTATCAATTTGGAAACCGGCGGAAATGCTTGGTTTACAAAATTGGTCAAAAATGCGAAAAAGACTGAGAACAAAGATTACTATGCTGTAAGTAACGGAGTGGATGTTATCTATCTGGAAGGTCAAAATGAAAAAGGAAAAGAAGATCCTCATGCTTGGCTCAATCTTGAAAACGGAATTATTTATGCTAAAAACATTGCAAAACGTTTGATTGAAAAAGATCCTAAAAACAAAGAAACTTATGAAAAGAATCTGAAAGCTTATACTGCAAAACTTGAAACATTGGACAAGGAAGCCAAAGCAAAATTCAATAATATTCCTGCTGAAAAGAAAATGATTGTTACCAGCGAAGGTTGCTTCAAGTACTTCTCTAAAGCTTATGGTGTCCCATCTGCTTATATTTGGGAAATCAACACTGAAGAAGAAGGAACTCCAGATCAAATCAAAACATTGGTTGAAAAACTCCGTAAAACAAAAGTGCCATCACTCTTTGTTGAAAGTAGTGTTGATGACCGTCCAATGAAGACTGTTTCAAAAGATACAAAAATTCCAATTTATGCCAAGATTTTCACTGATTCAATCGCTGAAAAAGGTGAAAAAGGTGATAGTTACTACGACATGATGAAATGGAATTTGGATAAAATTGCTGAAGGTCTTAGCAAATAAGAAATGGAAAAAGGAGCCGGAATTGATTGCCAGTTCCTTTTTACTTGAATTTTCCCTAAATAGCCAATACTTCATTCTACTAAGCAAATGGCTAACGGCTGTATTCTTCAGGTATTTTTGGTATACTTAATACGATAAGGAGTAAACAACATGACCCCAAACAAAGAAGATTACCTCAAATGTATTTACGAGATTGGTACGCATAGTCAAAAAATTACAAATAAAGAAATTGCTGCTCAAATGCAAGTATCCCCTCCAGCTGTCACAGAAATGATTAAAAAGATGATTGCTGAAAAATTAATTATCAAAGACAAGATTAAGGGCTATTTATTAACCAATCTTGGTCTTCACCTTGTCTCTGAACTATATCGCAAACATCGTTTAATTGAATACTTTCTAGTACATAATTTACAATACACTACAACAGATCAAATCCATGAAGAAGCAGAAGTCTTAGAACACACTGTTTCAGAATTATTTGTCGAGCGATTGGAAAAAATGTTGGATTACCCAGAAACTTGTCCTCATGGCGGGACCATTCCCCAAAAAGGTGAATTACTGGTTGAAAAATACCAGTTAACGTTAAACCAAGTCCAAAATGCTGGAGTCTATCGCTTAGCAAGAGTTCATGATGAGTTTGAATTATTAAAATATTTGGAAAAACACGATTTACATCTGGGAGATACGCTGATTCTGGAGCAATACGATCCTTATGCTCAACTATATTTGCTCAAAGTAAATGAAAAAGAGCTGCAAATCAATTCAACGATTGCCCAACAACTTTATGTGGAAACGCTCTAAAAGGAAGAGGGACTGTCAAAGCTTCTAACATCAGTGCATTAGAGGTCACTCAACTACTTCGTATTGAGTTTTATTCTAGAAAGTAACCGAGTCTGGAACAAAAGTGTTCCAGACTCGGTTTTATTTATCATTTTCTCAACGATTCTTCGTATCTAACACAATCGTCACCGGTCCGTCATTGGTTAACTCAACCTGCATATCAGCCGCGAAAACACCTGTTTTAACAGGTATTTCTCGACCTAGCAATTCGTTAAAATCATCATACAATTGACTAGCCAAGTCTGGTTGAGCAGCGCCTGTAAAAGCTGGACGATTCCCTTTTTTTGTATCTGCGTAAAGGGTAAATTGAGAAATAGAGAGAATTTCTCCTTTCACATCTTCGACAGATAAATTCATTTTATCTTCTTTATCTGAAAAAATCCGCATATTGGCAATTTTTCTTGCTGCATATTCTACATCTTCTTGAGCATCATCTGGTGCTACACCGACTAGTAACAGCAGTCCTTGCTGAATCTGATTGTAAAGTTCGCTATCAATTGATACCGAAGCTCGCTTCACACGCTGAATCACTATTTTCATTTTGAACTTCCTATTTTTATATTGAGAAAAAATCACAAGAGATTGCTTGAGTAGAATCTTTCTGCTCTGCTGTTCTCACTTAGCCATTTGTCCGTTTAACCGAATAGACTTCCGGCACACTCTTAATCTTATCAACTACTGTTGTCAGCATAGATAGATTAGCAATTCCGAAAGAAACATGGATATTGGCAAATTTCATATCTTTGGTTGGCTGTGCATTGACGGTGGAAATATTTTTGGTTGTGTTGGACAAGACTTGCAAGACATCATTCAAAAGGCCAGTGCGATTGAGACCATATATATCAATGTGAGCAGTATATTCCTTAACAGAACTATTGTCTTCCCATTCGACATCAATCAAGCGCTGCTCATAATTTTCCTGCGCTCGCAGATTCATACAGTCCTTACGATGAATGGCAACCCCGCGCCCCTTTGTAATGTACCCGACAATCTCATCACCAGGAACTGGATTACAACATTTGGCAATCCGTATCAAAAGCCCTGACGCACCTTGGATAATGACGCCGCCCTCATGTTTGACCTTGAGGGTGTCCTTGTTTTCAACCTTGACTTCACCGCCCTTAACAAGCTCTTCTGCTTCAGCTCTTGCTTTAGCACGCTCTTCTTCACGGCGTTCTCTTTCTGTCAAACGATTAAAAATCGAAACAGCACTAACTTCACCAAAACCAATCGCCGCAAAAAGAGTTTCTTCTGTTTTGTAACTCGTTTTTTGCAGGACTTCTTCCATGTGTCTTTTGTCCATGTATTTGTTAGCCACATAGCCATTTTCTTGAAATTGTGCTTGCAGAAGTTCTCGACCTTTAGAAATGGATAATTCCTTGTCTTGATTTTTGAAAAATTGACGAATTTTATTGCGTGCCTTGCTAGTCTTAACAAGGTTAATCCAGTCACGACTCGGTCCAAAGGAATTGGAACTGGTAATAATCTCAACTTGGTCCCCTGTTTTTAACTTCGTAGTCAAGGGCACCATGCGACCATTTACCTTTGCACCAACCGCTTTTTCACCCACTTTTGTATGGATTTCATAGGCAAAATCAATCGGTCCTGAGTCTTTTGGCAGCGAACGAACAGCACCATCCGGCGTGAAGACATAGATTTCTTCAGCAAGGTAATTTTCCTTGACGGAATCCACAAAATCCTGTGCATCATTGGACTGGTCTTGGAGTTCCATCATCTCCTTAATCCAATTCATCCCAATCGCCGATTCTTTGCTATCAACCTGCCCTTTAATACCTTTTTTATAGGCCCAGTGTGCAGCAACCCCGTATTCTGCCACTTCGTGCATTTCTTTGGTCCGAATTTGAAACTCAATCGGTCCCTTAGGCCCATAGACGGTCGTATGGATTGACTGGTAACCATTTGCCTTGCGATTAGCAATATAATCTTTAAAACGTCCGGGCATTGGTCGCCAGAGTTCATGAATGTAGCCCAACATAGCATACACATCACTTTGCGTATCTAAAATGCAACGAATAGCGATCAAGTCATAAATCTCATCAAAACGCTTTTTCTTGTCCTGCATTTTCCGATAAATGGAGTAAATATGTTTAGGACGACCATAGATTTGCCCATGAAGATTGCGCTCAGAAGCATAGGTTTCAATCTTGTGAACCACTTCGTCAACTAAATCCTCACGTTCCCGACGTTTTTCCTTCATCAGGTGAGAAATCTTATAAAACTCTGTCGGATTCAAATATCGAAAAGCCAAATCTTCTAGTTCCCATTTGACGCTCGAAATCCCCAAACGATGAGCTAATGGAGCATAAATTTCCATGGTTTCGCGTGAGATGCGTTCCTGTTTGTCTTTGCGCAGGTGCTTAAGTGTTCTCATATTGTGCAAACGGTCTGCTAGTTTTACCAAAATGACACGGATATCCTTGGACATCGCCATTAGCATTTTGCGGTGGTTTTCAGCCAACTGTTCCTCGTGAGACATATACTTGACTTTACCAAGTTTGGTCACACCATCGACAATCACGCGCACATCATGTCCAAATTCGCCTTCCAAATCGTCCAAAGTTGCAGCTGTGTCTTCTACAACATCATGTAAAAAACCGCAAGCGACACTGACCGCATCCAACTTTAGCTTAGCTAAAATCCCTGCCACTTGAATCGGATGGATGATATATGGCTCACCTGATTGGCGAAATTGCCCCCGATGCCAATCTACCGCATAAAAAAGAGCTTTTTGAATCAAGGTGACGTCTTCTGATGATAAATATTTTCTAGTAAGAGCGACCACTTGATCGCCCGTCAAATTCACTTCTTTTGGCATTTTCTCTCTCCAGTTCTTCCTACCATTTTATCATTTTTAGACCGATATGAAAACAAGGAAATACAGAAGAAAGCAATAGAATCATAAGAAATACCTAAAAGCTGCAGATTCAATACCATTTCCCCAATACTAGGAAAAAGAACAGGGCACCATTTCAGGTAAAAAGCCCGTCTTTAAATAGGCGGGTTGTGATGGAAGAAGTGATGTTTTTCAGTATGCAACATATCTCCGATAAATTCAACATAAGCATAAATGAGATAGCAAGCTGATACAACGCCTAGCATAGCAATCAACAACTCAAATAAGGTAGATAAAGACATGATTGAACCTCCTCTCCTTATCAAGCAAAAGCATTTTTCGTCATCTAGCTAGCAAATTTGTTCCTGTACTTCCATCCTTTCTAGCTAAGCTAGATATTTCACTTATATTATACCAAAGTTAGGAGTTAAGGACAATAGAAATTAGCTTTCCCAATGATTTTTCCCTATTGCAGTAGCTCTGTCAGTACACTGACTGCACTGAGTGCGTAAAGCGGAGCTGTCTCTGTCCGCAAGATACGTGGACCCAGCCCTGCAAGTATAGCTCCCATCTCTTCCAATGTGGCAATTTCTGCTGGAGACAGGCCACCTTCTGGACCAAAAATAAATAAAATCCGACTTCCTTTTTTGAGTTCTGTCACAGCCTTTACCAAAGCAGCAGACTCTCCCTCTTTAGCAGATTCCTCATAAGCTACAATAACACGGTCAAACTGGCTCAAACAATCTAAAAAATCAATTTTCTTCTCGAAAAGTCGAACTTCTGGTACCCAATTGCGTTTGCTCTGCTCTGCTGCTCCCAAAACAATCTTCTCTAGTTTGTCTGCTTTTTTAGCAAGTTTCTTACCGTCCCACTTGGCAACAGACCAGTCGGCCGGAAAGGCCCAGATAGCAGCTGCACCCAGTTCCGTCGTTTTCTGAGCTACCCATTCCAGCTTGTCTCCTTTGGGAAAGCCAGAAGCAATCGTCACATGAATCGGCAGCTCCGCGTTGTCTGGTAAATCTTCTACCAGATTCAGCACATGGCGCTCTCTATCTGCAACTCTTGCTAGGCGTTTAATACCATCCTCAAAAACCAGTACTACCTCATCATCTTCTACCAAACGCATAACAGAAAACATATGCTTCACTGTATCCTTGTCCCTCACAGTCAGTGGGGATTGGACGACTCCCTCGATAAAATACTGCTGCATTTAGCCTCCTATCACGCCGGAAATATCCTGTGTTTTCTTAAATACACAAGCATTCCATTCGCCCTGAATCATATGTGTTTCCATGAAAAATCCTGCCGCTTCCGCTGACTCGCGCACCATTTCCCACTTCTCAGAAATAATCCCACTCATAATCAGGTAGCCTTCATTCTTGAGCAAACGGTATGCATCATCAGTCAGATTTACCAGAATATCCGCTAAAATATTGGCTACAATGACATTCGCTTTAATATCCACACCCCGCAAGAGATCGCCAGTAGCTACCTGAATATTCTCCATATTTGCATTCAGTTCAATATTCTCCTGCGCCACACGTACAGCTATTTTGTCTAAATCATACGCATAAATCTTTTTTGCACCCAAGAGTGAGCTCGCTATAGAAAGGACTCCACTCCCCGTCCCCACATCCAGCACCGTCTCACCACCTCGTAGTACTTGTTCTAAGGCAAAGAGACTCATCTTGGTCGTTGAGTGAGTCCCTGTGCCAAAGGCCATGCCAGGATCTAGCTTGATAATCTTCTCACCAGCTGTCGCCTCATACTCCGTCCATGATGGCACAATAGTCAAATCATGGGTAATTCGAGCTGGTTCAAAATATTTTTTCCAATTGTCCGCCCAGTCTTGCTCTGCCAATTCTTGCTGAGTCAAACAGACCTGACCCGTTTCTAAGCCAAACTCTGTCAGCTCTTTCAGCCGGGCGTGGACCTGGGCCTTGACCACCTCCATATCTACCGTATCAGGATAGTAGCCAGTGATTCGGACCTGTTTCTCTTGCTTAACCTCTGGGAAAATCTCCCCATAGATACCCACCTGACCCAAATAGTCTGCACTGTCATCAATAGCCACGCCCTGACAGCCTGACTCAATCAAAATATTGGCTGTCGCTTCCTCGGATTCCCTATCTACCTCAATCGTTAACTCCTGCCATGTATCCATTTCTCACTCCTTCTTTCACTCAATTGTTTTGGTCATATAAACCATATCCATATCCTCTTTTTCCGGCTTGATACGGGTTTTCCGGTAGCCATTTTTCTCATAAAAGGCCACCATACCCTCATCCTGCAAGACAGTGCACAAATCCCATTGTTTGGCAGCTGAGAACTGTTCTTCTACAAGTTTCAAACCTGCTGAACCAATTCCCCGGCCTTGATAATCGGGCAGAATCGCCGCTGTTCCCAGCCAACACTCTGTCTGCTCATCGTTAGTCTGGATACGGATAAACCCACACACTTCCTCATCATCCTTGACAAAATAATAAAAGCTATTAGGACGTTCTGCCAGCTTCCACTGGATGCGCTCCCGTTCTTCCAGATAAGGATCATACTCATCCTGATATTTGTCATAAACTGCCTTAAAAGCAGCCCGCTGAATACTGACAATGGTTTCTAAATCTGTAGCTTCTGCTTGTTCTATATAAATCATCTTTGAACCTCCTCCAAATAATCTCTCAATCTACTTTTCAACTGTGGAATAACGTTTTCATCTGCTAATAATTCTTCTATATTTACCAATTTGTAGCCCTGTCCTTCATTACCAAAGATAATCTGATCAATCTCCTTCTGGCTAATCACTCCCACTATAAACACAGAGGTCTTAGCCGGATTGACAATGCCTTGGTAGGCTTTGATCCAAAGAATTGAGCTTTCCTTAATCGTAATGCCTAATTCCTCAAAAACTTCTCGCTTGATACACTCAAAAGGTGTTTCTTCCTTTTCTCTCCCACCGCCAGGAAAATCCCACATATTGGGATAAGGAATAGTGGGAATATCGTCTCTTAAAATGGTTAAAATTGTATCACCATGCAGCAAAGCAATTTTACAACCTGAAAAATCAAACGTTTGATACAAAACAGTCATATCACTCATTCTTCCCTACCTCCGTAAAATCAGTGTTCTTCTTGGACATGCTTGTATTTCAGTATCTCGGATAAGGATAAAAGTCCGTCTCTTTCAAATCTGCTCTGGCTTTTTCAAAAGCTTTATTATTCCAGACAATTTCAAATTCCTCTGCCGCTGGATCTGCCAGAAAATCCATGAGAGCATCTAATCCCTCTTCGGCTGTCTGCTTCAAAAAATCCACAAAGTAGGTCAAGAATTCACGAGACAAACCTTTTTTTGGCTCGTAAGGGACAACTGTTAGATAATCCTCTGTTTCAAAGTGAGACTTGGCAGGATTATAAAAGAGAACGCTTTCTTCAAAGAAAATGTCTTCTGTGCTACTTTCTCCATCCACATCTAACAGTTCGATGCCATTTGCATTTTGTACTTCTAAGAGAAAGGACACTTCTACGGCATGATTCTTCTTATCCCAGTTTATCTCATAGTCAAATGGAAAGCATTGCCCCATTTCTTCATTTAATATATCCAAAAATCCATATTTAACCATAGCCAGCCTCTCTCCAATCCTTTAAAATGTGTTAAAATAGATACAACTATAGTAACATAAATCAGAACAGTTGAAAAGAATACCAATAAGGAGGAAAACGTATGCCAGAAAATTTAGCTATCCGCATGCGACCTAAAAATATTGATCAGGTCATCGGTCAGAAACATCTGGTCGGCGAAGGAAAAATTATTCGTCGCATGGTGGAAGCCAATCGTCTGTCTTCTATGATTCTCTACGGACCGCCCGGCATCGGTAAGACTTCCATTGCTTCTGCCATCGCTGGTACTACAAAATTTGCTTTTCGGACCTTTAATGCTACCGTTGATAGTAAGAAGCGTCTGCAAGAGATTGCGGAAGAAGCCAAGTTCTCTGATGGTTTGGTGCTACTTTTAGACGAGATTCACCGTTTGGATAAGACAAAGCAGGACTTCCTCCTCCCTCTGTTAGAAAACGGTCTAATCATCATGATTGGTGCCACAACAGAAAATCCTTTTTTCTCCGTCACTCCCGCTATTCGCAGCCGGGTACAGATTTTCGAGCTGGAGCCTCTGACAAATGACGATATTAAACAAGCTATTCAAACAGCCTTGGCAGACACCGAACGAGGTTTTGATTTTCCTGTCCAATTAGATGATGACGCACTGGACTTCATTGCCACTTCCACGAATGGAGATCTGCGCTCAGCCTTTAATTCTCTAGATTTAGCAGTCCTCTCTACCTCAGCGGATAATTCAGGCGTTCGCCATATCACTCTGGATATTATGGAAAACAGCCTACAAAAGAGCTACATCACTATGGACAAGGACGGGGATGGTCACTATGACGTCCTGTCCGCCTTACAGAAGTCTATTCGGGGGTCTGATGTCAATGCCAGTCTCCATTATGCAGCTCGCTTGATTGAAGCTGGAGACCTTCCCAGCCTCGCACGACGCCTGACGGTCATTGCTTATGAAGACATTGGTTTGGCAAATCCCGATGCTCAGATTCATACAGTGACCGCACTTGAAGCCGCTCAAAAAATTGGGTTCCCAGAAGCTCGCATCCTCATTGCCAACATTGTCATTGACCTAGCACTTTCTCCTAAGTCCAACTCGGCCTACGTAGCCATAGACAAAGCACTCTCTGACTTGCGCCAGAACGGAAATCTCGCTATCCCTCGCCATCTACGAGACGGTCACTACGCTGGCAGTAAGGAGCTGGGAAATGCCCAAGATTACAAATATCCACATAACTATCCTGGTAACTGGGTACAGCAAAACTATCTTCCTGAAAAAATAAAAAATGCTGATTATTTCACTCCGAACGAAAATGGAAAGTACGAACGAGCCCTTGGAATGACTAAAAATAAGATTGATCAACTCAAAAACCACTAAAAAATCGTGGTATCGTTTGCAAAAAATCAATTTTTTCTCTTGAATTTTTCAAAAATTGTGGTATCATAATTATAGAAACGCTGTGGTGTACGACTTCACACTTAAGTGTTGACCGACTATTTTTTGTATTATTAGGGAAACAAAAGACTTCTAACAGCTTGCAGGCCGTTTCACGCGGAAGCAGCTTCAGTTAGAGCGAGTTGCCCACCTGCTTAATTGCGCGGGTTCAATACAAATCGTGAAAACTCGGCACCAATACAGCTTTTTTATTGCCTTCCTTAGCTCAGTTGGTAGAGCAGTGGACTCTTAATCCATGGGTCGTAGGTTCGAGCCCTACAGGGAGGATTCAATTTTATCAAAAAAGCCCTAAAAAGGGCTTTTTTACTCGTCTTAAAATAAATTTGTTGCATTTTCTACAATAATTTTTTAACTACTGAGAATCCTTTTTCCCACAAAAAACTATACCAAAATCCCTCTCCTTGAGCAATGGAATGCTTACTCTCTTACACCTTAAGAAACGTTGCTTTCAATGTAAGATCTGTAAACGAGTGATTGTAGCTGAGACTTCAATCGTTGAGAAGAATTGTCAAATCCCACACCTTGTCAGACAAAGAGTCGCTGACTTGCTCACTGATAAACTTTGTCTTATAGACACTGCTCGAAAACTGCGCATTCCCACGTCAACTGTTTACCAAAAACTGGAACAGTTCACTTTTAAAGAGACCTTTGAAAGTACGCCAGAGGTGATGTTTTGGGATGAGTTTAGTTTTAGGTGAGTTTGCTTTTATCGCTCATGAATGCAAAATAAGCCATTTAATAACAATCCTTGATAACAATCATCAAAATACCATTTTAAGTTTCCTCTAAAAGCATTCCAGCAAGTTCAGCTCATCATATAGATATGTCTAGGACTTATATTCCACTAGCTAGAAGGCTCTTTCCAAACGTAGAAATCACTTTAAATCGTTTCCATATTGTACAGCACTTGAAATGTGCTATGAACAATCCTCGTATCCAAATTATAAAACAATTTGATCAGGAATCTCTCCCTTATTGTCCATGAAATATCATTGAAAATTCATTATGAAAGACAATTGGAAGTTGAATAATAAGCTCTTTTATAGCTATACTTTCAGAAGTCATTTCACATCAAGGGAAGTCGTACAACAATTAAAAAATTTTTCGGAAGAACTAACCTATTATTACAACTTCTACCAGTTGCTTTTATTTCAGAATGATGAGTAATTCTTTGAACTTATAGAAGAGAACAAGAGCAAGGTTAACCCACTATTCCAAACTGTTTTGAAAACCTGAAACCCCACATTATCATTATTAATTCATTTAAAAACACCTATTCCAATGCCAAATCAGAAGCTACCAACAAGCTCATCAAAGACATCAAACACCAAAGCTTTGGATTTGGAAATTTCCCAAACTTTAAGAAGATTGTCATCATACTAAACACCAAAAAAGAGAACCAATAAAGTTCCCTCTTGGTACTGGGTATTGGCACCCACTGCAGTTGACAAAGAGCTCTTATTCTAGAGTCTGCACTACAATTTAATAAATCTACTAATTTTAGGTAGTCTAGCAATACAGGCTGCAATCATAAAACTAGCAGATAGTACAAATAAACAATAAATACTTATTGAATAGTTAAAGTCAAATCCAACCTTTGCTTCCCAAAGTTTTTTTAGTGGCATGTGGACGATATAAACCCCCATTGTTAATGAGGATAAAAAATAAACTAGATTATTAAACTTTGTTGAAGAAAGATGCAGATTAAAAAATAAAATAAAAATTCCTAAACAGAGTACTTTTACAAATATACTGTCGTAAAAGTACTCAACTGATATGGTATGATAAAAATATTTAGAAATGATAAATAAATAAATTGGAGATAGCAGTACTAAACTTATTACAAAATTTTGATTTCTCTTTATATTAAGAAAATGTAGAATTCGATTATTTGGTAAAGAAAGATACCCCCCTAACACATAATAAAAGTACCATGTCCACAATCTTAAATATTGAGGAATCTTATATTGAATGATTTTTCCAGAAAGATTCAATCCCTCCACTAGGAAACCTATACTTAACAAAACAAATAATAAAATAAAGTATCTCTTCTCGCTATTTAAAATAGCAGCAAGGTAAGGTAGTGAGAGATAAATAATAAGAAGAGAAGTCATAAACCAAAACTGAGGTAAATAACCTCCCTGATTAAAAGCCTCAAATATTTTCCGGATAGGATTTTGAGCAAAATCTGCTTTAAATATCCAAATAATTAAATTCCAGAAGACTGTGACTAATATAATTCCTTTTATTTTATTAAACATATAAGTATAACTTAACTGCTTTTTTTGAAGAAGAAAATAACCATTCAACATAAAAAATATAGGAACCGCGTAAACACCTAAATAAAATAAGTAAGAGTATAAATTAAACTGACCTATCATGTCAATTCCATTGACAGTATTAGTGAAACCCCAAATAGTTGTATGAATTAATACAACTCCAATACAAGCAAAAATCTTTAAAAAGTCTAAACCTATTTTTCTCATTCTAACTCCATAAATAACATTTATTTTTTCTTATTAAAAAATCTTTCAAACTATCTAAATCATCAAGATTGTCAATCTCAAAAATGTAATTGTCTTTGAGTCTTTTAATGTAGACATCGATGGTTTCTAAATTATCCTTAGCAAAATTAGCATAATGACATTATTCATAATATTCTTCCAAAAAGCGATGTCTACTTTCTGCCATTTTTTGAGCAGCAGCGGTATTCATCATGTCTTTTAATTTGAGTAATTTCTCATAGAAATGCATGATAGCTGAACTCTTCCCAGTACGATATTCTTCCAATGTCATGTTTTCTCTCGGCTGCAAATCTGGATCGTGAATCGGTCTCCCCATATGACCTGAATAAGCCATAGCTCGCGCTATTCCAATCGCTCCAATCGCATCCAATCGGTCGGCATCTTGAACAATTTTGCCCTCCAAAGTGCTGATATTCTTCTGTTGATGATCACCTTTAAATGACATTGTTGAAACAATCTCTAACACATGAGCTATTTCCGCCTCTGAAGCCTGATGATTCTGTAGCCATTGCTCAACCTTTTGCAAGCCCACTTCTTCACTCTCATTTAATTTCCCGTCAGCTATATCATGTAGCAAGGCAGCTAGCTCACAAATAAAAACATCTGCTCGTTCTTGTTTGGCAATTTCTACAGCAATATTTGTGACACGTACAATATGCCACCAATCATGTCCGCTTGTTTCGTCTTTCAGTTCAGCATAAGCAAAATCTCTAGCTTCTTGAAGAATTTTCGTTTGTCGATCAGTTATCATCTGTCTCTCTTTTTTATTGATGTATACAAAAATCTCGAAGCTATTTCGAAACTTTCTTGATTAGACTCATTTTTCAAGCCCAATCGTTTTCATTTTTTGTTGAATTTGTTGGTAGACGTGATTCCAGTCATTTGGATTTGCAATATCTAAATCATCCGTTGCAATTCTCATTTTAGGACTGTAGTTGTAATCCTCATACCAATTTTGATAATGCTTATAAAGCAGTTGATAGTAGTCAGCTAGTCCATTTTCTTCATTTGGTTGCTCATAATTGCGACCGCGTTTTTTGATATTGTTCATAATATGGTCGAAACTACCATCTAAATAAATCAACAAATCTGGCGCTTTCTTAGGCAGACCTTGGATTTCTTCCATCATATTGTCCAAAAGTTCCAAGTAGATATCATACTCTTGCTCACTGATACTTCCCTTGAGTGTATTGATATAAGTAAACAAAGCGTCTTCATAAATAGAACGATCTAGAATATTATTGTCGTCATGATAAGCCGCTTTGATCATTTTAAAGCGTTTATTTAGAAAATAAATCTGCAAAGCAAAGCCATATTTATCTGGGTCCTCATAATACTTATCCAAAATAGGATTTTCTTCTACCGGTTCAAAAAATGGCTGCGTTCCTAATTCCTCGGCTAATCGATAAGTGTAAGTCGTCTTACCTACCCCAATCATGCCCGCTAAAATAATCACTATCTCCCTGCACCTCCAAAATCTATCTAATATCAGGTCATCAACTTCAGTAAAAACACCATATGTTGTGCTAAAAAAAATAATAACACAATATATTGATGACGTCAAGATATAAAACTTCTAAATGTACAAACAAAAACAACCTTGTAAGAAGAAACACGATCAACTCTAGTACAAGTGTTATTTTTAGCATTCTCCATTTGTGACAGTAAATTTAATATGCGAATAATCTTTTTCTAAATCTTTCCCCTTCAAAAAAGCTACTGCATCTTTTTTTATCTGAATGAGGTCAATTCCTTGTGCCTGTGCTGCAAAAACACAACCACAATAGCATTGTCGATAAATGTCGTACTCTTCACACATTTCAACCGAGCGTTTATAACCCTGATTTTTCTTGAAATCACTAGGAAGATACTGCGTTGCATAAACTTTCTGTACTTCTATTCCAACACTATTGATCGTCTGCGAATTTTTATGAGGACTAATGGTCAGGGCGCTTCCAAAATAGTCAAATCCCAAATCAACAGCCACTTGTGCTGTCTTATCTAAGCGATAATCATAGCAAACTTTACAACGATCGCCACCTTCCGGCTCTTCTTCCAAGCCATGTACTGTCCGGAAAAATTCCTGTGGCTCATAGGGAGCTTCTAAGTATCGAACATGATTACCAGTATTTTCATTGAAATCATGAACAAATTTTTGTGCAACATAGGCACGGCGCTGATATTCTGCCTTAGGGTGAATATTTGAATTAGCAAAATAAACCGTCACATCCGCATACTGGGTCAAATACTCCAGAGTATAGGTCGAACAGGGTGCACAACAAGTATGCATCAAAATCGTAGGACGCTTCTGATCTGATTCCCAAACTTTGACCATTTGCTGCATGACACGATCATAGTTTATTTTTTGGTTGGGATTCATTTTATTCAGAATTTCTTCAACATCAATCATTGTTTTCTCCTTAGAAATGTATCACTATTTTACCACAGAAAAGGAGCGGAGACAAATAGACAAAAGAGAATAACTTTTTCAAACAGCACTAATTTATCAAGCAAGAAAAATAAAGTTCTAGTTCTTTTGGCTCTCTTTGTATTGATCGTACATATACCCCAGCTAAAAACTTTTAAAAAAAAAGTGAGTTTGGATTTGATAAATCCAAACTCACTTCGCTTTTTATATCCTTCAAAAGCACGTTTGCGCTTCAACATAAAAGCAATCTCGTGCAACATTAAACATCGTTAAGAGCTGTATGAGAAAAACAAATCTTCTCTCATTCATCAAATAATTCGTTGATTTTCTAGCTTGTTTTACTCTTTAAACTCTCTATATCTTAAATTACATCATGCCACCCATCATGCTTGGATCCATTGCTGGAGCTGGGCTAGCTGGTTCTGGTTGGCTAGCAACAACTGCTTCTGTTGTTAAAATAAGGCTAGCTACTGACGCAGCATTTTGAAGGGCAGAACGAGTAACCTTGACTGGGTCAATGATACCTGCTTCAATCATGTTGACCCATTCACCAGTTGCAGCATTAAAGCCTGTACCAACTTCAGAGTTTTTCAAACGGTCAATGACGATCGAGCCTTCAAATCCTGCATTGATAGCGATTTGTCGAATAGGTTCTTCCAAAGCACGAAGAACGATATTACGACCTGTTGCTTCATCACCTGATAAGTCTAAGGCTTCAACAGCATTTAAAACATTCACAAAGGCTGTTCCACCACCTGAGACAATTCCTTCTTCAACAGCGGCGCGAGTTGCATTGAGGGCATCTTCAATGCGGAGTTTCATTTCTTTGAGTTCTGTTTCTGTTGCAGCACCCACTTTGATGACTGCCACACCACCTGACAATTTTGCTAAACGTTCTTGTAGTTTTTCTTTGTCAAATTCAGATGTAGCACTTTCAATTTGCGATTTAATGACAGCCACGCGGTTAGCAATCGCTTCAGCAGCTCCTGAACCTTCCACAATCACTGTGCTATCTTTGTCGACAGTCACTTTTGAGGCTTGTCCAAGTGCTTCAATGGTTGCATCTTTCAATTCTAGACCAAGATCTTCTGTAATCACTGTACCGCCAGTCAAAATCGCAATATCTTCTAACATAGCCTTACGACGGTCTCCGAATCCTGGCGCTTTCACAGCGACTACATTGAAAGTACCACGGATTTTGTTCAACACAAGAGTTGGAAGAGCTTCACCGTCTACATCATCTGCGATAATCAATAATGGACGACTAGTCTTCAAGATATTTTCCAACAAAGGAAGAATTTCTTGGATATTAGAAATCTTCTTATCTGTAATCAAGATATATGGATTATCTAAATCAGCAACCATTTTTTCATTATCTGTTACCATGTATTGAGAAAGATAGCCACGGTCAAACTGCATACCTTCCACAACATCAAGCTCTGTTTCCATTCCTTTAGACTCTTCAATGGTGATGACACCGTCGTTGCCAACTTTTTCCATAGCTTCAGAAATGTATTCTCCGACTTTTTCAGAACGTGATGAAACAGCCGCAACTTGCGCAATCGCTTCTTTATTAGAAACTGGAACAGAATTTGCTTTTAAAGCTTCAACAGCTGTTGCAACAGCTGTTTCAATACCACGACGAATGCCAATTGGGTTTGCACCAGCCGTTACATTTTTGATTCCTTCGCGGACAATGGCTTGGGTCAAGACAGTCGCAGTGGTTGTTCCGTCACCAGCGATATCATTAGTTTTTGAAGCAACTTCTGACACCAACTTAGCGCCCATATTTTCAAAATGATCTTCGAGTTCAATTTCTTTTGCAATAGTCACACCGTCATTTGTGATGAGTGGTGAGCCAAATGATTTTTCAAGAACAACATTGCGTCCTTTAGGTCCTAAGGTTACTTTAACGGTATCTGCCAAAATATCGACACCACGTACCATAGCACTTCTTGCATCTGCTGAAAATTTAATATCTTTTGCCATTTTTACAATTCCTCTTTCTATAAATGTTTAATTTATTCAACAATCGCTAGAATATTTGTCTCATTGACAACGAGATACTTTTCTTCGCTGTCTTTGACTTCAATTCCTGCATGGCTTTCAACGAGAACAGTATCATCGGCCTTCACGCTTGGAGCAACGAGTTCACCGTTGAGCGTACGAATTCCTTCCCCGACAGCTATAACTTTTGCCGTCTTCGTTGCATCTTGTCCTGCTCCTGCAATGACAAAGCCACCAACTTTTTGTTCTCTTTCTTCTACTTTTAGGACCACACGGTCGCCTAATGGTTTAAGCATTTGTTTACCTCCAATATCTTGTTTTAGCACTCTATATACACGAGTGCTAATATTTACATTTTCTATTGTATCACTTGGTCAGAAATAGTCAAGAAAAAAACTCTGTCAAATGACAAAGTTTTTAAGGGGAAAGCAAATAAGTTTTTATTAGACCAATCTTAATTTTTCTTCAAAATCGTCAATAACTTTTTTTAGATTCAATCGTCCTTTATAAATACCATAACCAAAGACAAGCATTGCTAGAATCCCTAGGACCGCTAGGAACGTTCCAGCAATAAAGGCAATAAAATTGGTCTGACGGAAGAAATAAACCAGAACAAGACCGATACTAGCAATAGTAAAGAAGAGACTAAACCAACGCCCTAGATTTTCAATCATGTGTTTTTGGTATTGAATTTCCGTTTCATATCCTTGAATCAATTCTTGTTCTGTCATATTTTTCTCCTATTTAGTATTTCAATCCTGGGTTGAAGAAGCCAACCAATACACCAAGGAAAGCAATTACTACAAGAAGCAACATTACTTTGATAGGTGAGAGATTTTTCTTAGCCATTAACCACCAGCAAAAGACGATAAACAAAGCTGTCAATAAACCTGGATAAACACCGTCTAATTGGCTTTGTAAAACCAAGAAGGCTTTCCCTGAAGAATCTTTCAATTTGAAAGCTGTCTTAACAGGTACCCATGTCGCTGCAACCGCACCGATGACCATACCACCAATGATAGACACCGACTTACGGATAGCTTGTCCTTGAGGGCCTACAAGAAATTCAACTGCTTTATCTCCTAGTTCGTACCCTTTAAAGTAGGCGAATTTCATACCAAAGTAGGCGAGCAAGTTCCAAACCACGATATAGAAAATCGCACCAAGTGGTGATCCACCATTTGACAAACCGAGAGCAATACCTAGTATAATCGGAATCAAGGTACCAACAATCAGTGAATCACCAATTCCTGCAACAGGTCCCATGAGACCAGCACGAAGACCGTTGATTGTTTCATCATCTACTCCATCAGCCCCATTCGCACGCGCTTCTTCTAAACCTGCTGTAATCCCTACAATCAATGCACCTAATTGCGGCTCCGTGTTAAAGAATGCGGTGTAGGTGTGCATTGCTTTTGCTTGATCTTCTTTTTTAGAATATAATTCTTCCACAATTGGTAGCATTGAAGCCAGATATCCAAAGGTTTGCATGTGTTCTTGTGAGAAGCAAGTTAAGTTCCCATAATACCAATGATGAAAAGATTTTCCTAATGTTTTTTTCGTTAATTTAACCATTTTAAATATCCTCCTCATCGTCATCATCAAAACTTGCACTGGCAGCCGCTTGTGCTCTTACATTTTTCGCCATTTGAATTTCATAGAATAATACTGCAAAGATTAATGAAATGACTGCACAAGACACAAGGTTGAGTCCTAATGAAGCTGCTAAAGTAAATCCAACAAAGAATGGAATGAAATCAACAGCTTTTTCAACGATTTGTTTTAAGAGGATGGCAATTCCGACACATGGAAGGAGAGAGCCGACCGTAAAGAGGGTTTTCATTGGAATACCATCCAATGGAAGAGCTGTTTTTAAAGCAGTAACCGCATCGGCACCTAATTTACACATAATAAGCGTTGGCAAGAATGAGAATACTAAATGGGAAATCCATGGGAAGCCCCAGTCTACCACATATAAGCGTTTAAATTCACCTTTTTCAACAGCTTTCCAGCCAATATGTTGCCAAAGTAGATTCATAGTAGCTGTACCATAGAAAAGAACTGTACCGACTGTACCAACGAGTGTTCCCATTGATTTAGCCAAGTTAGCAGCATCTGCAGAGTCAAGTGACAGTCCTTGTGATTGAATAGCAACCATTGCCAGAGGAATCCCAATATAAGAAACCGCACGAACGTCAGCTGAAACAGTACCGCCAGGTGTTACCAAAGCGATGTAAACAAGTTGCATCGCAACCCCACAGATGATACCTAATTTCACATCTCCTAGGATCAGTCCTGAAACAAGACCACCTACAAGTGGGCGTCCAAGAGTATAGTTACCAATGGATGTACCACCTAGGCCAGGCATGGATGATAGACAGGCAAATAACCCTAATAAAGCGGCTTGAAACCACGAAATTGTCATAATAAAGCCTCCTTAATGCTTATTATATTTTATTAAAAACCGAATTTAGACTTGAAATCGTCCCAATAGCCAATAGACACATCTGGTAAGAGTTGGAATTTTACTTTATAGCCAGCTTTTTGAATTGCTTCAAGTGCTTCTGCTTCTTCCTGTGTAATGGATTGATTGTTTCCCAATTTAGTAGCACCCGGACGATCATTAGCTGGACCAACGATGATTTCTTTGATATCACCAGGCACAAAACCTTGATCAACTAGTATTTCTTTCATATCAATTGGATTTTTAGTAATCAAGAAATAGCGACTATCGGAATCCAATACCTTTTGTGATTTTTCTTTCCATGCTTCTTTTGTCCAAACAAATGTTTTTTTATCAGAAGCTGCTTTATAGGCTTGCTTTAAAACTGCATTTCCTGCTGCAGCATTATTGACCGCAACTAAACCGTCACAAGGATATTCCTTTGCCCAGCGAGTTACTGTTTGACCATGAATCATACGGTCATCAATCCGTACAAATGAAATTGTCATGATAAGTCTCCTTTTTTTCTTTCTTAAATATCGTCTTCATCCTCTTCGTCACTAGAAGTCACATCAAATTCTTGTAATGCTGCGGAAGCTTCTGAGAGAATAGCTTGTATCAATTCTTTTCCTTCTAGCATATCTTTCATCACTAAACCTGTGAGTCCCATTGTTAAATTGAGACCACCAAGTACGACTGCAGTATTTAACTTGTCAAGTTCCGCTAAAACGTTGCAAGCTGTTGTCAAAGGGCTTCCTCCGACAATATCTGCCAACACTAAAACTGTATCTTCTACACTAAGACCGGATAATGCTTGCCGAAAGTCAAGAGCAAAATCATCAACAGACTTGCCTTCTTTTAATCCTACTGCAATGACTTGATCTGTCTTATCACCAGCAAACATCTTAAGCGAGCTTTGTACTCCTTCTGCTAGTCCACCATGACTGACTAGTACCAGATATTTCATGTTCTTTCCTCCTTCATTTCCTGTCTTTATTTTACTAAAGCTGGAACCGGTTTCATATTGTCAAATGTCACTTTGTAAAGATGACAATTGTTAATTAAAATGTGACATTTGTCATCTAGATTTTCAAAAATAAAAAATAGCCAACTTTGAGCTGAACTGCGCCCCAAAAGTTAGACTCAAAAATCTAACTTTTGGGGCACAGTTCAATACTCACTTAGCTATTTTCTTTTTAATACTGTTAAACTTCTATTTGCCTGTTTCTTCCATTTCTCTTTGAATACTTGGCAAGCGACTGTCGATTTCATTGTTCTTAAGAGCATTTTCAAGTAAGTGATCAATGCGTTCCAGAGAATGATAATCCACCTCTCGACTAATATCTAAGACAGAATGTTTCATCATATGATCCAATCTTTGAGAAGTCAGTGAATTCAGGCCAAAATCATCTGCTTGTAAAATCTTTTTCGTCTGACTGCTTTTAACAACTGATAACAAGACTGATGTCCCCTGCGACTTTTCAAATAATTCCTGCTGATTTTTTTGATTTTGACCCAATAACTTCATAAATTCCCAAGCTAATTTATCCTGTTTCGTCTTTGAAGACATGGCAAAAAGGGACGTTTTCACTTGTGTTGCAGGAATGCCTGCTTTAGCAGCTGGCATGGGAATACAAGTCCAAGAAAATCTAGAATACTTTGCTACATGATAAGGATAAGGTTTATAAGTCCGATATTGCGCCAAACTCATAGGATAAAAAGCAACCTTGCCTTCATCAAAATCATTTGATGTTACCTTGTACCGTTGATTCAATGAAGTTAATTTGCTGATAAAGGACAACGCTTGATGCATTTCTGCGCTATCAACATTGACACCACTTTGATTTCTCAGATGACCATTATAAGCTACTAAGGCCTGCTTCCAGGTATAATCCGTAATACCATACTGGTCAATCAGACCGTCCCCGTTTGTGTCCTTTGTGACTTTTTGACAAATCGCATACAAGTCTTCTAAAGTCCAATTAGAATCGGGAATCGAAACTCCTTCCTTTTCCAGTAAATCCTTATTGACACACATCATGACAGGATTGCTTTCAATCGGCAAAGCATAGTTGTGCCCCTGATATTGTCCGGCTTGATAAGCAACTGGATAGTAAGCGGCAACTTCATCTTTGCTAAGTAAAGAGTCTAAGGATTTGAAAGCCCCGGAAGCCGCTAACATCGAAAAATCATTTTCAGGCACCATAAACACATCTGGCTGTTCCCCTTTTAAAATTTTTTCAGCTAGCCAGCCGTCGTAATCTTTCTTAGGAATACCACTCTCATAGACCACTCTAACTTGTGGATGTGACTTTTCAAATTGTCGAATAATATTGTCTAATATTCTATTTTCACGGCTATTTGGGACATCCCAGCTACTACCAGCATAAACTCCGATTCGCAAAATTTTCTTCTGAGTAGATGTCCATAAAACAAAGCCCAGAGCCACTAGAAGAAGGCTTGAGATTAAAATTACCATATATCGAAATTGCCACTTCATTTGTTATTGTCCTTATTAAAATCACGCTGGGTAACACCTGTCTGTACAGCCCATATAGCTAATTGCGTGCGGTCACGTAAGTTTAGCTTTGATAAGATGCCAGATAAATAATTCCGTATAGTCCCTTCAGACAAGAACAACTTCGCTGCAATTTCCTTGTTTGAAACTCCAAAACCAATTTGTTGGATAATCTTCCACTCAGTCTGACTCATATCTTCTACATTTTCTTCCGCAACAGAAATGGCAAAATTCGACTGCGCCATTTGTGAAAAGATTTTAAACACTTTGCTAGCAATGTTCGGATTAATCATAGCTCCGCCTTTGTAAACCGTTTGAATAGCTTGATACAATTCTTCAGTAGAGACTCCTTTTAAGATATAACCAGAAGCACCATATTTTAAAGCAGAAAAAATGAAATCATCGTCATCAAAAGTTGTTAGAATAATAATTTTGATATCTGGATAGTGTTCTTTAACTGCCTTTGTACAGAGAACACCGTCCATAACAGGCATTCGAATGTCCATTAAAATCACATCAGGGTGTACATGATGCAGTTTGTCAAGCACTTCTTTGCCATCTCCGACTATTCCCACTACTTCAATATCTGGATGTGCCGATAAAACAATCTGTAAAGACTCACGAATCAAGGCCTGATCATCTGCAATTAAAACTTTAATCATTCTTTCCTCCTATTTTCGGAATTTTAATATAGGTATAAAAGCCATTACGATTTTCAAAATGGACACTACCGCCAATAATCGCTAGGCGTTCCTGCATTTGCTTTAGACCATAACCATAGTGAAGCTCGTCAAAACCAACTCCATCATCTTGTATAGTCATGATATAATTCTCTTCTTCTAATAGCTCAATCCAAACCGTTTTGGCATGTCCATGCCGTACCGAATTGGTAATGGACTCTTGAATCACCCGAAAGACAATATCTTCTTTTGCAATATCTAAATCAATTGTGGCCCATTCATAGCGAAAATGAATTTCCAAATTAGAAATGGCTTCATATTCTCGAATAATTTTGAACAACGCTTCCTTTAAGCTATTATTTTCTAAAGCACCAGGTCGCATTTTATTGAGTGAACCTCGCACATCACGGATACCATCCCGTACAACCACAGAAACATTTTCTAACTGTTCCTTAGCACGATTTTTGTCAATATCCACCAATACTTTAACTGCATCAATCCCCGCAGAAATCCCTGTCAAAGCATGCCCTAGCGTATCATGAATTTCTCTAGCGATTCGCTTTCTTTCACGGTCTTCTGCGATTTTTTCAGATAAGGCTAAATAACTATTCAACTCGCGATTGGCTTGTGCGGCCATGCGTAGCTCTTCTTCAATATGATGTTTTTCGGTCATCGCAGATAAAATATAGAATAGTAGAGAAATCATAAAGACAACTAGATTCAGTGAAAAGAGAAAATTCTTTCCAAAAAGGAGAGCCATGCGAATCGATTCTGGACAAAAGCGAATATAAGTATCTAACGAAGGCAATTTGACAAAAAGCGACATTAAATCATAGTTGGATAAGAGCAACATGGTAAAACTCAAAATGATAAAGGAAAACCAGTATTTCCGATCTTTTGAGGTGTTAAATTCTTTGGAACCATAAAAAATATCTGCAAAAACTAAGAGAATCAGACCATTATAAGAAGAATGCAAGACAGAAAAGATAACTAACATCAGCAAAATCTCAATAATAGTTACTTTATCATAAACGGATAGCTGATTTGGATGCTTCTCACGGTAATAAAAAACCAACAATAAGCAAGCATAAAAAGCAATAGACATCCAAAAGCTAAAACTCGGCGATCCTGGTATAGCATCTAAACGTCCTAACAGTGAATGAGCATATCCTTTTGCCACTACATAATTCGTTGCAAAAAGATAAATAGAGGCATTATAAACAATGGCAATAAAATTGATGACCATCAAAGCAATTTTGCTATAAAAGATACTTCTATTTTGTCTCATTATTGCCACCCTGTAATTGTATATTGAGCGATATTCTCTTTATTTACTAAATGAACAGGAATGAGATATTCCTCTTTGTAAGCTTGATGTTTCATCATGCGCTCAATCACTTCTGTCACCTTTCTGCCCATTTGAATCGGAGACTGAGCAACCGTCCCTTGAATATCATTGGTATTTGCCAAGAAATTTTTAATATCAGGTGAGCCATCTACGCCATAGATTGCAATCTTGTCTGTCACACCTTGATCTTTTATAGCCGCAAGAGCTCCGATAGCTGCACGATCATTTAAAGACATGACCACATTAAATTGCATCCCTTCATTCAGGGCTTTTTTTACTTGAGGCATACTTTCTTCTGTTTGCCCCAATGTCTCTCGCTCAGAGACCACCTGATAAGCAGGATGTCCTTTAATCGTGTCTAAAAATCCTTGAATTCGGTCCATCGCAGACACTGCATTACGATGTTCCAACAGTAAAATCTTCGCACTTGATAATCGTTTCATCATATCATTTGCGATTAACACGCCTGCTTGATAATTATCAGATACAATAGTTGTATCAACCTTGGCTTCCTTACTAATCGGTGCATCTACAACAATAATTTTAATACCTGCTTTTTTAGCTTTCCTCAAAGATGCAATAATTTTTGAACTATCGCTTTTAACGGGGTTAATGACAATGACATTCACTTTTTCTTGAACAAAATAATCAATCTGCTGGCTTTGCTTGTCTTCGTCTAGTTCTGGATCTCGCACATAAAGCCGATTGCCCTGTTGATTCGTTTTTTTCTCAATCTCCGCATTTAAAGTTTTATAAAAATCATTATTCATCGTCATATAGGTTGCTCCTATCTTGACCTGTTTACTATCTGATGACATTCCCTTTACATAGAGAAAAACTAAGCCCGTCAAAACAAAAACTAATAGAGAAAATAATAGATATTTACGACAATTGCGATATTGCTTTTTTCCTTTACCTGCTCTCATTTTTTCTCCTTATCAACAGCAATCTTAAACAGAAAACTCTGTTTTAGCTAGGTTTATTATATTATATTTATACAAAAAACAAAACTTCGACAAGAAAAAGAAGTGTGAAAAACTTGAAAAATCCCTCTCACTTTCTTGTTTTTAGACTCAAGTTGAAACTAAATGCAACATCTTTTCAGATTGTTGGTTTCTATATTGTGCATATTTTTCGTACGTTGTTGAAAGCACAAAATGTTAACAGTTTTTACTCTAACTAGAAATAAGTAGACTGGATGTTGTCCAGCCTACCTTATTTTTATTTAAAACGGCAATTCCTCTTCTTCTAGAACCAAATCTGCCAAGTCTGCACCTGTATTATTCTCACGAAGAGCTCGTTGGGCACGACTTTCTAATAACTGGAAGCCGTTGCAAAGTACTTCTGTTACATAATGTGTCACACCGTCTTTCTCATAACGGCGAGGACGAAGTTCTCCATCAAGAGAAATTAAGCTTCCTTTTGTTGCATAACTTGCTAAGGTTTCGGCTAATTTGCCCCAAACAATGACGTTTACAAAATCCGCTTCTCGCTCGCCATTTTGTCCTTTATATCGGCGATTAACAGCAAGTGTTGCACGCGCCACAGATTTATCATTAGCTGTTTTATTTAACTCTGGTGTATTAACCAAGCGACCAATTAAAATTACTTTATTATACATTTTCTTTTCCTCCTAACTATTTATTCGTAAGAAAAAAGAAAAAATCGTGAAAATTCACGATTAATTTGTACTTATTCTTGCCAATGTTTGATTGGATCAAAAGCTGTTCCTACTACTTCTGAGCTTGCTAATTCAATAATTCCGCGCTTTTGTGGGGCATTTGGTAGTTGCAACTCACGAGGACTGCACATCATACCAAAACTCGCTACTCCACGCAGTTCACCAGGAAAAATCAAGTTTCCTTTTGGCATCATAGCACCAGGTAATGCCACAATCGTCTTGAGACCCACTTTAGCATTAGGCGCTCCTGCTACGATTTGAATTACTTTTTCTGCTGCGACTCTTACTTGACAAATATTGAGATGGTCACTATCCGGATGTGCTTCCATTTCAACAATTTCACCTACTACAAATTTTGGAGTAAGATCATTGACTAATTCTGGCTCAAAACCTGCTTGACTCAATTCTTGGTTAAGAATTGAAATTTCTTCATCAGTCAGGAAAACTTGTCCGCGATCAGTGATATTAAAAAGATTGGAAACCCAAAAAATATTCCAAGCAACCGTTTCTCCAGTATCTTGGCGATAGACACGCGCCACATCACCTTTGCGTTCAGCAGATAACTTAGCATCTTGACTGTCTGCAACAATCACCATCAACACATCGCCAACATGCTCTTTATTATATGTAAAAATCATTGTTCCTCCACTATATACAATTCATACTAACTGTGCTAAAAATTCATTGATTTGCATCTTCGTTTTTCGCTCTCGATTAACAAAACGACCAATTTCTTGCCCATTTTCTAAGACTACCAGGCTAGGAATGCCATAGATATTCCATTTTTTGGCAACTTCCATATAGTCATCACGATTAACCTCAACAAAGGTAAAATCGGGATTTTCTGCTTCGATTTCAGGCAGCAATGGTTTTAGAAAACGACAATCTCCGCACCAGTCAGCTGTGAAAAGGAAAACAGTTTTTCCTTCACGATTTACTAATGTTGCTAATTCTTCGATAGTTGCTGGAATCATCATTGCTCTTCCTCATAGCTCAATTCGCCATTTTCATACACAAATGTAAAGTGCCGATCATCTTCGTACACCACACCACCAACCAATTGGTGTTCATCTGACTTATATAATTGCACATACAGTGTAGCAATTGGACCTAATTCAGATAACCTTTTCCGAATGTCAGCAACTAATTGCTCACGCTGCTCAGCTTCTTTTCGTTCATCCAACGTTTTTTTAGTAGCATAAGCTGCAATCCCTACTCCCGCAAGTGCAGCCGTTGTTAATAGAATCTTTTTAGCTTTCATGACAATATTTTAACACAAAAGATAAATTGGGACAAATCGAAACACTATTGTTTTTTATCTTTGAACGCTACCCAACTATGATAGAAAATGATAAAATAAGAGCAGAAAGAAGGTTAATGATGTCAGAATTATTTTCAAAAATTAAAGAAGTGACAGAAATCTCTGCTATTTCAGGGCACGAAGCGCCTGTTCGTGATTATTTGCGTGAAAAAATCACCCCTCATGTGGACGAAGTCGTAACAGACGGCCTAGGAGGCATTTTCGGAGTGAAACATTCAGAAGCTATTGATGCGCCACGTATACTCGTTGCTGCACACATGGACGAAGTTGGCTTCATGGTGAGTGAAATCAGAGCAGACGGAACTTTCCGAGTCGTTCAAATCGGAGGTTGGAATCCACTGGTTGTCAGCAGCCAACGCTTTAAATTATTTACTCATACAGGAGACGAAATTCCTGTTATTTCAGGCTCCATTCCACCGCATTTGACACGTGGAACAGGTGGACCAAGTCTACCAAGGATTGAAGACATCGTTTTTGACGGTGGGTTTGCTGACAAAGCGGAAGCTGAAAGCTACGGGATTCGTCCCGGTGACACGATTGTGCCAGACAGTTCCGCTATCCTCACAGTCAACGGCAAAAATATCATTTCTAAAGCTTGGGATAATCGTTACGGTGTTCTCATGGTGAGTGAACTAGTTCAAGCTCTGGCTGGAGAAAAACTTGACAACGAACTTTATGTTGGGGCAAACGTCCAAGAAGAAGTTGGCTTACGTGGTGCTCATGTTTCAACGACTAAATTTGACCCAGAAGTTTTCCTTGCGGTGGACTGTTCTCCGGCTGGTGACATTTATGGCGATCAAGGTGCCATCGGAGAAGGAACCTTAATTCGTTTCTTCGATCCAGGACATCTCATGCTACCAAATATGAAAGACTTCCTTTTGACAACCGCAGAAGAGGCAGGTATCAAATATCAATACTACTGTGGCAAAGGCGGTACTGATGCAGGTGCAGCACATCTGAAAAATGGCGGCGTACCTTCAACTACTATCGGTGTCTGTGCACGCTATATTCATTCTCATCAAACGCTCTATGCAATGGACGACTTTCTCCAAGCTCAAGCTTTCTTACAAGCTCTGGTTAAGAAGTTGGATCGCTCAACTGTTGATTTGATTACACGTTATTAAAGTTTGAAGCTAGGAACTTTTTTCCCAGCTTCAAACTTTACTGTCTCAATGTATTTTTGCTATTAGAAGTAAAGAGACTGAACGTCATGTTCGGTCTCTTTTGGATGTTTATTCATCATTTTTACTTATTGCTTAAGCCCATCAACTTACGAAACTCAGGAATCCGTTGCAGCTGCGGAACAATGAGCATCGTCACAAATACTCGTAAAGGAATTTCAAAAACTGACCAAGCCCGAGCTGCATATAGAGCAAAAAATGGTACCTTATATTGCAAATGTAGAACTAGTGGTATCAATGTAAATGTTCCCACTCCCATAATAGCTAATGTGGCTAATGTAACCCACAACCAGTCTTTCTTGCGCTCTACTTTCAATTCTTTTCCATAAAAGAAATAACCATAGAGCATACCTTGCAGCGCTTCAATCAATGTAAACCAGATAATAAATGGATGACCTTGATTTACAAAAAAGAAAGAGGCTACATCGTAAACAGCAGAAACCAGACCAGACAATAATGGACCAGCAATCGTTCCCATAAGGGTATAGCTAATAAAGGCAGGGCTTAACTTCCATAAATTAGGAATAACAAAGACTGAGAACTTCTCCAACACAAAGCAGAGAGCCACAATCATAGCAAGGGCAACCAAAAGTTGCACCGACAACTTAGGCGAATTCTTTTTCATAGTTCGCTCCTTTTCTATTCGGGAGCCGTCTGATCGACAGCGGATGCAATGGCCTACCGCACAAAAGTTTCGTTGTATGGCAACATCCCATCCATACACACTTAACGCAGACCACTTACTCTGTGCAAATGAATTGCCCTTTTATTCTATCATATTTTAATTAGTTAGAAAATTATTTTTTATCTATCATTCAGTAGATATTTTCTGACTTCTGCAAGGAAGTAAAGAGAGCCTGTGATAAGCAACAGCTCTTTCTCTTCGTGTTCATCTCTTTGATACTGTGTTAAATAATGCTCCCAATTAACAAAGGCAAGCTTTTCATTCTTTGCCAAACCTTGCATCTCTTCTTTTGAAAAACTTCGTGCATCAGCAAATGAAGTTAGTAATAATTGTACTTGTGGAACCTCTTTTAACAAAGCAATCATTTCTTGTACATCTTTTGTCTGAATACAAGAAAATAAAACCTTTTTTTGATAATCTGGAAAATGGCTTTCTATAGAAGCAATCAGTGCTTTCATTGCATGAGGATTGTGTGCACCATCTAGAAAAATCAAAGGTGCAGTTGAAATTTTTTCCAAACGAGCAGGCCAATACGTTTGTTTCAATGCCCGTCTTATCTCATCTTGCCTTAACAACGGCAAACCTTTCAAGTAGCAATAGTGATCGCACAATTCAAGTGCCAATCCCGCATTCTCAACTTGATGAACACCAAAAAGAGCACTTTGATAGCCTTCTTTCAGCCTACATGCGTTTGAAAACAAGAATTCTTCTCCCTCTGCCAAACTTTGCACAGGCTCCACCTGATAGCCTTGCCCATAACAAACATGAGGAGACTGAAGTTGTTGAGCCTTATTGTGAATAACTGCCAGTGGTTCGGAAGCAATCTTTCCTGTCACCAACGGCACACCCTCTTTGATAATACCGGCTTTCTGCTCTGCAATGTCTGCTAAGCTTGTTCCTAAAATTGCCGTGTGATCAAGTCCAATTGTCGTAATAGCTGTTAAATCCGGTTGACATACATTGGTGCTGTCCAATAAACCACCTAGCCCTACTTCCATGATAACCACATCTACCTGTTGCTGGAGAAAATAGTCATAAGCCAAAACTGTGATAATTTCAAACTCTGTTATTTCCTGTAAAATCGTATCATCTGCCTGTTTTTTTAATAAGCCTTGATAGGTTTGCAATAAAGAATGAAAATCTTGGTCAGAAATAGACACTCCATTGATGGCAATTTGTTCATTATAAGACATCAGATAAGGTGATGTAAACGTTCCAACACGTAGCTTCTTTGCTTGCAAAAGCTGACGTAAATGCGCAATTGTTGATCCTTTTCCATTGGTACCGGCAACATGAATGACCGATACTTGCAAATGCGGATTCCCCCGCAATGCTAAAAGCCGCCTCACTCTTTCTAAGCCCAAATGTGGTTCTGTTGTTTGATGCTGCTGCAACCATTCTAAGTGTTGTTCTTCTTTTTCTTTCATCATCTTTCTTATCCAATCTATAATGCTCTCATTTTATCATAGAAGTGAGATTTCTACAAAAAGATTTACCAAAAAATGAGCAAGAAAAGAAGAGAAACACTATTACGCACTAAATGACTAAAAATAGAGAATTCTAAACGAAGACTTGACTTTGGAATAACAAAAGAAAGTAATAATCCCAAACCTGTATAAATGATAAAGCATACCAAATCAGCTGGATTTCGTAAAACGATAAATATCAAACTTCCTATAATAAAACTCGCTCGTGCTTGACCTTTTAAAAATAGAAAGCGAACAACATAGGATCGCACTTCAGGAACGAGCGCAACTACATCAACACCTAGTAAAAAAAGAGAGGAGTGAATGAAAAGACTCATAAACAATTTCTGACTTTCTGAGACTTCTGCCAAACCTTCTACAATCATCAGATAAGCTCCTATTGCATTGATAAGTACCATCATAAGATAGGAAAAATGTAGTAAGGGCCAGTAACGAGCAACCAATATCTCTGATTTAAAATCGGTTAATTCTCTGGAAAAATAACGAAAATAAAGTAGTCCACAAAAAAACAAAATGAACAAAAATACAAAACTGGACTGCTGAAAGGTTAACGATTTGGATAAAGGTGTCGTCAACAATACCAAGGTAATCTGTGTTAGAACGATCAGCAAGCTCATTTGAAGAATATTTTTTATGTTTTTCATTTTAACTCCTTTTTCTACCTTTTTAGTATAAAAAATTTCAACGATTTTACCAGGAAATGCCCTAAAAGGTTATCTTTTATACCTAAAATAGGAGAAAATGAAATAAAGTAAAATAAGAATTTTCTTAACAGTCCATCTTTATCCCACAACAGTTTTTTTAATAAATTGAAACAAAGTGTTCATTCAAAAAATAAAAATAGAAACAATCTCTTTAGGACTATAAGTCAAATTAAGATTGTGCCTATTTTTTGAATTATAATTTAGTTCTTGTTTCGGACCTATTTAATCATTTTTCTTCACTAAAATTTCAAGAGTTTCAAGAAGATTTTCTCCATTGACTTCAATAGTATCGCCAGTTGCTTTGATTTTAACTTCAACGATTCCATCTGCAGCTTTTTTCCCGATAGTCACACGGATTGGTAGCCCAATCAAGTCACTATCGCTGAATTTCACACCAGCACGCTCATTGCGGTCATCTGTTAAGACTTCATAACCAGCCTTGACTAGTTCTGCCTCTAGTTGTTCTGTCAAAGCAAGAGCTTCTTCATCTTTGACATTTACAGGGATTAGATGCACATCAAACGGTGCTAATTCTTTCGGGAAATTGATTCCCCAAGCATAGCGATAGTCTCCTTTTGGTGTTTTATTGACGAAGAGACGTGCGTGTTGCTCCATAACAGCTGATAAGAGACGGCTGACACCAATACCATAGCAGCCCATTACAACAGGAACTGCACGACCATTTTCATCTAAAACAGCCGCATTCATACTTTCTGAATAACGAGTTCCTAATTTAAAAATATGTCCAATTTCAATGCCACGTGCAAATTTCAAGATACCCTGTCCATCTGGTGAAATTTCTCCTTCACGCACCTCGCGAATATCCACATATTCTGCTGTGAAATCGCGGCCCGGATTGACACCGGTCAAATGATAACCATCTTCATTGGCACCAATTACTGCATTGCGCATATCTTGAACTTTGCGATCAGCGATAATTTGAACATCTTCTGGAAGATGAACAGGTCCAAGAGAACCAAAGTTGGCTCCAAATAATTCACGAACTTCTTCTTCACTTGCTGGTTCAAAAAAATCAGCACCTAGATAATTTTTCAGCTTGACTTCATTCAGTTGATCATTCCCAACAAGAAGCGCTACAATCGGTTTTTCATCAGCAATATAAACCAACGTTTTAATTGTTTGGCTTTCATCAACATGAAGAAAAGCAGCGACTTCATCAATTGACTTGCAATCTGGAGTCTCTATACGAGTCAATTCCTCTTCTGCCACGACACGATTGCTTGGTTTGTATTCATTTGTTGCCATTTCCAAATTTGCAGCATAGCTTGACTCGCTTGAATACACAACAGTATCTTCACCAGACACCAACCAACTTGTCAATTCAGCTTTAATGGCTTCTTGCACATCAGCTGGAATTTCATCAAAGCTAGCGACTGACTTGTCCAAGACAACCCAACGGCTGAGGTCTGTCCGTTCAGGTGTAATGGCCATAAATTCTTGACTATCCTTTCCACCCATGGCACCACCGTCACCGATAATACCTTTAAATTCAATCTCACTACGAGTAAAAATATTTTCATAAGCCGTCTTGTATTCATCATAAGTCACGTCTAGGCTATCGTAATTGGCATGGAAGCTATAACCATCTTTCATGATAAATTCACGTGTCCGCAAAAGACCATTCCTAGGACGTTTTTCATCACGATATTTGGCTTGGATTTGATATAGATTGAGCGGGAGCTGTTTATAAGACTTGACAGAATCCCGTACAATTGCGGTGAATGTTTCTTCGTGAGTTGGCCCCAAGATAAAATCTGAACCTTCACGATTTTTTAATTTATAGAGATCTTCACCGTAAGTTTCATAACGACCAGATTCACGCCAAAGATCGGCACTAAGAAGTGCTGGAGCCAGCATTTCGACTGCACCAATTTTCTCAAATTCTTCCCGCATGATTTTTTTTGCTTTTTCAATCACACGATTTGCTAAGGGCAAATAAGAATAAACACCTGCTGATATTTGACGGACATAACCAGCCCGCAACATCAAGGCATGACTAATGACTTGCGCATCACTAGGCATTTCCCGCAGTGTTGGGATTAACATTTTACTTTGTTTCATAAATTCTTCCTTTTATTTATTATTTAGAATTCACCTTTTAAAAGAAGGTTCTCATAATATCATTCCAGGTCACCGCAATCATTAGGAGTACCATAACAGCGACACCTGCCAACGTGACATAGGTTTCTGTTTCCTGCTTTAATGGTTTACGACGAATGGCTTCAAGCAGATTGAGCACAATTTTTCCACCGTCAAGCGCCGGGATAGGAATGAGATTAAAAATGCCGATATTCAGAGAGAGCATAGCTAATAAAGCGATAACACTTTCAATTCCACCTTTAGCTGCTTCACTGCTGGCTTTGTAAATCGCCACAGGACCGCCCAGTTTATTGATGTCTGGATGGAAAATTAAATTTTTTAAAGCATCAAAGATGCGGAAGCTAGCGTTCCAAGCCATGCTAAATCCGCCCGCAATCATAGACGGAAAATCCGATTTCAAGCCCGGCATCACTCCTAATAAATATCTACCTTGCTCTTTTTTAGGCTTAACTGTCAGCTCTTGAACTTTATTTCCGCTTTTAACAGTCACATTTAGTTCTGACTGCCCTTTACTGTTTTTCGTCTCAGACTGAACAGCTTGGGTCAAATCCGACCAATTCTTGATTTCTGCTTGACCAACTTTTAAAATTTGGTCGTTGTTTTTTACACCAGCCTGAGCTAAGGCGCCCCCCTGTAAGACACGAACATGATTTGTATGCTGGTCTGCAACACCTCCCTGCATGAAAATCAACAGCAGAAAAGCTACAATTCCCAAAATGAAGTTGTTCATCGGACCAGCAAAGTTGGTAATGAGGCGACCGCCAAGGCTGGCATTTTGATACTGCACATCAAGCGGTGCAATCCTCACTTCTGTACCGTCTTCTTCTACGATTGTTGCGTCATGGTCAACCGCATACGTTTTTTGCTCATCTAGTACCAAACCAGTGATTTCAAGCTTATCTTCCAAATCAAAGCCTGTCACATTCATGGGCAAAGCCGTCTGGTCGATTTTCTTGCCCGAAAGATTGATTCGGATAACCTTTCCTGCTTCATTTAAAGTCAAACTAGCAGGTGTTCCCGTCTTAATCTCTGTTGCGTCATCACCCCAGCCTGCCATACGAACATAGCCACCTAGCGGTAACATCCGAATAGTATATGCTGTTCCATCTTTGCCAATATGAGCAAAAATTTTTGGACCCATTCCAATGGAAAACTCGCGTACCAAAATGCCTGATTTTTTCGCAAAATAGAAATGTCCAAATTCATGAACGACAACAATAATTCCAAAAATAATGATAAAGGTGATAATTCCTATAATACCTGACTGCATTACACCAACCTTTCTACGTTCTCATAGTAATGATTTTCCTTCATTTTATTTTATAGCAAAACAAGGATACTCCATTTTGCTTAAGTTTTGCTTACATTATACATCTCGCAAAAGAAAATTTCCATTTCTGGAAATTCTTTTCGGCTTTCTCATTAGAATAATCCAAAGAAATGCATCAAGGGAAAGACGAACAACATACTGTCAAAACGATCCAAAACACCACCATGACCTGGGATAAATTTACCTGAATCTTTGACTCCAAAATGGCGTTTAATCGCACTTTCTACCAAATCTCCAAATTGACCAGCAATACTAAAGAATACAGCAAAAAGAAGCATGATGGGGAGGTGATGAGGTGCAGCAACATTTTTATCAAACAACATAAAAATGAATGTCACTAGGACTGCTGAAACAATCCCTCCCAGACTACCTTCTACGGTTTTATTTGGAGAAACATGAGGAGCTAAACGATGCACACCATATCTTCGCCCGACCAAATAAGCTCCGCTATCAGTTGCCCAGACAATAAACAGAGCCAGTAGTACTTTATCAAAACCAGCTATACGCGCATCTAGCAAGGCATTGAAACCAATCCCTACATAAAAACTAGCAGCAATCGGATAAGCGGCATCTTCAAAACTGTAATGTTTCCCTAAAACAGTTGAGCCCAACAATATAAAAACAACTAAACTATAAGCCACCACGTTTCCATCTACCGGCAAAAATTTCAAATAATTTTCGAGTGGAATAGTCAGCACAAAAGCAGCCAACATGGCTAAAATACCCTCTAAAGTGGTTGTCCTAAGTCCTTTCATTTGTAGCAATTCATGAACACCTAGCATAGCTAAAAGTCCCATACCAATTTGCAGAAGAGGCCCTCCCATCATCAAAATCGGAATGAAGATAGCAAGTGCTATGCCTCCAAAAATCACACGTCTTTGTAAATCTTTATCCATAAATTCTCCTACACACCGCCAAATCGACGATTTCGTTTACTATATTCCTCAATAGCTGCTTTCAATGCTTTTTCATTAAAATCTGGCCATAAAATATCTGTAAAATACAGCTCGCTATATGCACTTTGCCAAGGCAAAAAATTACTTAAACGCACTTCACCACTTGTCCGAATAATCAAATCCGGATCACGCAACAAGCGAGGTAGATTGCTGGTTTGTAAGTAGTTGGCAATCATTTCTTCATTAATCTCTCCCGGACTGAATTTAGCATCTAACACATCTTGAGCAATCATTTTAACAGCCTGAACAATTTCAGCACGACCACCATAATTCAAAGCAAAATTAAGGATTAAGCCTGTATTGAGCCGCGTCAATTCTTCCGCCTTGCAAAGTGCCTCATAAGTTGCCTTAGGCAAACGTTCTGTATCTCCAATCATTTGAATTTTGACATTATTTCGATGCAACTCAGGCACATAACGATCATAAAATTCAACAGGCAAATTCATGATAAAACTGACTTCTTTTTGAGGACGAGACCAATTTTCTGTAGAAAACGCATAAACTGTTAACACCTGAACACCCAATTCTTTGGCTGCAATCGTAACATTTTGCAATGTTTCCATACCGGACTTATGTCCAAAAACACGCGGCTGCATGCGCTTTTTAGCCCAACGACCATTCCCGTCCATAATGATACCGATATGTTTTGGTATCTGTAATGGAACTTCAATTTTTTCTTTTTTCTTAAAACTAAACATCTGCTTGTTTTCCTAACAAAGTTTTACATTTCATTATATCATAAATCCTATAGATATGCGCAATTGACCTCTATTTTTGTCCCTAAACGAACAAAACAGCCGAAAGGCTGTTCTGCATTATTGTAGTTGCTATTTTATTCTTCAATAGCTGAATCTTCTGACATCTCAACGCTTCCATCAGCTCCTGCAACTGCTGTGATTCCCTCTGTCAGCGGCAACACAGTTTTGATAGCAGTTAATTCAAACGTCAAGTAAACACCATCTACATCAAGGACAACTGTTTTCTTTTCAGTATCGACTTCATCAACCGTACCATACAAACCACCAATTGTAATGACTTCATATCCTTTTTGTAATTTATTCAAGCTTTCCATCCGTTTATCTGCTTGTTTCTTTTGAGAACGTTGCATGAAGAACATCAAGCCCATCATGACAACCAACATAATTAAAATTGAAAAACCGTTACCCATTTTAGTCTCCTTTAGATTTCATATATTATCTACTATAGCAGATTTTAAAGAGATTTACAAGACAGTTCCATTGATTGTACAAAACTCTATCTCAAAGCTGAGATTAGCAATTCACTCTCTTTACTTCATGACCTGTTTTTTCCAACAAACGAAGAAAATCGCTATAAGCAATGTTGAGCGTGGTACTATTTACAAATGGATGAAAACCAACGGTTAAACTAGGATCGACTTCCTCGTCCACAATAAGCTGAACTTTCTTTTCCTTATCAAAAAGCAGCCCAAAAGGTGTGACTGCACCTGGCTCTACTTGCAAAAGCTCCTCTAGTTCCTTGTCATTAGCAAAAGATAACCGTTTTTCATCTAAGACTTCTGCCAAATGTTTAATGTTTGCTCTTTTCTCGTCGCGCAAAATGACTAAATAAAATTGTCGTCCTTTTTTACTTTTCAACACGAGATTTTTCACCTGCTGTCCTGGCAAAACAATTCCTTTTTCAGCCGCTTCAATCACTGAAGAAATTGGTTCATGATCTAGACGCTCATAAGCAATATGCAAATCATCCAATACTTGATAAATCTTTTCTTCGTTTGTCATTTATCCACTCCTTATGTAAGAGGTTTCCTGCTTTTATTATACCACTTTCACAAACAAAAAATCGAGGCAATCTCACCTCGATTTTCGAGATTTTATTTCAAGTTTTTCACAACCTCAACGATATGTTCAACTGTGAAACCGTACTCTTTCATTACTTTAGCTGCTGGAGCAGAAGCACCGAATTTATCAATACCGATAACAGAACCGTCAAGTCCAACATATTTGTACCAAGATTGGGTTGCAGCCATTTCAATGGCAACACGGCGGCGGACTGCATTTGGTAGAATTTCTTCTTTGTAAGCAACGTCTTGTGCATCAAAGATGTCTGTTGATGGTACACTGACAACGCGAACTTTTTCCCCTTGTGCTTCCAACTCTTTTGCAGCTGCAACAGCTAAGTTGACTTCAGAACCAGATGCAAGAAGAATTGTATCAAAACCACCTACTGTTTCATACACCACATAAGCGCCTTTTGCTACCTTGTTAAAGTCAGTTCCAGCTTCAACAGTCAAGTTTTGACGTGTGAGAACCAAAGCTGTTGGAGTTGTTTGACTCTTCAGCGCCAAGTACCAAGCCGCCTGTGTTTCACGCGCATCTGCTGGACGGAAAACAGTGAGATTCGGAATAGCACGAAGTCCAGCTAAATGCTCAATTGGTTCATGAGTAGGTCCATCTTCACCGACTGCAATCGAATCATGGGTAAAGACATAGGTCACCGGTAAACCTTGAAGAGCTGACAAACGAACGGCTGCTTTAACATAATCTGAGAAAACAAAGAATGTACCACCGTAAACACGAAGCCCTCCGTGAAGTGCCATACCATTTAAAATAGTTCCCATAGCAAATTCACGGACACCGAATTGAATGTTGCGGTTAAGGCGGTGGGCATCATCTTGCAAGCCATCTTCTTTGATATAAGTCATATTAGAATGAGCTAGGTCAGCAGATCCGCCAAGGAAAGTTGGAAGAACTTTAGCTGCTGCATTCAAAGCATCTTGACTAGAATTACGAGTAGCTTGCGAGAAACCTGTTTCTACTACTGGGAAATCTTCTGGCTTGATCTCAACTGGATCTTGTCCCGCAATAACAGCAGCTACTTCATCAGCTAAGTCAGGATAGGCTTGTTTGTATGCTTCAACAAGTTTTACCCAAGCATCATAAGCAGCTTTCCCACGTTCGGCAACATTGACCCGATAATCTTCGTAGACTTCTTCAGGAATTTCAAACGGTTCGTAATCCCAAGTAAGAGCTTTACGAGTAGCGGCTACTTCTTCTGCACCAAGAGGAGCTCCATGAACGGCATTAGTTCCCTGTTTATTTGGCGAACCATAACCAATCACTGTTTTCACTTCAATTAAGGAAGGTTTGCCAGAAACTTTTGCAGCTTCAATCGCTGCATTGATTGCTTCTAAGTCTGTCCCATCTTTAACCAAAGCAGTATGCCAACCATAAGCATCATAACGTGCCCGAACGCTTTCTGTAAAGGAATCCTTGGTTTCTCCATCCAAATTGATGTCATTGGAATCATAGAGAACGATGAGTTTATCTAATTTTTGCAGACCAGCGTAAGAAGCCGCTTCGCTAGATACACCTTCCATCAAATCCCCATCACCACAGATAACATACGTATAGTGGTCAAAGATATTATAGCCTTCACGATTGTATTTTGCTGCTAAAAAACGTTCTGCTTGTGCAAAACCAGTTGCCATAGAAATTCCTTGACCAAGTGGACCAGTTGTCGCATCTACACCAGCAGTATGTCCAAATTCGGGATGCCCAGGCGTTTTAGAACCCCATTGACGGAAGTTCTTGATTTCTTCCATTGTGACATCTTTAAAACCAGACAAATGGAGAAGGGCATAGAGTAACATAGAGCCGTGACCAGCTGATAAAACAAAACGATCGCGATTGATCCAATTTGGCACTTCTGGATTGATGCGCATTTGCTTGGTAAACAAGTCATAAGCCATCGGAGCTGCGCCCATGACAACACCTGGGTGACCAGATTTTGATTTTTCAATGGCATCAATTCCTAAAAAACGAATGGCATTGACAGATAAATTTGACATTGAATTCTCCTTTTTGTATAAGCACTTATCTTCAACAAAGATAAGCTATTAATCATTTGGAAAACGATAACATTCCATCCTCTATTATATGAAAATTATCCGCATATCGCAATGTATACGGATAATTCCCACTTAATTTTTTTATAGTAAAGCTTTAAATTGAATGTTTGAATCATGCTCAAAGCAATCATCAAAGCCACGTGGGTGATGATATTCAATCCTGTCTTTGTCTTGCGGATAGGTATATTTACCACCGACTTCCCAGATGAATGGATGGAATTGATATTGAAGGCGCTCTTTACGCATCTTCCACAAGGCTAAAATCTCGTCCGTTGAAGCCATGAAGTTAGACCAAATATCATAATGAACTGGAATAATAACTTTGGCACGAAGGTTTTCAGCCATACGAAGCAAATCAATCGAAGTCATCTTATCTTGAATACCGATTGGGTTATCACCATAGTTATTAATAGCCACATCAATCTTGAAATCTTTTCCGTGTTTGGCAAAATAATTTGAGAAGTGCGAATCTGCACCATGATAAATTGTACCACCTGGCGTTTCAAAAATATAATTGACTGCTTTACGCGCCATTTCTTCATCTGTTACAGGCAGACCTTTCAGTTCACCATCTTGGGCATCAGCACCATCAACTGGAAGTGTTACCAAGCAAGTTCGGTCGAAAGATTCCACAGCTGATACTTTAATATCTTTAAACTCAAAACTTTCGCCGGGTTTAATCACGATGATACGTTCTTCTGGGACACCCCATTTTTTCCAGATTTCGCCACATTCATAAGGTCCGACAAATTTAACATGATTCAATTTCGGATTGTTGACAATCGCTGCTGCAGTATTGATATCAATATGGTCACTGTGAAAATGCGATACCAGATAATAGTCCAACTCATTAATCATAAATGGATCAATCACCATTGGCTGCACACGCAGATTTGGCTGCAATTTACGTACGCCTGCCATATTTGCCATTTGATGTCCCCGCACCATATCTTTGACCTTTTTAGTTGATTTTCCGCGGTTAGACCAAAGATCCATGACCACATTAGCTCCGCCTGGCGTCTTAATCCAAACACCACAATTCCCTAACCACCACATAGCAAAGTTACCTTCAGGCACTACTTCTGCTTCAATTTCTTCGTTAAGCCAAGTGCCCCATTCTGGGAAAGTACTTAAAATCCAAGATTCCCGAGTAATTTCGTTTACGTTTGGCATGATCGTTCCTCCTCAAGATAATGTTATATTTCTATCTTTAGTATAAGCTGCTCTAAGAGAGAAAAAAAGACCAAATAAAACACAAGGCTGTGTTCAAGATTGGACTATTTTTAGTACCTAAAAAAGCCGGGAATTCTATCCCTAGCTAGTCATCCATTCTTTCATTCTTCCGTTGAAGTTGATAATAATTCTTCGTTTACAAGTTTTTGAATTTTATTTTTCAGTTCTTGTGTCCGAGCTGAATCTTTGATGTAAGACGCTAAAAGGTGCTCTAACTCTTGACTAAATCGTACTCCTTTAGTCGAAAGAGCTTGATCTTTGACAAAAGAAGTAATATTCAATACGTCCTCGTAATCCAAAATGGGCTGAACCTGGATCGTTGGCAGAGTGGTTTCCAAGCCGTCATTTGTCGTAATTAATAAATCCACATCTAAAATGTCTTCGACGCTTTTGAATTGTTCTGTCGTAAAAACAGCACTTAAATTTTCATTTGGTAAATGATACAAGCACTGTTTGAGTAGCAATTTCTGCACAGCTACTCCTTCATCACAGACTAAATAAATCCGTTTGGCATCTTGTTTTTCAGCACGATTATGTTTTAAGAATCCACCCATGTGCAAGGCAAGGTAAGCAACTTCATCATCGGTTAATGAAATAAGCCAAGCTTCCTCTAAAATCACAGAACAAGACTTAGTGACTGCAAACAAATCTGCATATTTTTCCTTGATCTGTCGTGTCAATGGATTTTTAGACAGAATGCCGTAGGTTTTACGAAATAGTAGAGCTTTGCAATGCATCAATAAATTTCGCAACAAATCTTCTTTATTTTCAATTTCAAAGTGTGAACTAACTTCAAAACGCCAGATAAACTCATCAATCGCTTCTTTTAATTGGACAAAATCTTGACTGGTTGCATGAATATCCCGATCTTTCCGGTAAGAAAGCAAAAGAACAGTTAAGAGTGAAATCTCAATATCATTTAATTTCAAGCCAAATGTCGCCCCTAAATTGTTATTCAAATGTTTAGCTGCTTGATACTCAATCCGCTTGCGAATCAAGGTAAACTCACGCTTCAAATCTTCCTGTTCTTCCTCACTTAAAGCCATATTTCGACAACTCAACAGAAGATATGGCAAGACTTGCAACATAAATTTGATTTCATGGCGATTGATTTTCTTACCTAAGTCTTGCTCTACATCTTGTACCCTTTGGTTAAGAAAGTCTTGTAAATCATCCGACAGAAGAATCTCATCACCAACAAAATTCTTTATCTTCTTTGTTAAAATCGTAACAAAACTATGATTTCCCTCTGCAAAAATGTGATACAAGAGAGAATGTACATATTGGATTTTATTGAGTGGATGACATTTCAAAAGATATCCTTGCGCTTTTGTGGATGTCAGGTTGACTTGATACTGCTCTGAAGCTAACTGATTGCGGATTTCATTCAAATCATTGAGAACGGTATTCCGAGACACCTCGGTCAATTCCATCAGTTTTTCAATGGTGACACGCTTGTTTGCAACACAAATATACAGAACAGTCAACTGCATGCGCTCGGTCATGCTCATGACATAACTATAAGAATCGACTCCTTCCAGCAAGGATTGGCATAATTCTTTTTGCTGTGCAGTTAAGACAATCCCTACCCTCGGACGATTGCTAATCATTTCACCAACCTCTGCCAAAGCGTCATTGATTTTTTCCAAATGATAATAAATCTTCCTCCGCGATTGATTGGTTGCCCGTGAAATCGTCATAATCGTTTCTGGCTCTTTCAGCTGAATGAGGTATCTTAGTAAGTCACAGCTTGTCTGGTCCAATAGTATCATCATTTACTCCTTGAAAGGGACTGTAAATTATTATAACATCTTTTCACACATCTTCCTACGAGATTGAAACGAGTCCATCTGTTATTTTGGTTATCTTTGAGTTTGTTGCGGAAGCAGAATGAGAAAAGCAGGGTGTGGAACTGCCAACCATGACACTCTGAATCATAGTAATCGTTCCACCCCTTGATAGGTTTCTTATCGTCGTTCTTACTTTTTCTGTCCGTAGTAAGCATTCTTGCCATGTTTCCGCAGGTAATGCTTATCTTTGAGCTCTTGCGGTACTTCTGCAACAGTTGGATTGATAGCTTCCGTATAGCGTGCCATGCGAGCAGCTTCTTCAAGTACGACTGCATTATAAACAGCAGACTTTTCATCCTTCCCCCAAGCAAATGGTCCGTGGTTGCGGACGGTTACACCTGCTACTGCGAGTGGATCTAAGCTACGCTTGGCAAATTCTTCAACAATGACTTTACCAGTTTCTTTTTCATACTCGCCATTGATTTCTTCAGTTGTCAAAGCACGAGCGCAAGGAATAGCACCGTAGAAAGTGTCAGCATGCGTCGTGCCATAACAAGGAATATCACGTCCTGCTTGAGCCCAAGCCACACCTTCTGTCGAGTGCGTATGGACAATGCCGCCAACCTCTAGGAATGCTTTATACAACTCAACATGCGTCGGCAAATCTGATGACGGATTGAGATCACCTTCGACAATATTGCCATCCAAATCTGTCACAACCATATTTTCTGGAGATAGATTTTCATACGCCACACCAGAAGGTTTGATGGCAATCAAACCTTTCTCGCGGTCAATCGCCGAAACATTTCCCCAAGTAAACTTCACTAATCCGTGCTCTGGAAGCTCCATATTGGCTTTATAAACACGTTCTCGTAATTCTGGTACTAACATTCTCATAACCCTGCTTTCTCAATGAGTGGATAAAGGAAATCCTGCGCTTCTTTGATAGCTGCTTTGGTTTCTTCCACCGTTTCACAATTTTCAGACCACATTTCAATCAAAAACGGTCCTTGGTAGTTGGTTTTTTTCAAAACGGCAAACATTTCTTCCCAGTTGACACAACCTTTGCCAAAAGGTACATCTCGAAATTGCCCTTTAGAATGCTCCGTCACGGCATAGGTATCTTTTAAGTGCAGCGCAGCAATTGCCTGATGACCAAGGTAAAATTCACTCCAAAGGTCATTATGCCAAGCAGAAACATTACCTGTATCTGGATAGACAAAGAGATAAGGCGAATTGATTTCTTTCGCCACAGCCAGATATTTTTCAATGCTGTTGATAAATGGGTCATCCATAATTTCAATCGCCAGCATGACCTGCGCCTGCTCAGCCCAATCACATGCTCGTCGCAGATTTTTTAAGAAACGAACGCGTGTTTCAGGTGATTTTTCTTCATAATAAACATCATAGCCGGCTAATTGAATGACCCGCACGCCTAAATCCTGTGCTAATTCGATACATTGTTTCATCGTTTCAAGCGATTTGGCTTCTAGTTCAGGATTGTTTGAGCCTAATGGATAACGCCGATGACCGCTAAAGCATATGCTGGGAATCCGCACACCAGTATCATAGATGGCTTTGACAAGCTCTAGACGTTCTTTTTTGGACCAAGTGAGACGTGCCAGCCGAGCATCTGACTCATCAACCGACATTTCCACAAAATCAAAGCCCATTTCTTTGGCAAATTCTAACCGTTCTTGCCAAGAAAAATGCTTCGGTGTCGCCTTTTCATAAATTCCAATCGGACGTGCCATGACTTACCCCCAGATTCGCTTGATTTCGTCTTTGAAAGCACGCGCTGCTGCTGCTGGATTTTCAGCTTCTGTTATTCCGCGTCCAGCAATAAAGGTAAAGACATCCACTCCTTCAAAGAGTTTGAGAGTATCCACATTCAAACCACCTGTCACAGACACACGGAAACCCATTTCAATCAATTTCTTAACTTTATTGAGATCTTTTTCACCCCAAGTTTCGCCGGCAAGAAGGGCATCGCGTGATTGGTGATAAATGGCTTGCGAGATACCAGCATCCAACCAAGTCTGAGCTTGCTCATAAGTCCAATCACCGTAGAGCTCAATCTGAATTTCACCGCGTTCACCGCGTTCTTCTTGTATAGCTTTCAGGGCTGCTTTCATGGTTGGAATCGTCGCACAACAAATGCAAGTCATCCAATCCGCACCGCGTACGGCATTATTTTTAGCAACTGTCCCACCAGCGTCAGCACATTTAGTATCAGCTACGATGATTTTATCAGGAAATAAACTACGCAGCACTTCTACCAACTCACTGCCGACTTGCAAGAGGCAAACCGTTCCTGCTTCAATAACATCTACTTCATGACCCACCGAGACAGCTGCTTTAATAGCTCCTTGCAAATCGGAATGATCCAGTGCAACTTGTAAATTTGGAATATGTTTTGACATCATTTTCTCACTTTCTATTTTCTAATATATTGAAACACAACCATTTACTAACTATCTAAATCCAATCCTTCTAAATAAGGACTATTTTTTGACTCATCAATCAAAGCTAGAACTTCTGCTTCTGTTTGACAAGCTAACAAACGATCAATAGAATTTTCCAATTCAAAAAGAGCAATGATTTGTGGAATTGCAACACTCGTATGAATTTTTGAACTCGTTGCTGCAAGAGCTAACAAAACACTCACGCCTTTTCCGTCCGAGAAAGTTACAGGCTCTTTCAACGTCACCAAAGAGAAAGCATCTCTTTGAACACCAGCTTCTGGTCGTGCATGCGGCATAGCCATACCGGGCATCAAAATATAGTAAGGACCATATCCTTCTGTGGATTCGATGATAGCATCATAATATTCAGGCTTAACAGCTCCACTTTCAATCAAAGGGTCAACAGCAAGTTTGACCGCTTCTTGCCAAGTTGAAGCAGAAAGACCTAAACGAATGGAGTTGTTTTCAATCAATGCTTGCTTTAGGTTCATCATGTTTCCTTTCATCAGTTATAAGAATAAGAAAAAGTCCTTTTCTAAAGAAACTACCGCTTCCTATCCGTTCTAACATTTTCGTCCAAGTTCTATTCTTGTTAAGTGAATGAGGCTAGAGCGTTTGCTCTAAGCCCCTCATCCTTTCCTATTGTATCAATCTTATGACAAGGTCAGTCGTCCTCATCACTCTAGTACCTGAGACAATTTTTCAGTAATTTCTTTGTCATCCATCAGATTATCCAGACCAATCAATTTACCATTTGTCCGTCCATCCAATTCATGAATCAAATGAAGAGAAGCAATGACAATATCATAACCAGAAGCAAGGCTTTTTGCTTCTCCAACACTACAAGAATTGACGGTAAAATCTGTTTGTCCTAATTTTCGCAGAGCATTTTCTACTTTCATCTTAATCACCATAGATGAGCCCATGCCATTTCCGCACGCTGTTAATACCTTAACCATATTATTTTCCTCCAATATTTAAATCTATTTTTATTCTTCTGCTTGAACATCACCACGATAGTAGGCTTCCTTGTCTTTTGCTTTGGCAAATTGTAGTTGCGGAATAATCAGCAAGAATACACAAACAAGAATGTAACCTACAATGCCAAGATATTTGAAAAGATAACCAAAACCAAGCCAAGGGAATTCAAAGTCAATATTTCCATGGTAACCACCGTAAGAAGCCAGACCGAGAAGTGCCACACAGAGAGCACCAAGCGCTACTTGCAATACACCTGAAATAAAGGACAGGATAACCGCCGCTTTCCAGCCACCACGCTTATCCGCATAAACTGCAATCGCTGCATTATCAAAGAATACTGGAACGAAACCAGTGATAATGAGAATTGGATTCTTAAAGATAATTAAGAGCATAATGGTAATCAATTGACCAATTAAGCCAAAAGCAAATCCTGAAAGCACCGCATTTGGTGAACCAAAACCATAAGAAGCTGCAACGTCCACAGCTGGGAATGAACCAGGAAGCAATTTGTTAGAGATACCTTGGAAGGCATTCGTCAATTCTGCTACAAACATCCGCACCCCTTGCATCAAGACAAAGAGATAAACTGAGAAAGTAAAGGCTGTTTGAATGATATACATGTAAAAATCTTGCTTAGCAGGGTTGTAAACTGTACCTGATGTAATGACTTTTGCATTGGACATGATATCGGGGCCCAAAATTAAGAGAATAGCTCCAAAGAAAACCAACATCAACGTCGCCGAAGCAACCACTGTATCATGGAAAATAGACAAGAATTTTGGCAACTTCAAATTGTCAAGATTTTCTTCTTTCTTGCCAAATTTGTCTGCAACTTTATCCACAAACCAAATCGCAAATTGTTGTTGGTGACCAATCGCAAAACCACCGCCACCAGTTAAACGTTGTGTTGCTTCTACTGTCATATTGGAGCTGACTGCCCAGTAAAGTCCACAGATGACACCGATTGCCAGCACGCCCCAGCTATTACGCAATTGAGGAACAAGGAGAAGAACCATCAATGAAACAGTCGCTGCTTGTTGAACCATGATATGACCTGTAATGAACAGCGTCCGTACTTTCGTAATTTTCCGAAGAGCAACGAGCAGGATATTGACACCAAAACCAATCAACAGCGCCGTTGTTGCTGCTCCGACAAAGTTTGGAAATTCTTCTGCAATCTTTGTATTTGCCGCTGTCAATCCAAAGTAAGGGTCAATTACCGCTGCACCAATCTTAAACTTAAAGTTCAGAGCCGCTAAAATCGGACGGAAAGTTGTTACCAAACCTCCAGCCCCAACGTTCAACAGCATATAACCAACTGTCGCTTTGATGAAACCAGCATAGACATCATGCGCTGGTTTTTTCAATAACGCATAGCCAATGAGAACCAAAAGACCTACAAAGAAGGCTGGATTCTGCAAAATATTTTGCGAGAACCAGTTCAGAATGTTTAAAATGATGTTCATTTTAACTCTCCTTTTTTCTATTTTATTTGTTCTTTCTAAGTCTATTATAAAAGATGTAAGCGGTAACAAAAAGACCAAGAATTACACAAGCAACTGTTCACTCTTGGACCTGAAAATTAAGCACACTTAAAAACGCCGGAAATCCGCTCCGGCGTTACCCTTCTGTTTATTTTTTAGTTTGATACTCTTTCGCTTCTTCGATAACTAATTCATCATCTTTCAAATCTGCAAGAAGATGTTTCGCATCTAAATGATCAAGATGATAGTCTGTTACCTTATCACGGATTTGTTGCTCAATCACACGACGAAGCGGACGAACACCCATAACTTCATCATATCCCTCTTCTGCTAGATAATGTTTGGCTGCATCTGTTACTGTTAACGTGATGTCTTTCTTGGCAAGTGTTTGGTTGACTTCATCCAACATCAAGTCGACGATTTCAGCTAAATCCTCTTTACCAAGATGAGAGAATTCAATGACTGCATTGAAGCGATTCAAGAATTCTGGGCGGAAGTATGGTTTTAAGCGATCCATAATCTTCCTATCCTTTTCCTCATCACCAGTAAAGCTTTCATACCCAAATCCAGCATTTGATGTAGCAATAATAACTGTATTCTTAAAGTTGACAGTATTTCCTTGCCCATCTGTCAAACGACCATCATCCAAAACTTGTAGTAACAATGTGATGACTTGTGGATCGGCTTTTTCAATTTCGTCCAGCAAGATGATAGAGTAAGGATTCCGACGAACACGTTCTGTCAACGTGTTACTATTGTCATCATACCCCACATAACCAGCTGTTGTACCAATCAACTTCGACACAGCTGTGCGGTCAGAGTATTCAGACATGTCCAAACGGATAATGGCTTCTTTAGTACCAAACATATCAAGCGCTAATTGCTTCGCTAGCTCTGTTTTTCCAACACCAGTTGGGCCGACAAAGAGGAAGCTACCAATCGGACGATTTCCTTCATCAAAACCTGCACGATTCCGACGAATAGCGCGCGCCACTGCTTCAACTGCTTCGTTTTGTCCAATGACTTTTGTCTTCAATCGCGCATTCATCTCTTTCAACCGTTCAATATCACTAGTCCCCATTTGGGAAACAGGAATGCCCGTCATACGTTCTACAGATTCTGCTACATCATTGACAGTTGCAGTCACCTTCATGTCTTCCGTATGATTTTCAATCTTTTTTTCTAGCTCTTCAATACGCATCTTGGCATTCAAAGCAGTTTCAAAGTCTTCTTTTTCAACAGCAGCTTCTTGCTTTTTCTTTTGCTCTGCAATTTCACGTTCCACTGTATGCACATCTGTAACAGGATGTTGAGCTGCTAAATGAGCCGCTGTCACATCCACTAGGTCAATCGCTTTATCTGGCAAGCTGCGTTGTGGAATATATTGAATAGAGAAGTCCACGGCAGCTTTTAACACTTCATCTGGCAAGATGACATTGTGGTGTTTTTCGTATAAATCACGAATTCCTTGCAAAATCTTGTAAGTATCTTCTGCAGATGGAGCATTGACTTTTACTTCATTGAAACGACGAGCTAAAGCTGCATTCTTCAAAATGGTATTTCGGTATTCATCCTGAGTCGTCGCACCGATAACTGTCAGTTCACCACGAGATAAAGCCGGTTTCAAAATATCTGCTAGACCTTTTGATCCACTATCACCGCCTGTGCTTCCAGCGCCGAGAATTTGATGAATTTCATCAAAGAAGAGAATGATATTGCCGGCCTCTTTCACTTCAGATACTAAATTTTGAATATTTTCTTCAAAACTACCACGATACTGTGTACCTGCTTCTAAACCAGAAATATCAATAGAAACAATCTCTTTATTCTTAATGGCTGCAGGAACATCCCCATTAACGATCGCTTGTGCTAAACCTTCGACAACTGCGGTCTTACCAACCCCAGCATCTCCAACTAGTACTGGATTATTTTTCGTCCGCCGAGAAAGGATTTCAGCCGTTTCTTGAATTTCCTTATTGCGTCCAATAACAGGATCTAACATATCTTGACGCGCTTCTTCTGTCAAATTACGCCCTAACTTTGCTAAAATACCATCTTGTTTGAGTCCACCTGCTTGCCCCTGCATTTGTGATGTCTGACCTTCCGCTACTTGCTTCGGTAATTTACCTGTTGCACGATATTGTGCAAATTCTTCCGGTGTCACTTCACGTCCATTGATAAGATAACGCCGATTTTCACTGTTAAAACCGCCCATTCTTCCCATCAATTGATTGAAAAGATCATCCATATTATCAAAGTTGTTATAGTTATTGTTCATATCTGCACCTCGCTTATGTTTTACATAATTTTTGAAACTGCTTAAAATATAAGACAAAGTGAGCAACTCTATCTTTTGGATTTATATTTATAAAAGGCAGTTTAATAGTTTACATAATTTTTGCTCTCTCCCAAAATAGAGATGAAATTCTTTTAGCAAAATACCTCTAGAAATTCATCTTGTTTTGGTGAGTGTAACGGACTTCGTCTCTTTCCGTTTACAATTGTAATTATATCTTGTTACACACAAAAAGTCAATAGATTTTCGTAAAAAATTACATAATTTTTTATATTTTGAACTATAATCTTAACAATAGTTTTTCTAATTTCATTTTCCACAATTTCACCAAAATTAACTTTTTTACTTTATATCAATGCTACAAAAAATCACCAAGTACTTTACTCGATGATTCTTCTTTTTATTCTACTGTAACAGATTTAGCAAGGTTTCGTGGTTTATCTACATCTAAACCGCGATGCAAAGTTGCAAAATAAGCAATCAACTGTGTCGGCACGACCATAGAAATTGGTGACAGATATGGATGAACAGACATTAAAACAATATCGTCCCCTTCTTTTGCTACATTTTCTTCTACAACGGTCAAAACATTTGCACCACGCGCCACAACTTCTGATACATTGCCGCGAGTATGACTGGCCAATTGCTCATCGGAAGAAATCAAGGTTATTACTGGCGTACCGTCTTCAATCAAAGAAATCGTTCCATGTTTTAACTCTCCAGCAGCAAATCCTTCACACTGGATATAGGAAATTTCTTTTAATTTTAGGCTGGCTTCCATAGCAACATAATAGTCTTGTCCTCGACCGATATAGAAAGCATTGCGTGTTGTCGCGAGTAACTCATGTACTTTTTCGTCAATACTGTCTTTTTCAGATAGCGTAGCCTCAATGGCTTGCGCTACAATGGATAATTCGTGTACTAAATCAAATTGCTTTGCTTTTTCATTGCCGTTGGCATCTCCAACTGCTTTTGCTAGAAAAGCCAGAGTCGCAATCTGTGCCGTATAAGCCTTAGTTGAAGCAACAGCAATTTCTGGTCCAGCATGCAGCAACATCGTGTGAGTCGCTTCACGAGACAAAGTTGAACCCGGTACATTGGTCACCGTCAAACTTGGAATCCCCATAGCATTGGCTTTGACCAAGACCTGACGGCTATCAGCCGTCTCACCAGATTGGCTAATCAGGATAAACATTGGTTTCTTGCTCAGTAATGGCCATCTGTAGCCCCATTCTGAAGAAATCCCTAATTCCACAGGTGTGTCCGTCAATTCTTCTAGCATCCGCTTGGTTGCAAATCCAGCATGATAAGAAGTTCCAGCCGCTAAAATATACAACCGATCAGCTTCTTGAACAGCTTTGATAATAGCTGGATCGACAACTACTTGATCATTATCATCTGTATATGCCTGAATCAGCTTACGCATCACGGTCGGTTGCTCATCAATTTCTTTGAGCATATAGTAAGGATAAGTGCCTTTGCCAATATCTGATAAATCAAGTTCCGCAGTATAACTATCGCGCTCAATTGGATTCCCGTCATAGTCCTGCACTTCTACGCTGTCAGCGGTCACAATTACCAGTTCTTTATCATGAATTTCCATGTATTCGCTGGTTTCACGAATCATCGCCATAGCATCCGAACAGACCATATTGTAGCCTTCTCCCAGGCCAATTAAGAGCGGTGATTTATTTTTCGCCACATAGATCACGTCTGCATCCTCTGCATCCATTAAAGCAAAAGCATAGGAACCTTCAATGATGTGGAGCGCTTTTTTAAAAGCATCTAGTACTGAGAGCCCGTCCTCTTCAACAAATTTTCCAATCAAGTGAACCGCAATTTCTGTATCTGTCTGACCCTTCAAATCATGTTCAGCAAGATACGTATTCTTAATATCTAGGTAATTTTCGATAACACCATTATGCACTAAAACAAAGCGTCCAGTTTGAGACGTATGCGGATGCGCATTGCTTTCACTTGGTTTTCCGTGCGTTGCCCAACGTGTATGCCCAATACCAGCCGTTCCAGCTACATCAATCCCGATTTTTGAACGAAGGTCGGCAATACGACCAACTGATTTGACTAAGCTAGATGTTTTCCCATTTGTCACAAAAATTCCCGCTGAATCATATCCCCGGTATTCTAATTTTTCTAGACCCTGCATTAAAATATCTGTTGCATTCCGATTCCCAACTACTCCGACAATTCCACACATACTATTATTTCTAGCAAACGACTTTCAGAAGTCTGCCATCTCCTTCTTTGATTTTTTAAATTGGTATAGTCTAATAATAGCTATACAAAACAAGCTAAGTCAGTATATAATTTTATTGTGAATTTGTCAACAATAAAATTGGTATAGTTCAAAAAAGAAAGGCGGTGCAACCAAGAGACTTCAAAAGCAAATTTAGTTGTCTTCTATAAACAAAAAAGTAATCTGCTCTAAACGTTTTCTTTACAACATCAAAGTATACTTTTGGCATAGTCTATTGAACATTCAATCTATGATCTAAATAATCCGCTACTTCATAACCAGAAACAAAAAGACTGGATAAAACCAGCCTTTTCTTCCATATGATTGCTCTAGGTTCAATCTTTTAACATTTCATTTTTGATTTTTAAATCGTTCAACATCACGAGCAATAACCAATTCTTCATCCGTTGGAATAACCAGCACTCGAACCTTGGAATCTGGCATTGAAATATCTCCATAGTTACCAAAAACATTCTTTTCTGGGTCAAGTTCACAACCAAACCAAGAAATTCCCTCAATAACTAATCGACGAATCGTCACAGAATTCTCACCAATTCCAGCGGTAAAGATAATGGCGTCTGCTCCATTTAAAACAGCCAGATACTGACCAATATATTTTTGAATACGATCAACAAAGATGTCATTCGCCAACTGTGCTTTGGCATCACCAGCGCGCATAGCGGCATGAATATCACGCATGTCGCTGGATTTCTCAGATACCCCTAAGAGACCTGACTCACGATTTAAAATACGATTAATATCTTCCGGCGTATTCAAATCTTCTGTATGCTCCATCAGATAAGGAATAATCGCTGGATCAATATCCCCTGTGCGAGTTCCCATCATCACGCCACCTAGTGGAGTAAAGCCCATTGAAGTGTCAACAGATTGACCACCTTTGACTGCTGTAATAGAAGCACCATTCCCAATATGGCAAGTAATTAGTTTCAGATCTTCAAGCGGCTTGCCAAGCACTTTAGCGGCTTCCTTGGCAACATACTGATGACTTGTTCCATGCGCACCATATTTACGCACTTTGTTTTCAGTATAATATTTAGTTGGCAATGGATAACGGTAAGCTTTTTCAGGCATTGTTGTATGAAATGACGTATCAAACACAACGACACTTGTAATGTCTGGCAACAATTCTTTAAATGCACGAATTCCTGCTGCATTTGCTTTGTTATGAAGTGGTGCAAGAAGCGCTAATTCTTCTACTTTTTGAATCACTTCTTCGCTATCCACAAGTGCAGATTCTTTAAAATATTCACCACCTGCAACGACACGATGACCGACACCTGTGATTTCATCATAGGCTTTAATAATATCAAAGCGCATTAGATCATCTAACAAAATTTTAACAGCTTGTGTGTGGTCATCAATATCTAAAATTTGTTTCTCCGCACGACCATCAAATTTGACCGTTGAAATGGAATCTTTGAGACCAATTCGCTCAATTAACCCCTTAGCGATGACCTTTTCAGCTGGCATTTCGTATAATTGCCATTTTAGACTAGAACTTCCGGCATTGATTGAAATTGTTTTTGACATAAATTACCTCTTTTAAGCGTTTTCATTTATTATATCAAAAACTTGTTTAAATTTCACTTTCTTGGCTCCAATTTTGAAACTTTTCGCTAAATGTCAATAAATCCGCTTGATTCTGCAAATCAGATAAAGCATAAACAAATGGTTGGACAGCTTGTTCATCTTGCTTTTTCAGTACAAAAATTGTTTTAGCGTATGCTGCATTTCCAAAAAGAGACTCTGGTAACGCAATCATTGCAACTATTTGTGCATGCTTCTGCAACCAATTTTTTAATAAATCACTTTGTGTGCTAGTCAATAAATCATTTGGTGCAAGGAAAATAGCATAACCATCCGATTTGAGATACTTGAGCGATTGTTCCATTAACAAATGATGAGCATAAGTATGCTCCTGTCTACTAGCCACTTCATAGCGCGTCGCAATGTTATCATCAGGATAAAAGCCAACTGGTAAATCACTGATAATCACATCGCTTTCTTTCAATACTTGCGGGCGCACTGCATCACCTTGCACAAAACTAACTTTTGCATCCATCACATCTGCGATACTGGCTGATATATCAATTAGCAGATCGTCCAATTCCAGTCCTAGATAATCCACATTTTTCTTTGTATTATTGAGAATGGTCTCTGCTAAATTCCCCATTCCGCTACCAATTTCCAGCACATCAATACATCCTTTTTTACTTAATTGATCAATGAGAAAAGTTAGGATAAACCCGATAGAATCCGGAGTAAATTGATGATTAGCTTGCAGAGGCTCTGTTTGAGCCGCTTTCATCAGCAAAAATTGGTATGCTCGTCGCCATTCTTCTTTACCTAATTCCAAAGATTTAAGTGTTTCATTATTTTTTTTGACAATAGCTAGCTCTGTATTTCCATCCAGATAAACCCCATTTTGCTCGACCAAAGCATCATACAAATTCGTCAAAAGAGTGTTTTGGAGCTCCTGGACATTTTCTAACAAAAGCGAATAAGCCTGTTCTATTTTTTCAAAATTCATAGCATCCTCCGCTCCCTATCATACCAAAATTTATCTCTTTTTGCGAGCGAGTCCTCAGTTGCTCACATCTAGTTCTATTCTCACTTATTCGTCTAAATTGTCATTGGTTTGATTGGAATGCATAAGTGGGAAGCGAAATTGATAACGGCGACCAGTGTTCATTGTTACTGTCAGGATGAACTCTTTCTCATCTTTCTGATCTTGCACATACCCCTGTTCAAAATTCCTTTGTTTAGGATTTTCATTTGCTACAGCTGCCATTGCATAAGCCTGTATTCGCTCTCGGTTTAGGGTGAAATTCCTGTGATTTGCAGTTTGCCGATGAAGGTAAAATTGCAAAAGTAAGCTAAAGACAGCTGTTATAAAAAGGGCATAGAGCATAATACCTGCTTTAACTCTTTGTTTCCACACGATAGACGAACTCCCTTTCCAATCCTCGCTTAAATGTCATTCTGATATGAATCAGCTCATTTTTCTGTGAGATTTCTGCTTTTTTCACATTATAAATCATAGGCTGATAGCCTTTCCCATTTGCATTGGTTTTTCTGAAATCTTGTCCACTTGACTTTCCAAATGCAATCGTTTTACCGTCCTGCTTCATGTATAAACGATTATTCTCCACTTTTTCAAATGAAGAACGAATCAATTCCGCTTCTAATTGATGGGCAAACAAAAGCCATTCTCGTTGTTCACTGTGTTGTCGAGCTCGGACCTCCGAAGCCAGAAGACGCGTCATCGATTGAAATAATAGCACACTCCCGCTGATTACAAAGAGGGCAACCAGAGCCTCTAAAAGTGTAAAAGCTTTCACTTTATTTGCCTTGAACACCGACAATCAGCTCCTTCCCATGATAAATCTGGATGCCTTGTTGACTTTTTTTAACACGAACTTCAATACCGTTTATTGTTAAATGGCTTTGCTTTGTTTGTAATGCCATATTAGCCACTCTTAGAACTTCTTCTTTTTTCAGTAAATCATTTTCTGTCTGTCGAGACTGATGGATCTGCCCCAATAACAAGGTCACAATAAACGCAAAAACAGCCAATGCCAATAAAGCTTCTAATAAAATCGTTCCTCTAACGCATTGTTTTCTTAAATTTTCCATTTCCTAGATATAATTGATAGGTAATTGTTTGCTTATTTGTCTGAAAGATAACCTTTCCGAGCGATGAATTACCGCCTGCCCTATCAAAATGAAGTATCAGGCCTTCCGGAGCCTGAATCGAGCGAGGAACTGCCAAATGGTTGTAACCATTGGAAATCCTCTCGCGAGAAAAATTCATGTCCAACTGACTTTGAGCTGCACTACTCAACTTCTGACTTTCCCGATAAAAATGCTCAAACTCTAGAAAGAAAATTTGCTGTTCTACTTGCTCAAACGATGAACGTACTGAACCTGATACAGCAAGCAATAAGAGACTCGTCATAAATAAGGTCAGCAAACTTTCCAAAAGCGTAAAACCTTTAATCTGCAACTGTGCGAGCTTCTTTTGTATGTTTTGCATAATAAGCCTTGTATGATGCTGCTTGCTTGTCTGTAATAGTTCCTTCACTGACTAATTTTGAAAGCGTCGCTTTTTCATTAGTGTGATTCACTTCAAAAAGCTCTGCCTGACTTTCGACAACCTTCACAACAGCTGCATTTCCTTTTTCCGTTACAGCTTCTTTTTGTTTGGTCAAATTCGGAACAAACAAAAGCATCAAAACACTGATGATTAGAAGCACCACTAACATTTCTACCAAAGTGAAAGCTTTTACCTTTATATTTTTAATTTTTTTCATAATTGAACCTCCATATTTTGATAAATTGGCAGCAACATGGCTGCATACAATAAAACAATAACCAGTGCCACAAAAACAAAGACAAGCGGCTGCACTAAGTTCATAGCTTGATTGATCCGACTAAAAAACTTCTCCCACGTTTTTTGAGCATAAACTTCTAATTCACACCCCAATTTGGATTTCACTTCACCGTATTCAATTATCAAACCCAATTCCTTTTTAAAAAACGGGTAGTGTTTAACCACTTGGGAAAATTCCTGACCATTTTGCAGTGCAACTTCTAAGTCTTTTCCAATTTCTTGAAACATAGCAGAGCGTTGCCCTTGCATCATATGAAAAATCTGACTGAGTTCTAAACCTTGACCAATCATATTTCCCCATTCGCGCGCATAATAAGCTGTCAAATACGCTTGAATAAAAGTTCCACAAAAAGGAAGTCGAGCCAAGAAGCTAAACACTACTATTTTTGAGCTTTTTCTAAACCAATAAAAACCTATCGCTAACAAAACAAGCACTACTCCTAATGAACCCAGAAAAATTTGCGGCAACTGACTAATCAGCTGCGTTGCACTATTTTGGCGTTCTAACTGCGGAAGTAAATAATTGCGCAGCCCTAACATAATGAATACTAAAAAAATAAGTAAAATGAATGGATAAGTAGCTACTTCAATTAACTTTTTCTTGACTTTTGAGACATTTTCCAAGTATTCCTCAATCTTATTCAGGCTGAGTGAGAGATTCCCATGTAGCTCTGCCAGTGAAAGCTGGGTGACAACACTATCTGAAAATCCTAAACTAGCCATAATTTCTGAAAAAGGTTTTCCTGTTGCTAAACCCTCTTTCATCTTTTCTACATAGGTTTTTTCTAGCAGGGCACTCCGCTTCAAAAAATCAATCATTTCTGCTAAATGAAAGCCGCTAGAAAAAAGATTATTCAGCAACTCTACGACTTTTTTCTGCCTAACTATGGATAATTTTTTCCGTTTCTGCCTGCTCAAAAGTGATATGTCCTGCTGCATAAAGCTGATCAATCTGCTTATTCCAGTCACTTGGCTCATGCTCTTGATACCTTTCACTGACAAAATCCACTATTCCTCCTTTCGCAATTAACCGTTGGTAGCAAATTCCTTGCAAAACAATTTTCAGCTCTGCTTCTGTCACTCCCAACTCCAGCAACCGTTCATAGACACCTCGTACGCTTTTAGCATGAATAGTTGAAAAAACAGTCACTCCCGTTAAGCTAGCTCGAACAACTGCCCGTGCTGTCTCCGCATCACGAATCTCTCCGATAATCAATAAATCCGGTCGATGCCGAAGAGAAAGTTTAATCAAACTTTCATAAGTTAAACCAATCGCTTCGTTCAGCTGCAGCTGTAACATCCCTGCTTGTTTAATTTCAACCGGATCTTCAATTGACATGATTTGCTGATCGGCAAAACGCTCTTGAGCCAACTGGTGCATGAGAGTAGTTTTACCACTTCCTACCGGTCCTGAAAAAAGGTAAAGCCCTCGCTGTTTGAAACGTTCTTTCAACTCCGGAATTTGAGCAAACCAAAACTTCAGCTCTGCTTCTTCATCATGCAATAGACGAATCACTAGACTTTCATATCCGCGATAATCCCCCACTGTTGATAACCGTAGCGACGTTTTCTTGTCACTATATTGATAATCGCAAGAGCCCAGCTGACTGCGACGTTTTTCTCCCACATTCATCCCAGCAGTAAACTTGAAATGACTGATTACAGCAGCTAGCTCTTCAAATTCATAATTGCGTATAAAACGGCGTTCATCTCCAATTCGCATATACAACTCGTAAACATTTTCCTTCGGAACAAAATAAATGTCCTGTGCTCGTTCTTCCTTAGCCTGACAAATAATAGCCTGTGCAATGTTTTGAACCATATCTCCTCCTCACTTTATATTATTCGCAGAAGAAAATAAAAAAATGATGAAAAATCACCATTTTGTAAATTATTTAAACGTTAGAGAGCAAGCACGATGTTCCTCTTCACTATTTTGTTTATTATAGCCCGGTCTCCATTTCTCTTTAGGAATGACACCATCATTTTCCAATAAAGCGAGAGAATGGTATTGCTGGACAGAATCACTACATTCTTCACACCAGCGCAAATCTTCTGCATCCCAAAAAATGGACATTAAATCACTTCGACTTTTATAGAAAGGAAAAGCAGCTACCAACTTCAGCCATTGGCGCTTATAATACTTTAAAGCAGTATAATAGTCATCAAAATGTTGTATAGATACGATATTAGCTTCCCAGTCATCAAAAAACCACCAAGGCTCATCTTTGCCATACATTTCAATCACACAATACACCTGCTTCACCTCCCTTTGTTCTGTTTATTATATCGGAAATGCTAAATTTTTTAAACAGATATGCTCCATTATACAAGTTTTTCGCCATTTGCTCAAAAATGTAGAAAAAGTGGCATTATTTTGATTAGTACTTTTTCATTCATCAAATAAGAAAACGAGACTCTTCTTAAGCCTCATTTCCAATTTATTAATACAAATCAAGGTAATTATCTACTTCCCATTGGGAAACGAAAGTGGCATAGCTTGCCCATTCGATGCGTTTTGCTTCTACAAAACTTGTATAGATATGACTACCCAAGGCAGCTTTTACAACTTCATCTTCTGTTAGTGCTTTCACCGCATTGTGGAGAGTAGATGGAAGATCCGTAATCCCTGCCTCTTTACGCTCTTCTGCTGTCATAACATAGATATTTTCTTCAATTGGAGCAGGTGCTTCAATTTTATTTTCAATCCCATGAAGTCCAACTTCAAGAAGAACCGCCATAGCGATATAAGGGTTAGCCATTGGGTCAACCGAACGCAATTCCAAACGAGTCCCCATACCGCGTGAAGCTGGCACACGAACAAGCGGAGAACGGTTACGTCCTGCCCAAGCAATATAAACCGGAGCTTCATAGCCTGGAACTAAGCGTTTGTAAGAATTTACAGTCGGGTTCATGATAGCTGTATAATTATAAGCATGCTTAATTAGGCCACCAAGAAAATAGTAAGCTGTTTCTGATAATTGCATACCATTTGGATCTTCTGGATCAAAAAATGCATTTTGACCATCCTGATTAAAGAGCGACATGTTACAGTGCATACCCGAACCGGCAATACCAAATTTTGGTTTTGCCATGAACGTTGCATACAGACCATGCTTGCGAGCAATTGTTTTGACAACCAGTTTAAACAACTGAATCTTATCACAGGCACGAAGTACTTCATCATATTTGAAGTCAATTTCATGCTGACCGATCGCTACTTCATGGTGACTGGCTTCTACTTCAAAGCCCATTGTCGTTAAAACATTGACAATTTCACGACGTGTGTTATCCGCAAGATCCGTCGGAGCAAGGTCAAAATAGCCCCCCTTATCATTTACCTCAAGAGTTGGATCACCATTTTCATCCAATTTGAAGAGGAAAAATTCTGGCTCAGGACCAAGATTGAAAGATTTGAAACCAAGCTCTTCCATGTGTCTCAAAGCACGCTTCAAGTTTCCACGCGGATCCCCTTTAAAGGGAGTTCCTTCTGTTGTATAAACATCGCAAATTAGTCCTGCGACACTGCCATTTTCATCTCCCCAAGGGAAAACAGTCCATGTATCCAAGTCAGGATAAAGGTACATATCTGACTCATTGATACGCACGAAACCTTCGATAGAAGAACCATCGAACATCACTTTGTTGGACAAAACTTTATTCAGCTGTTCATCTGTCGCCGGAATTTCGACATTTTTCATCGTTCCCAAAACATCCGAAAACATCAAACGGATAAAGGTAACATTTTTTTCTTTCACTTCGCGACGAATGTCAGCTACTGTAATTGACATGAGTATCTCCTTATAAAATTTTAAAAATTGATGTTGGTCAATGCATACGACCAAATGGTGGAAGGGAAGAAGCAAAGCGACCTTGTTGCAAAATATCGTTATGAAGGGCTCGACGAACGTCTTTCTCGCTCACTGGCTTTTTATATCTCGCTTCGCGCTCAGCATATTTCCGTTTAATAGCAGCAATATTGTAACCTTCTGAAATGTAATCTTTAATCTCCAACAAGCGATCCATATCATTTAATGAATACATGCGGCGATTTCCTTCATTTCGATCAGGCTTAATCAATTCTTGATCTTCATAATAACGAATCTGACGTGCTGTCAAATCCGTCAATTTCATAACGCTACCAATGGGAAAAACAGCCATATTGCGACGAAATTCCTTTTCCTTCATTGCAAATTCCTTTCTCATGCTCTATTATAGTCCGAAAAATTTTTCCTGTCAAGAATGTATGTTAGGTTTCCTGACATCACTTCTTGTTTTTTAATATCAAAAATTTTCTCAATCGATTTATATCAGAATTGACTAACATGGCAATAAATACCCCCATAAAGGTTTCAAATACCCGTGCAAATACATACAAAATTGTCTCTCCTGTTGGAATTGATAGGGTAATAATCAGCATAGCAGAAACACCACCAATCACTCCTGCCTTATTGTTCATAGCAACATTTGTCATAATGGTTAACATCGTACAAATCGGAACGAGAAGCAAGGTTACCCAAAACTGATCATGAAAAAGCTGATTGATAAGAAAGAAGAACAAAGCATACAAACCGCCAATACTGTTTCCTAAGATACGAGATGTTCCAAAATGAACACTCTTATCAAAATCCTCTCGCAAACTAAAAACAGCTGTTAAAGCGCCAATCTGTAGCCCTTTCCAACCCAAAAATCCAAAAATTAAAAGGACAATAAAAACAGCGATTCCTGTTTTAAAAGTCCGCATTCCTAATTTAAATTTCGATTTATCAAATTTGTACTTTTTAAAATAACCCATTCATACATTTCCTTTTACCTTTATTCTAACATATTTTAGAGAAATTTTGAGGAAAAGAATGATGGTTTCCAAACAGGTCTGTCAAAGCTTTCCTATACTTTTTTTTAGAGAAACTTCACAGACATCTTCTACTTGACCATCACTTCCTATCTTTATCAGTTTTAATCCCGTCAGGATTCCTGAGACAGATGGATAATGAGCAAAACAGTGAAGGTAAAGCAGAGCCCATTTTTTCTTTTGGAACTCGGTTGGCTAATGTCACATGCGGAACCCAGTTTTCAAGAAGATAGGAGGAAGATTGGTCTACATAACTTGCAATCTTTTTATGTAACTCTGCATGAAATGCAGTTAATTCTGACGTTTTAACAGGATTGAGTGTAACAATGGAAGAACCTAGAAAGGACGAAATAGAGCTAAAATTCAAACTTACAGCTGACTAATCTTCGCCATCTCTTCCGAGATTAGCTGGATATCAGCCAAATCTACTTTTTCAAGAGACGAAAAAGTCAAATGTGGTTCCCGATCGACTACTTCATAAGTGTAGTTTGATAGACTATTGACACTCAAACTGCGCCAAATAGAGCGGACTCGTTCTTGGCTATACCTATCTAGAGCTCCTATAATAGTGTACATATCGTTTCTCTGTAAAAGAAAAAGTGGTTGAACCACCTTTCCTCTATTATTTTTTTGTTCTAGCCTTATTTTTCAGTCAATGCTGCAAGACCTGGGAGTACCTTTCCTTCAAGAAGTTCCATAGATGCACCACCACCGCGTCACAAATACTTTCACTAACACAAAAAGGTGAACAAGCCACCTTTTTGTTATCATTTCAGTTTTGCTCCTTTTTCTCCAAAATCAGGATTTTGGAGAGACTAACGGGCTAAAACTTATTTTTCAGTAAGAGCTGCAAGTCCTGGAAGAACTTTACCTTCCAACAATTCCATAGACGCGCCTCCGCCCGTACTAATCCATGAGAATTTATCTGCACGACCAAGGTTGATAGCTGCAGCAGCTGAGTCACCACCACCGATAATTGATTTAACGCCTGGTTGTTTAACGATAGCGTCCATTACACCGATTGTACCAGCTTGGAAATCAGGATTTTCAAAGACGCCCATAGGTCCGTTCCAAACAACTGTTTTAGCACCAGTTAATTCTTGGTCAAATTTAGCGATTGATTTAGGACCGATATCCAAACCAAGGAAGCCAGGGTCTACTGCTTCACCTTCAGTATTTTTCACTTCAGTGTAGTCAGCAAATGCGTTTGCTTCTTTAGAGTCAACTGGCAAAATGAGTTTCCCATTTGATTTTTCAAGAAGAGCTCTAGCAACATCGAGTTTGTCTTCTTCTACAAGTGAGTTACCGATTTCGATGCCTTGTGCTTTGTAGAATGTGTAAGTCATCCCACCACCGATAAGAACTTTATCCGCTTTTTCAAGAAGATTTTCGATAACACCGATCTTATCAGAGACTTTTGATCCACCAAGAATGGCTACGAATGGACGAACTGGATTTTCAACAGCTTCTTTGATATAAGCAATTTCGTTTTCAAGAAGGAAACCAGCAACAGCTTTTTCAACGTTTGCTGAGATACCAACGTTAGATGCATGTGCACGGTGAGCTGTACCGAATGCGTCGTTTACGAAGATACCATCTCCAAGTGATGCCCAGTATTTACCAAGTTCTGGATCATTTTTAGATTCTTTTTTACCGTCAACATCTTCAAAACGAGTGTTTTCAACAAGAAGAACTTCGCCGTCTTTAAGAGCATTAATAGCTGTTTCAAGTTTTTCACCACGGGTAACACCGGGGAAGATAACTTCTTGACCAAGTTTTGCAGACAAATCTGCTGCTACTGGAGCAAGTGATTTTCCTTCCTTATCAGCTTCTTCTTTCACACGCCCAAGGTGAGAGAAGAGAACAGCACGTCCACCATGTTCGATGATATATTTAATTGTTGGCAAAGCCGCAGTAATACGGTTGTCATTAGTGATAACGCCATCTTTCAAAGGTACGTTAAAGTCAACACGAACGAGAACTTTCTTTCCCTTCAAATCAACGTCTTTAACAGTCAATTTAGCCATTTAATCAGACTCCTTATTATTTTTTGTACATGATAATTATATCACAAAAGCGATTAAAAAGGTAGCAAAATCAGACACTTTTCCTGTCTTATTGACAAAGCTCTATCAGCACACTACAATAAAGATAAAAAGGGCAAATCATATGAAACAAACATTATCTATCGTCCAAAAGAAAGTTGACCAAGATTTAAACATCATTGCCATCTTGACTATGCTTCCGCTTATCGGATATTTATTTTTCCAACAAGAAATAACTGACTTCACCCATCAGTCATCGTTTCCCATTTGGCTTCGCCTTCTCTTTCTCGCGATGTGTCAGTTTGGTGCAGCTGGTCTAGGGACTAGTGTCGTTCTGATTCGTCGCAAAGAAAGCTGGAAAGAATATGGATTGGTTACTAAACATTTTCTCCCGTCCTGCGTCCAAACTGCAATCACCTGTCTTCCTTTGCTGCTTTTCCTCATCATTACAGGACAAGTTCACACCTACCTCCCATTTCAATCAATCTCCTTAACGAAAGAAATTCTTGCTAGTTCTTTTCCGACAAACATCTTAGGTTACTTGCTCATTTCTCTTATCTGGGGATTCTGGGAAGGTTTTAATTATGTTGTAATTTCTAGGAAAATCAATCTTCGCTATCCACGTCAAAATAAGAAAATTGACCTTGGTGCCCTCATTTGTGCTTTGATTTGCCTCCTTGTTCATGGAATGATTGGCTTGGATGCGACTTCTCTATTTGAAGCAATCGTCGTATTCATTCTCATTTATGGCATGCTGGTCATTCAGAAACGGACTGGGAATGCATGGAGTTGTATTCTCATCTTTTGCTTCTTTTGGAATGCATTTTAATACTAACCAAAAATCTAATTTTGACGGCCCCTTTTTACACTTGAATCAAAATTAAAATGCGATATACTCGCTATGCAAAGCTAGCTAAATTTGAAAATTACCAGAAAATTTTTCATAAAATTCTAAACCTAACAAAAAGAGTCGAAGATTTCGACTCTTTTTTATTATTTTGCTGGTGTGGTTTCTTCCACAGTTTCTGTTGCCGTTGTATCTTCGATAATTTCAACTTCATTGACAGCTTGCGGCTCAAGATTACGGTAGCGCGCCATACCTGTACCAGCTGGAATGATTTTACCAATGATAACATTTTCCTTTAGACCAAGCAAGTGATCTTTCTTACCACGGATAGCCGCATCAGTCAGAACACGAGTGGTTTCTTGGAAAGAGGCAGCTGATAAGAAACTGTTGGTTTCCAGAGAGGCCTTGGTAATTCCCATAAGAACAGGACGAGCTGTTGCAGGAACACCGCCTGAGATAACTACATCTCGGTTAGCATCGGTAAAGTCTGTAATATCCATGAGTGTGCCCATAAGAAGATCAGTATCTCCCGGATCCATGATGCGCACCTTACGAATCATTTGGCGAACCATTACTTCAATATGCTTGTCACCGATTTCTACCCCTTGACTGCGGTAAACTTTTTGCACTTCAGCTAGCAGGTAAGTCTCAACAGACAAGACATCACGAACAGCCAATAAATGTTTCGGTTGGATAGAACCTTCTGTTAATGCTGCCCCGCGAGAAACTTGGTCACCTACAGCCACTTTCATACGAGCTGTAAATGGTACAACGTATTCTCCTTCACCGGTTGCACCCTTGACAAAGACTTTCTTAGTCCGAGTGGAAGCATCTTCTTCAATCGCAGTGACTTCACCTTTAACTTCTGTGATGACTGCTTCCCCTTTTGGATTACGGGCTTCAAAGATTTCTTGAACCCGAGGAAGCCCCTGAGTAATATCAGTATTAGAAGCAACACCACCCGTATGGAAAGTCCGCATAGTCAATTGTGTACCAGGTTCACCGATAGATTGGGCAGCAATGGTTCCAACTGCTTCCCCAACTTCAACAGCGTCGCCCGTTGCCAAGTTGATACCATAACAGCGACGGCAAACGCCATGACGTGTATTACATGTAAAGACAGAACGGATAGTAACTTCTTCGATACCAGCGTTGATAATTTCATGCGCTACATCTTCTGTAATCAATACATCTGGACCAACGATGACTTCACCTGTTTCAGGATGTTTAACCGATTTTTTCGTATAACGACCAATCAAGCGCTCTTCCAATGGTTCAATCATTTCTTTGCCGTCAGTAATAGAGCGAATCACAAGACCACGGTCAGTTCCACAATCGTCTTCACGAATGATAACATCTTGCGCCACATCAACCAAGCGACGAGTCAAATAACCTGAGTCGGCAGTCTTAAGGGCTGTATCAGTCATCCCTTTACGCGCTCCGTGAGTTGAGAAGAACATTTCCAGAACAGACAAACCTTCACGGAAGTTAGACAAGATTGGCAACTCCATGATACGGCCATTAGGAGCAGCCATCAAACCACGCATACCGGCAAGTTGCGAGAAGTTAGAGATGTTACCACGGGCTCCAGAGTCCATCATCATAACGATTGGGTTCTTCGGATCTTGGTTAGCAACCAAGCGTTTTTCCAATTTTTCACGAGCAGCACGCCATTCTGCAGTAACCGCGTTATAGCGCTCATCGTCTGTAATCATCCCACGACGGAATTGTTTCGTGATTTGTTCAACACGTTTATGTGACTCTTCGATAATTTCTGCCTTATCTTCAACGACTGGAATATCGGCAATCCCTACTGTCAAACCAGCAAGCGTTGAATGATGATAGCCGAGATCTTTCAGACGGTCTAGAAAAGCAGACGTTTCAGTTGTACGGAAACGTTTGAAGATCTCAGCAATGATATTCCCGAGATTTTTCTTCTTAAATGGTACGTTTAATTCAAGGTTACTGATGGCTTCTTTGACATCTTGACCAGGTTCTAAGAAGTATTTAGCTGGCACACCTTCTGCTATGTTGGAGGCAATTGGTTCTTGCAAATACGGCAATTCATCTGGCATGATGTCATTGAAAAGAATCTTACCAACTGTTGTCAAAAGAATCTTGTGTTTTTGATCTTCCGTCCATGGTTTGTTCAAACTATCAGTCGCAATCCCAACGCGTGTATGTAAATACACATAACCATTCCGAAGAGCCATTACAGCTTCGTCACGGTCTTTAAAGACCATACCTTCACCTTCACGACCAGCTTCTTCCATTGTTAGGTAATAATTCCCCAAGACCATATCTTGTGACGGTGTTACGACTGGCTTACCGTCTTTTGGATTGAGGATGTGCTCAGCAGCTAGCATAAGAATCCGTGCTTCTGCCTGAGCTTCTTCCGACAATGGTACGTGAATAGCCATTTGGTCTCCGTCAAAGTCGGCATTGTAGGCCTCACACACAAGCGGGTGCAAACGAAGAGCTTTCCCGTCAATTAAGACTGGCTCAAATGCTTGAATTCCTAATCTGTGAAGTGTCGGTGCGCGGTTAAGGAGTACCGGGTGTTCTTTAATGACATCCTCTAAGATATCCCAAATACGTTCATCACTGCGTTCCACCAAGCGTTTAGCAGCTTTCACGTTTTGCACAATATCACGCGCTACAATTTCACGCATAACAAATGGTTTGAAAAGCTCAATTGCCATTTCGCGCGGCACACCACATTGGTACATTTTGAGGGTTGGACCTACCGCAATAACCGAACGTCCGGAGAAGTCAACCCGTTTTCCGAGCAAGTTTTGACGGAAACGACCTTGTTTTCCTTTAAGCATGTGGCTCAATGATTTGAGCGGGCGGCTACCTGGTCCAGTAATTGGACGACCACGACGACCGTTGTCAATCAACGCATCAACCGCTTCTTGCAACATCCGCTTTTCATTTTGCACGATGATTCCAGGAGCATTCAGCTCCAAAAGACGTGCTAAACGATTGTTCCGATTGATAACACGACGGTAAAGGTCGTTCAAGTCAGATGAGGCGAAACGTCCACCGTCCAACTGAAGCATTGGACGTAAGTCTGGCGGAATAACCGGCAAAATGTTTAAGACCATCCATTCTGGTTTGTTACCAGATTTTTGGAAAGCATCTAAAACATCTAAGCGGCGTATCGCTTTGACGCGCTTTTGCCCAGTTGCAGTTTTTAATTCTTCTTTGAGGGCTGCAATTTCTTTTTCCAAATCTACTTGTTTCAAGAGATCTTGGATAGCTTCAGCACCCATTTTTGCAACAAATGATCCTGAACCGTATTCCCGCAAGCGTTCACGATATTCCCGCTCCGTCATAATAGATTTGTGCTCAAGTGGCGTATCTTTTGGATCAATCACCACATAAGCTGCAAAATAAATGACTTCTTCAAGAGCACGAGGACTCATATCCAATGTCAAGCCCATGCGACTCGGAATCCCTTTAAAATACCAAATATGAGAAACAGGAGCCTTTAACTCAATATGTCCCATACGCTCACGACGCACTTTTGTACGAGTGACTTCAACACCACAACGGTCACAAATGATTCCTTTATAACGAATCCGTTTATACTTTCCACACGCACATTCCCAATCTTTCGTAGGACCAAAGATGACTTCATCAAAAAGTCCTTCACGTTCTGGCTTTAGTGTACGATAGTTAATTGTTTCAGGTTTCTTCACTTCCCCATAAGACCAAGAGCGGACTTTACTAGGTGAAGCCAGGGTGATTTGCATACTTTGAAAACGATTTACATCAACCACTATTTCTTACCTTTCTTTATTATCTATTGAATCAGTTCTTATTCTTTTCCTTCAGCTTCAAAAGCTGCTCTCGCTTCTTGAGCTGCCTTTTCACGCGCCTTTTCAAGGTCATCTACGTGAATCACATCGTCATCCATGCCTTCATCCAAGTCACGAAGTTCTACTTCATTGTCATCTTCATCTAGGACGCGCATGTCAAGACCAAGTGACTGCAATTCTTTCACAAGAACACGGAAAGATTCTGGCACACCTGGTTTTGGAATTGGTTTACCTTTAGTAATAGCTTCATAAGCTCTCAAACGACCATTGATATCATCTGACTTGTAGGTCAAGATTTCTTGAAGGACGTTAGAAGCACCGTAAGCTTCCAAAGCCCAAACTTCCATTTCTCCAAAACGTTGTCCACCGAATTGCGCTTTACCACCAAGTGGTTGCTGTGTAACGGTTGAATAAGGACCAACTGAACGGGCATGAAGCTTATCATCGACCATGTGGTGCAATTTAATCATATACATGACACCGACAGATACACGGTTGTCAAACGGCTCGCCCGTACGACCATCATAAAGAATCGTCTTGGCATCGCTATCCATGCCTGCTTCACGAACAGTATCCCAAAGGTCATCTGAGCTTGCTCCGTCAAATACTGGCGTTGCTATGTGGATACCAAGGTTGCGAGCAGCCATACCAAGGTGAAGCTCCATAACCTGTCCGATATTCATACGTGATGGCACCCCAAGTGGGTTCAACATGATGTCTACTGGTGTTCCGTCTGGAAGATAAGGCATATCCTCAACTGGAACGATACGGGAAACAACCCCTTTATTTCCGTGGCGTCCGGCCATCTTATCCCCAACGCGGATCTTTCGTTTTTGAGCAATGTAAACACGCACCAACATGTTGACACCAGATTGCAATTCATCACCGTTCGCACGAGTAAAGATTTTCACATCACGGACAACCCCAGCACCACCATGTGGTACACGAAGAGATGTGTCACGTACTTCACGAGATTTATCACCGAAAATTGCATGAAGCAGGCGTTCTTCAGCGGATAAGTCTTTTTCACCTTTCGGCGTTACTTTACCGACAAGAATGTCGCCCTCTTTCACCTCAGCACCAATGCGGATAATTCCCATTTCGTCAAGGTCTCTTAGCGCATCTTCCCCAACGTTTGGAATTTCGCGCGTAATTTCTTCAGGACCAAGCTTTGTATCACGTGTTTCTGATTCAAATTCTTCCAAGTGAACAGAGGTATAAACGTCATCTTTTACTAGACGTTCACTCATGATAACGGCATCTTCAAAGTTGTAACCTTCCCATGTCATATAAGCAACGATTGGATTTTGTCCAAGCGCCATTTCACCTTTTTCCATAGAAGGTCCGTCTGCAATAAAGTCGCCTTTTTCAACCGTATCGCCAACTTTCACCAGCGTACGTTGGTTGTAAGAAGTACCAGAGTTTGAACGGCGGAATTTCGTAATATGATAGACATCAAGCGAACCGTCTTCACGACGAACTTCAACTTTGGCAGCATCAGAATATACAACTTTACCATCGTGTTGTGCAATAATCGCCGCACCAGAATCGTGAGCTGCTTGGTATTCCATTCCAGTTCCAACGTATGGTGCATGCGGATCAATCAACGGTACTGCTTGACGTTGCATGTTAGCACCCATGAGAGCACGGTTTGAGTCGTCATTTTCAAGGAACGGGATACATGCTGTCGCAACGGCAACTACCTGTTTAGGCGACACATCCATGAAATCCACCTGATCTGAAGGAAATTCTTGGTTATTCCCTTGGTGACGTCCCATAACAATCGCTTCTGCAAAACGCCCTTCTTCTGTTAACTTAGAATTTGCTTGAGCAACGATGTATTCATCTTCTTCATCCGCTGTTAACCAGACGATTTCATTGGTGACCAGACCTGTTTCACGATCCACTTTACGGTAAGGCGTTTGGATAAAGCCATATTTATTCAAATGTCCATAAGAAGACAAGTTATTGATCAAACCAATATTTGGTCCTTCAGGTGTTTCAATCGGACACATACGACCATAGTGGGTATAGTGCACGTCACGCACTTCGTATCCTGCACGGTCACGTGTTAAACCACCAGGTCCTAAGGCAGACAAACGACGTTTGTGAGACAACTCAGACAGTGGATTGTGTTGATCCATAAATTGAGACAATTGAGAGGAACCAAAGAATTCCTTGATAGCTGCTGTAACTGGGCGTATGTTAATGATTTGTTGCGGAGTCAGTACTTCGTTATCTTGCACGCTCATGCGTTCACGCACATTGCGCTCCATGCGAGAAAGTCCAAGACGCACTTGGTTAGCAAGCAATTCACCTACCGCACGAATCCGACGATTTCCCAAGTGGTCAATATCATCCACACGACCGATGCCTTCTGCTAAGTTGAGGAAGTAGCTCATCTCAGCCAAGATATCCGCTGGTGTAATCGTATGAACCCGATCACCTGGATTAGCATTCCCAATAATAGTTACCACGCGATCTGGATCAGTTGGTGCCACGACTTTGAATTTTTGAAGAACGACTGGATCTGTCAATACAGCTGCATCATTTGGAATATAAGTGATTTTATTCAAATCTCCATCCAAATAGTCTGCAATACTATCAATGACACTACGCGTCATAACTGTTCCGGCTTCTACTAAGATTTCTCCTGTTTCTGGGTCAACCAAAGGTTCTGCAATCGTTTGATTTAACAAACGTGTTTTGATATTTAATTTTTTATTAATCTTGTAACGACCAACTGCCGCCAAGTCATAACGATGTGGATCAAAGAAACGAGCAACCAACAGACTACGTGAGCTATCCGCTGTCTTAGGCTCACCTGGACGAAGGCGTTCATAGATTTCTTTCAGCGCTTCATCTGTACGTGAATCCATCGGATTTTTGTGGATATCTTTTTCAATCGTGTTGCGAACGAGATCGCTATCACCGAAAATATCAAAGATTTCATCATCACCAGAGAAACCAAGTGCACGAACAAGCGTTGTAAATGGAATTTTACGAGTGCGGTCAATCCGAGTGTAGGCAATATCTTTTGAGTCCGTTTCCAACTCTAACCAAGCTCCACGGTTTGGAATGACGGTTGAACCATACCCAACCTTCCCATTTTTGTCTACTTTATCATTGAAGTAAACACCTGGAGAACGAACGAGCTGTGATACGATAATCCGCTCACCACCGTTGATGATAAACGTTCCCATTTCTGTCATGATTGGAAAATCGCCAAAGAAGACCTCTTGCGTCTTGATTTCGCCGGTTTCTTTATTGATTAAACGGAACGTCACAAAAATAGGCGCAGAATAGCTGGCATCGTGAATCCGTGCTTCTTCTAAAGTGTATTTGGATTCTTTGATTTCATAACCAACAAACTCCAGATCCATAGTGTCTGTAAAGTTTGAAATAGGAAGTACATCTTCAAATACTTCTTTCAAACCATGGTCAAGAAAATCTTTGAACGAATCCGTCTGGATTTCAATCAAATTTGGTAAATCAAGAACTTCCTTGATTCTTGAAAAACTACGACGAGTACGGTGTTTCCCGTATTGAACTTCATGTCCTGCCAAGTTTTTTACTCCTTCTTCTTTCTACATTCTCTATTACATGATAGAGTAGCAATTTCATTTGTCCTTTCTGATAAATTTTCAGAATCTTTAAGTTTTGATAACAAACGATGAAAATCCCAAAAATAGGCACAAAAAGAGCAGCTAAATCTGACTCTAAAAGTATGATTTAACTGCTGTGAGCTTTATATGGACAATATTTCAAATAAAGCAGACGACAAATTATTAATAATATTATACCCTATTTTACTCTGCTTTTCAAGTTTCTTTAGTTATGAAAGTGTTTTTATTTTAACGTCCACCTAAAAGTGCTGCCCAAGCTTTTTGATAATCACTATCTGTTCCACCGATTCCAAATTTATAGGTGGTCATCGGAGCGCCATTTTTCGCCCAGTAACTAGTAACCGTCTGACCAGTCAGGCTCATGCTACGACCGTTGACTGTGACTGTTCCAGCTCGTTCACCTGTTGCTTTGAGAACATTGGACTTAATCACGCTTGAATCCAAATTGAACTTATCACCAACTCCCCAAATATTTGAATCAGCTTGATGAATTGCATTCACCAAGTGAGCCATATACTGAGCATTGTTGTTGTAACCCGTCAAAGGTGCCATTGAAGCATTATTGTCATGACCGATCCAGCCACCCAACGTTAATTTTGGAGTGGATACCATAAGCCACATATCTCCATTGCTGTTGGTTGTACCCGTTTTTCCTATCCAATCAGCATTAGCCAAGCCACTATTAATCTGTGCTAAACGAGATTTGAAAGTCGTCGTAGCACCTGAACTCAACACTCCACGCATAAGGCTTTGCATAATCGTTGCTGCGGCCTTGGAATAAACTTGAACAGGTTTAGCTTTATGTTCATATACAACTTTCCCATTCTTTGCCGTAATCTTTTCAATCATATAGCGCTCTTGATAAGCCCCATTATTGGCTAAAGTTTGAAAACCATTGGTATGCTGAGCAACAGATACTTCAACCCCACCGCCCATTGGCAAACTTTCAATATCGTAATTTTCAATTTGATAGCCCATTTTTTCCATATAACCTCGAACATTGACCCCTTTGTCACGAAGCAATTTATAGGTCCAATAAGCTGGAATGTTCCAAGAAGTATTTAAAGCCTCCTGCAAATCCATCATAGCCGTACCACGGCTATCTACGTGCATAATGGGCTCGCCGCTAGAGAAATTCGCCGGATAATTAGACAGCATACTGGCACTGCCCATCAGGCCTTGGTCAATGGCTATGCCATAAGCTAAAATCGGTTTAATGGTTGAGCCTGGTGAGCGCTCCGTATCAAAAGCGTGGTTGTTTTGGTTGGAAGCATAATCACGTCCTCCTATAAAGCCCAAAACAGCACCCGTCCGATTGTCCATGAGAACATTTCCCGCTTCAACTGCACCTGTTCCATCATCTAACACACCACCAAAATTAGCAATCGCATTTTGCATAGCGTTGTGGATATTTTTGTTAATCGTTGTGGTAACAGTATAGCCACCCTCACTCAACTCTTTTGCAGCTAATCCTTTATAGGCTTTCACAGTTGCATCATTTTTCAATTCCTGTTGTGAAACATTGTCTCGCCTAATCAAGTATTCATACATTGCTTTTTGAGCTTCTTTCATCGCAACGTAATATAAATAATCATGCGAATTTTTTGAAGAGCGTTCGGCAGGCAGAAAATCCCGTTTCAAATCATAATCTTTATACAATTGGTACTCATCTTTATTAATCGCACCTGTTCGATACATATTGTAAATGACTTTTTTAGCACGGTTGAGTCCTAATGTCATGTCTTTAGCACTTTTCAGACTACCATCAGCTGCATAAGGAGAATAAACAATCGGGCTTTGTGGCAACCCCGCAATAAAAGCTGCTTGAGGTACTGTCAACTTGCTAGCAGGTACTCCAAAAATTCCTTGGGCTGCTTCTTCTACACCGGCAATATTTTGCCCTTTATTATTTCTTCCAAACGGGGCCACATTCAAATAAGTCGTTAAAATATCATCTTTGCTCATACAGCGTTCTAAAGCCAGTGCATCAATGATTTCTGTCGCTTTACGCTTGAAAGTTGGTGCATCACCAACAACTTGTTGTTTGATTAACTGCTGCGTTAAGGTAGAACCACCACTTGAGGAGCCAATCCCTGCAACAGAGCCTAGCGTTGCCCGCAAAACAGCTTTCGTAACAACCCCATGATGCTTGTGGAAATTTTCGTCTTCCGTAGCAATGACTGCTTTTTTTACATTAGCAGAAATAGATTTGCTAGCTACTGATATTCTTAGTAAATCACTATCAATTGCTGAAATTGAACTACCATCAGCATATTTTAATTCAGAAATAGCCGAGATGTCTTGGATTTTTTTGATGAGCTCTTCTTTTTTAGGAGTTTCAACCTTATCGAAGATTCTTGCACCATAACCCAATGCAATACCTCCACCAAACAAGCACCCTAAAAAAACAAGCACAAAAAAGATATTTGATAATAATTTCAGAGTACGAAGGACAGTTCCACCAATACTCAAAATTGTCCAGTTTTCCTTTTTATTTTTGCTAGGACGATCTGTTTGAAAAAGTTTCTCAAACAATTGTTGTATTTTTTCTAAAACTTGTTTAAACATTCTTTCTCCTTGGGCTTTCTGTGCCTATTATAGCAAATTTATGAAACTTCTGACAACAAGAAAGGCAAGCCTTGGCTGAAATCATTGTTTTTTTCATTATTTTTGCGATTTTACTATATTCTAGTGCTTGTTTGTGATACAATGTTACAATAACTAGAAATTTTATAAAGGAGAGACAGATATGCACATTTTTGATGAGCTAAAAGAACGCGGTTTGGTTTTTCAAACAACTGATGAAGAAGCATTGCGCAAGGCCCTAGCGGAAGGAAATGTCAGCTTTTATTCTGGTTATGACCCAACTGCTGATAGCTTACATCTTGGTCACCTTGTACCAATCCTTGTCATGAAACATTTACAGTTGGCTGGTCACAAACCCTATGCTCTCGTTGGCGGTGCAACTGGCTTAATTGGTGATCCATCATTTAAAGATACAGAACGGAGCTTACAAACAAAAGACACAGTTGAAGGTTGGGTCCGCAGCATTCAAGCACAAGTATCACGTTTTCTTGACTTTGAAAATGGCGACAACAAAGCTGAAATGGTCAACAACTATGACTGGTTCTCTGGTATTAGCTTTATTGACTTTCTACGTGATGTTGGAAAATATTTCACTGTCAACTACATGATGAGTAAAGAATCCGTAAAAAAAAGGATTGAAACAGGCATTTCGTATACCGAGTTTGCTTACCAGATTATGCAAGGCTATGACTTTTTTGAGTTAAATCGACAATACGATGTCACTTTGCAAATCGGTGGTTCAGATCAATGGGGCAATATGACTGCTGGTACAGAATTACTTCGCCGCAAAGCAGATAAAACAGGTCATGTTATTACAGTGCCACTCATCACAGATGCCACTGGTAAGAAATTTGGTAAGTCAGAAGGCAATGCTGTATGGCTCAATGCCGATAAAACCAGCCCTTACGAAATGTATCAATTCTGGATGAATGTCATGGACGCTGATGCCGTGCGTTTCCTAAAAATCTTTACACTTCTTCCACTTGATGAAATCGAAGAAATCGGAAAACAATTTGAAGCAGCTCCCCACGAACGGTTGGCACAAAAAATCTTAGCACGAGAAGTGGTCACGCTTGTACATGGCGAAGAAGCCTACAAAGAAGCGCTCAACATCACCGAGCAGCTTTTTGCTGGAAATATTAAAAGTCTTTCTGTCAAAGAACTGAAACAAGGACTTCGCGGGGTGCCAAATTATCAAGTGAAAGTAGATGACAATCTCAATATCGTAGAAATGTTGGTAACAGCTGGCATTGTCAATTCTAAACGCCAAGCGCGGGAAGATGTTCAAAATGGCGCTATTTATGTCAATGGCGAACGTATTCAAGACCTTAACTATACATTAACGGATGCTGACAAATTAGAAAACGAACTGACCGTTATTCGGCGCGGGAAGAAAAAATATTTTGTTTTGACTTACTAGTCAAAAATGAAAAGGCTGGGTTTAACCCCGGCTTTTTCTTTATTTTAATTAGCATAATGCATTGACCTAGTTGTAGCTTGAAAAATAAAAAACACAAATCCCGTCTTAATAAAGAAGAACTCATTTTCAGTTTCCTTTCTTTATCATCGACTTGCCAAAGCATTTCTCACATGTTACACTAGTCAGAGAAATCTATGAAAGAGAAAATGCATGAAACCCAAACTCAAACGTTTTGAAACGGCTAATCTTTTTGCTTGCCCTTTTTGCCAGCAAGCCTTGTTTTTAGCAGAAAATAGTCTTAAATGTAACAATAAGCATTCCTTTGATCTAGCAAAATTCGGTTATGTCAATCTGGCACCACAGGTGAAGCAGTCAAAAGACTACGATAAAACCAACTTTCAAAATCGACAATTGATTCTCGAAGCAGGATTCTATCAGCCGATTTTAAATCAACTAATAAAAATTGCATCTTCCTTCTCACAGCATAGCAATATTCTGGATATCGGCTGTGGAGAGGGATACTATGCACGATATTTACAGCTGCTGCTGCCGGATAGCCGTATCTACGCATTTGATTTATCAAAGGATTCGATTCAGCTAGCAGCCAAAAGCGACCACAGCCTTGCAGTAAACTGGTTTGTTGGAGATTTGGCACGCCTTCCCATCCAGGAAACCAGTATGGATGTGATTTTAGATATTTTCTCTCCTGCCAATTACCAAGAATTTCAGCGTGTATTGCGGAAAAACGGCTTGCTGATTAAAGTTATTCCCAATAGCCAACACTTGCAAGAAATCCGAGGTATTGTAGCTGATAAATTAACAAACACGAACTATTCCAATCAAAACATCCTTGATCACTTCAAGGAGTCCTTTACCATTATAGATTCCTATGACGTTGCTGGTACTTTTTCACTAAAGGAAAATGAAAAAAATGCTCTACTGAAGATGACCCCTCTCCTTTTCAATATAAATATTAAAAACATCGACTGGTCATCATTAGACAACATCACAATTGCTGCAAAGATTTTAGTTGGTCAACAGAAATAAAGCAAAAAGAGGTGAAAACAGATTGCTGCGAGATACAGCAGTCTATTCAACCTCTTTTTATACGCCTCGATTAAAAGCTAACCAAATCATTCCCAAAGCTAAAACAGTATAAGCAATCAACGCCAATAACCGTTGTCCCACTTGATAAGCTCTTCTTTCCCCGCGGACTGGGAAAATAACAGCACAGAGAGCGCCTCCGACTGCACCACCTAAGTGACCTGCCAGACTAATTCCCGGTGTCAAACTCAATACCAAATTCATAACTAGAAGAACTAAGTATGACTGGCCGAGTTGCTGAATGTAAGGATTTCGCACCGCATAGCGCAAAGTAATAATAGCACCAAAAATCCCAAACAAAGATGTAGAGGCCCCTGCAGCCACAGCACTTGGAGTGAAAAAGAAGACAAAGACATTTCCTAAAATACCAGACATCAGATAAAGAAACAGAAAATTCCACGAGCCAAAAATATGCTCAGCTTGTCGTCCGATAAAATACAGCGTAATCATATTCATCACAAAATGCTCCAAGCCGATATGAACAAAAATCGCCGATACCAAGCGCCAAATCTGACTTGGAAAATATTGAATCGTTCGACCATTCATTGCCCCAAATTCATAAATCGTTTGGGTACTAGCATAATTAAAGCCACGCAACAGAAACATTGTTAGGAAAACTCCTGTCGTGATAAGCAACAATAAGCTCGTTACTGGATAACGTTTATCATAAATTTTATTCACAAATCAATACCTCCTGAACGGGAATATCACAATCATCTGGTTGAAAATCAACTAACTGGTAAGGATAAATTGTACTTACTGTCATCCCTTTAAAATCAGCCAAATAGCGGTCATAATAGCCGCCTCCATAGCCAATCCGATAGTCTTTTTTGTTAAAAGCAACACCCGGAACATGTATCAAATCAATATGAGATTTTTCCACCGCTCGTTCACTTCTTGGTTCCCAGATACCAAAAACAGTCAATTCCAAGTCATTTGGATTATAATCTACAAAAGTCATGCGCCCTTCGGGATAAGTCTTAGGGACCAAAACCCGCTTGCCATCTGCTTGAGCCTGCCTGATGAAAATCCTTGTATCAAACTCGTGTGGCAAAGATAAATAAGTAGCAACTGTTCTAGCTTGTTGATAAGCAGAAGATTCCAGCAAGTACTGAGTGAGCAAAGCATCTCTCTGCTGTTTTACTATCAATTCCTGTCCTTTCATTTCTCTTACTATCTTTTTACGTAAAGTCGTCTTCACTTATCTTCTCCTTGATAAGGTTGTCAGAATTTCCAATCCGTCATTTATTAAAGTAACAACAAAAACTTTCCAACTTTTTGATTAGCAAAATAGCAAAGATGCTTCAGTTGATGTCAGTTTCAGATAATAAAAAACATGAAATGAATACTCTAATCTAAGCATGGCTCTTTTTTCTTTATTTAATGAATCAAATCCATCCCAGATGCCAAAATTTAATGACAGAATCTGGGTACTTCGTCTGCTAACTTTCCTTCAAATAGCACTTTTAAATTTGCATTTTTATCCAGTTGTAACAAGTTGGATTAATTCCTGAGTAGTCATTTAAGTAGCTAATATAGGCCTTTTTTTACTTTAATTTAGTATTAAAAATTATTATATCATAAAATCAAGTATTTCATCATATAGAAAGCAAAAACACCACAAAGTTCAAATATTGTGATGTTTTTTTAGTTAACTTATTGAATATGTTTCAGCATCTTCTCAATATGCTCAATGGACTTTTCACGTCCAAGCAGATAAATGGTATCTGGTAATTCTGGTCCGTGCATTTCGCCCGAAACAGCGATTCGGATTGGCATGAAGAGATTTTTACCTTTGATACCCGTTTCTTTTTGCACTGCCTTGATTTGTGGGAAGATATTCTCTGATTTGAAGTCTTCATCACTCATAGCTTCCATTTTTTCTTTGAATGCTTTCAAAACAATCGGTACCGTTTCGCCTGACATAAACTCTTTTTCATTTTCTGTTAGCTCTGGGAAATCTTCAAAGAAGAGGTCTGTGAGCGGTACGATTTCATCAACAGATTTCATCTGTGGTTTGTAGAGTGCGACCAATTTCTCAGCCTTATCTGTTAAACGACCAGCTACATCCAAATAAGGTTTTGCCATCTCAAAAATGGTTTCAAAATCCGCATTTTTAATGTATTCATTGCTCATCCAATCTAATTTCTTTTGGTCAAAGGCAGCCGGAGACTTACTGAGACGATGTTCATCAAAGAGTTGGATCAATTCTTCGCGAGAGAAAATTTCATTTTCACCGCCAGGATTCCAACCAAGGAGAGCAATAAAGTTAAACACTGCTTCTGGTAGGTAGCCTTTTTTACGGTAATCTTCGATAAATTGAAGTGTATTCGTATCACGTTTTGACAATTTTTTGCCTGTCTCCGAATTGATAATCAAGGTCATGTGACCAAATTGCGGTGCTTCCCAACCAAGTGCTTCATAAACCATGAGCTGCTTAGGTGTGTTAGCAATATGGTCATCTCCACGGATAACGTGTGAAATTTCCATTAAGTGATCATCAACAACAACGGCAAAGTTGTATGTTGGATAACCATCTTTTTTCTGGATAACCCAATCACCACCGATGTTGCCACCTTCAAATTCAATCTCACCTTTGACAAGATCGTTCCACTTGTAAATACCAGATTCATTGACCACAAGACGGACTGTTGGAACAATGCCTGCTGCTTCACGCTTTGCGATATAAGCTGCTTTTTCATCTTCAGACATTCCCAGATATTCATTGATGTAACGAGGTGTTTCTCCAGCAGCTTCCTGACGCTCACGCTCTGCTGCCAGCTCTTCCTCCGTCACATATGATTTATAAGCCAAGCCTTTTTCAAGTAACTCATTGATATAGCTTTGGTAAATGTCCAAACGTTCAGACTGGCGATATTTTTCATGCGTTTCTGGACTCTCATCCCAATCAATTCCTAACCAACGCAGATTTTCCAACTGCGAACGTTCCCCGTCTTCCACATGACGTTTACGGTCAGTATCTTCAATCCGAATGATAAAAGTTCCGCCGTAGTGACGAGCGTAAAGATAATTAAAGAGCGCAGTCCGCGCATTCCCGATGTGTAACAGTCCCGTTGGACTTGGTGCATAACGCACACGAATTTGATTCGCCAATTTTATGTCTCCTAATTTTTATCTTATATTTTCAACAGGAAAAACCTATTTTTATTTCAAACGTTACTATTATACCACATAGTTGTCGAAAAGAAATAACAGAAACGATGAAACTTTATTATTCTTCCAATCATTTACAGAATTTCCTTAGCAATGTAGAAGCCACCGTCTGTCTCACCTATCAATTCACTGCTCAGTTACACTGACTTATCCAAACACCTTCTTCAACACTTCACCAATCGTTGTTACACCAATAACTTCAATAGTTTCGGGAATGTTCAATCCGTTCAGAGAGTTTTTAGGAGCGTAAACTTTGGTGAAGCCTAGCTTAGCAGCTTCATTAATGCGTTGCTCAATGCGATTAACACGGCGGATTTCCCCCGTCAGACCGATTTCTCCAATAAAACATTCTTGTGGATTTGTTGGCAAATCTTTATAACTAGAAGCAATTGCGACAGCAACAGCTAAGTCAATGGCTGGCTCATCTAATTTGACACCGCCTGCTGACTTTAGGTAGGCATCCTGATTTTGCAATAATAGCCCTGCTCGCTTTTCCAAAACAGCCATAATCAGACTGGCGCGATTAAAGTCCAATCCTGTCGTTGTCCGCTTGGCATTGCCAAACATGGTCGGCGTCACCAAAGCCTGCACTTCCGCAAGGATTGGACGCGTCCCCTCCATGGTCACCACGATAGAAGAGCCTGTTGCTCCATCTAAACGCTCCTCTAAGAAAAGCTGGCTAGGATTGAGCACTTCAACCAGACCACCTGACTGCATCTCAAAAATGCCGATTTCATTCGTAGAGCCGAAGCGGTTTTTGACCGCCCGCAAAATACGAAAAGTATGCTGTCGCTCACCTTCAAAATAAAGTACCGTATCCACCATGTGTTCCAAGGTTCTAGGTCCAGCCAAGGTACCTTCCTTGGTCATATGACCGACAATAAAGGTGGCAATATTGTTGGTTTTTGCCAGCTGCATCAACTCCGCTGTCACTTCTCGTACTTGCGAAACCGAGCCTTGCACACTAGAAATTTCTGGCGATAGAATCGTCTGAATGGAGTCTATAATCAAGAAATCTGGCTTAATTTTTTCAATCTCAGCACGAATCTGCTGCATATTGGTCTCGGCATAAAGATAAAACTCACTGTCAATATCGCCTAATCGCTCCGCACGCAACTTAATCTGCTCAGCAGACTCTTCCCCACTGACATACAATACCGTTCCCTTGTGAGATAATTGGGTCGAAACCTGCAATAAAAGGGTAGATTTCCCAATACCGGGATCTCCTCCAATTAGAACCAAACTTCCCGGCACCACACCACCGCCTAAAACGCGGTTAAATTCGTCCATATCCGTCTTGGTGCGCTTCACATCAATAGAAGTTACTTCTGCCAATTTCATCGGTCGTATTTTTTCTCCGGTCAGAGAAACACGCGCATTTTTGACTTCTGCCACTTCTACTTCTTCGACAAAAGACGACCAAGCACCACAATTCGGACAACGCCCCAGATACTTGGGCGAATGGTATTCACAATTTTGACAAACAAATGTCGATTTTTTCTTGGCTATGATAGATTCCTCTTTCTTAATGCCCAGTGCTTCCAAAACCACCTGTCCGCACACCTTCCGCTTCATCTCCATCTGCAATCAAAAATGGTGCAAAGACAGCCTGAACCACACGTTCCCCCACTTCGAGGACGACTTCCTGATCTGTGATGTTTTTCATCTGAGCAAAGATATGCCCTTCATTTCCAGGATTGCCATAGTAATCCCCGTCAATAACGCCTACAGAGTTAATCAAAACTAATCCTTTTTTACGTGGATTAGATGAACGATCATAAAGATAAAGCACTTCACCAACCTGCATATAGGCCTTGACACCTGTTGGCACTAATTTAATCTCTTTTGGCGCAATAACTGTACGCTCTGCCACTTTTAAGTCATAACCTGCCGCATGAGCCGTCTCACGCTTTGGCAGTAAATTTTCATTTGTAAAGCTTGAAACAAGCTCAAAACCACGAATTCGCATCTTTTTCTCTTTTCTACTTTTACTTTCCCTATTATACTAAATTCGTAAAAAACACGCAAAATGCAGGTCATCTTTCAGCCTGCACTTTTTAATTTATTCTGGCTCATTCAAAAATCGAATCACTTGCTCGTTGGCATCCACCTCAGCTTTCGCTCCAAAAGGAACAATTGCTCTTGGGGTAGCATGTCCAACATTTAAATTATATAAAATAGGAATGTCTGTATCAATGACATCAAGCAGGATTTGTTTATATTCTCCATAATAAGTTTCATCCATTGGTTTTCCGACAAGAATCCCATTTAAAACCGTAAAAATTCCCGTTGCTTTTAAAGTTTCTAACATTTTCCGATATAAAGTTGGTTCTGGTTTTTCTTCACTGGTTTCCAACAAAAGAATTTTTCCTGCCCACTCTGAAAAACTAGGAAAGAGCTGATATTGTGCACACAATTCAATCGTATCCTCGTATCTTGTATTATCAAATATTTGATAGAGCGACTCCAAGCAACCACCTAAAATTTCTCCAGCAAAGATTGCTTTTCCTTTTAGCAATTCAAATCCTTGATTTTCATGACGAGTTCGTTTTGTTCCCAGAGCTTTTTCACTGAAATCCGTTCTCTCCTCGTACCAAACTTCGCTTGGGCGGATTTCTGAGATACTGCCTGTCGTAATCAATTCTTTAAAATAAGAAAATGTGTAAGGGAGCATATCTGTCTCTAGTTCACAAACATCAGCAAGAAAAGATTGCCCATAAAAAGTCTTGATTCCTAACTTGTGCAGCATAAGATGATTGATTGTAGTATCAGAAAAACCTAGGAATACTTTCTGGTGTACAACTTTTTTTAGCTCATCATTCTCAAACAAATAAGGCAGCAACCGATAAGTATCATCTCCACCGATAGCACATAAAATCATATCAATTGAAGAATCCTTGAAAGCCTGAATCAAATCTTGCGCTCTGGACTCAGGATGATCTGCCAGACAGCCCACTCCTTTTTGTGCATGCTCTAAAAACTTCACTTCCAGCCCCAAGTCTCTCAAGCGCTTTACTCCCAAGTTCACTTCATGTTTAACAGTACTTTCTCCAATGATTCCACTTGATAAACTAACGATTCCAACGTTCTTTATCATCTTCTCTCCTCCTTAATCAATGATTTGAAACATTATAACATAAATCATCCAAAAGCAACGACAAAAATATAAAACAAAAAGACCACCTTTTGGTGATCTTTATAGGGAGATTATTATGAAAAAGTTTTAGGATTTCATCAAATAAAGTTAGGAGGTCTTCATTTGATAATGTTATTATAAAACGATTTTCTTAAATGAAGCTTAAGCCGTATTTTAAATTTACAATTTCTGCAAAAGATACTGAAAAAGTTCTAGATTCCCTTTTTCTTCATTGACTAAAAACTCTGGGTACCATTGAAGCCCAATGATCCGACTATCATCTAGCGACTCAATCGCTTCAATGGTTTTATCCCTAGTATCAAAAGCTGTTGCGCGAAAATTCGGCGCCAAATCTTTAATACTTTGTCGGTGGACAGAGTTGATCTGGCTAGCACGGCCAAACAGCTCTTCGACAACACTGCCTTTCTCAGTTTGAATGGAGTGAGAAGTTCCAAAAGGCAAGCCCTGCCAATGGTTGTCAATGCGCTGGTTGAGCGTTCCACCAAAAGCAACATTGACCAACTGCAAGCCTCGGCAAATCGCCATAATTGGTTTTTCCTGTCGAATAGTTTCTGCTAACAGAGCCATCTCAAATTCGTCTCGCACCATATTGTAATCATCACTCTCAATCGTCCGCTTTTCTCCGTAAAAAGTGGGGTGCACATGTTGTCCGCCAGACAAAATCAATTTATCAATACTTTCAACATAATCCCTCACCAAACTTTTGTCGCCAACAGGGATAATCATGGGCAATCCGCCAGCGATTCTGATACTCTCAGCAAATTTACTAGAAACGGACGAGTGAATATTTTTACCTTCCTTATCGACAGGACAAAGATTAGCGGTCACTCCAACAATCGGTCTGCTCATACGATTCCCTCCTCATTGATATACACAGTCTTACCACTTCCTCTACCTGCCGTCCAATTGATTTTTTAAAGGTCGTGATAAATAGTTTTTATACTAGCCACAACTCCTGCTTCATTACACTCTTTTTATGCACTTTAATCAGCCTTTATTCTTATAAAATAATAACTTATAAAAACAAGCTACTACTAAACAAGAAATTTATCGCTTTCTATGGTAAAATAAGACTAGAAAACTCTACAAGGAGAAGAACATGGAAAAACAAACAGTTGCTGTTTTAGGCCCCGGTTCATGGGGTACTGCTTTGGCACAAGTATTAAACGACAATGGACATGAAGTCCGTATTTGGGGTAATCTTGCCGAGCAAATCACTGAAATCAACGAACACCATACCAATAAACGCTATTTCAAGGATATCGTTCTCGATGAAAAGATTACTGCCTATTATGACTTAAAAGAAACTCTTGACGGTGTTGATGCCATTCTTTTCGTTGTTCCAACAAAAGTCACACGTCTCGTAGCTAAACAAGTGGCTGAAGTATTAGACCATCCAGTCAAAATCATGCACGCTTCAAAAGGACTCGAACCCGATACTCACAAACGACTTTCCATAATTTTAGAAGAAGAATTATCTCCAAATTTACGAAGCGAAGTGGTTGTCGTCTCTGGACCAAGCCATGCTGAAGAAACTATCGTTCGTGATATTACTCTTATCACAGCAGCTTCAAAAGACTTAGAAGCAGCAAAATATGTTCAAGAACTTTTCAGCAATCACTACTTCCGTCTCTACACTAATACAGATGTCATCGGCGTAGAAACAGCCGGCGCACTAAAAAATATCATTGCTGTCGGAGCAGGTGCCCTTCATGGTCTCGGTTACGGTGACAATGCCAAAGCTGCCATTATCACACGCGGCTTAGCAGAAATTACTCGTCTTGGCGTCAAACTCGGTGCTAGTCCCTTAACATATAGTGGTTTATCCGGAGTAGGAGATTTAATTGTCACAGGAACCTCCGTTCACTCACGTAATTGGCGCGCTGGTGATGCTCTTGGTCGTGGCGAAAAGTTAGAAGATATTGAAGCCAACATGGGCATGGTTATCGAAGGCATTTCCACCACCAAAGCTGCTTACGAACTCGCACAAGAACTGGGTGTCTATATGCCAATTACTCAAGCGATCTATCACGTGATTTATGAAAGCCTTAACATAAAAGACGCCATTTATGATATAATGAATAATGAATTTAAAGCTGAAAACGAATGGTCGTAATTAGCTACTACAAAAAAGGAGGGTCATATGACTCAAGTAAGAAAAGCTGTTATCCCTGCTGCTGGACTTGGAACTCGTTTCTTGCCAGCAACCAAAGCGCTCGCCAAAGAAATGCTGCCTATCGTTGACAAACCGACTATTCAATTTATTGTCGAAGAAGCATTAAAGGCCGGTATCAAAGACATCTTGGTCGTAACCGGAAAATCTAAACGATCTATTGAAGACCACTTTGATTCAAACTTTGAATTGGAGTATAACCTCAAAGAAAAAGGGAAGTCTGACCTTTTAAAACTTGTAGACGAGACTACTGGCATTGGTCTTCACTTCATTCGCCAAAGTCATCCACGCGGACTTGGCGATGCCGTTTTACAAGCCAAGGCATTCGTTGGTAACGAACCCTTTGTCGTTATGCTAGGTGATGATCTGATGGACATTACAAACGACAAAGCAGTTCCGCTAACCAAACAGTTAATGAATGATTACGAAGAAACGCATGCGTCAACCATTGCTGTCATGAAAGTACCACACGATGACGTTTCGTCTTATGGTGTTATTGACCCACAAGGTGAAGGAGTAAATGGACTCTACAGCGTGGAGACCTTTGTTGAAAAACCAAAACCAGAAGACGCACCAAGTAACCTTGCGATTATTGGTCGCTACCTTTTGACACCAGAAATCTTCTCCATTTTGGAAACACAAGCTCCAGGTGCTGGAAATGAAATTCAACTGACAGACGCCATTGATACTCTCAATAAAACACAAAGAGTATTTGCCCGTGAATTCACAGGTGATCGTTATGACGTTGGTGACAAATTTGGCTTTATGAAAACATCTATTGATTACGCCCTCAAGCATCCCCAAATAAAAGATGACATGAAACAATACATCATTGAGTTGGGTAAGAAATTAGATAAAAAAGAGAACTAACAGATAGCAATTAGGATTGACAGTAACATCAAAAGTCTCTCCCATCATTACATTTTACTGTAAAAATAGAAATCATAACCATCCATCAATGCTCTGCGCCTCAAACATCTAATGATTGGAGTGTAGTTCACAAGCGGGTGGTTTTTTTATCTCGCATCTTTCAGAACGAGACGGACTAAAAGACATATCATAATATAAATTTAGAAAAATGATATTTCAACCTCTTTTTTATTTCTTTTCTCACTTTTTATAATTGTGATTCAAAACAAAAGAAAACATAGAAATAATGAGGATTTTCACTTGCAGAATATATGAATTGTACGTTTGTCAATGATGTGAGACCAAACGAAAGTTATCTAAAAACATGATATGGTATTCTGAGTCTGGGACAATAGTCCCTTTGCTACAAAAAAAGCAACGGATTTGCCGTTGCTTTTTTTGTATGTAGCGTTACAATAGATGTGAGACCTGAGTACCAAAAAAGAAGAAACCTTGATATGATTAGTTCTGACACACCCATCAAAAAAAGGAATCTTCTCATGAATAGTATACCACAAAACATCCGCTACCTGCCACATACTTTGGATACACGCTATCACGCTGTCAAAACCTATCGCAACGGTACCTCTGTCGCCTTTATCTGCCGGAGATACAAATGGCAACTATTAGCATGATACAAGAACATGGGCTATTAACTGCCCAGCGTATGGCATGGGTAAAGAAATTAAATAGTGATATTTTTGAAATTCGTTCCAAAGTATCATCTAATATTCAACGTACTCTCTACTTTCATGCTGTCGATAATAGATATATTATTACACATGGATTTACCAAAAAAATCTCAAAAAACACCCATTAATGAAATTAAAAAGGCACAAGTCATCAAAAAAGAATTTGAAGGGGAACAGAAAAATGAAAACAATTAAATTCAATGATTTCTTAAATGAACAACTTAATGATAATTCTTTTAATGAGGGCTACCAAGCTGAAAAAGCCATTTTAGAAAGTGCGCTAGCTGTTGCTAATGCTCGCTCAAAAGCAGGTCTAACACAACGCCAACTTTCAGAATTATCCCATGTTCCTCAATCAACTATCGCTCGTATTGAAAGAGGACATAACACTAGCATTGAAACTATGAGCAAATTAGCTGTAGCTCTTAAGCAAGAACTAAAAATTAGTATTGGGTAGTTAGTTTTAGAGAGAAGAAGGATAGAACCTTTTCTCTTTTTCGTTACCTAAAATTACCATCCCCAAAAATAAACTAGAAATTTTTAGTAACTTTAGACTCAGATATTGAAAAAAAGAAAAGACAAGGTTTCTAAACCTTGTCTTTTCAACTATACCGGCGGCCGGGGTCGAACCGGCACGCCCGTGAGGGCACTGGATTTTGAGTCCAGCGCGTCTGCCAATTCCGCCACGCCGGCAAGCTGAACTGGGGTAGCTGGATTCGAACCAACGCATGAGGGAGTCAAAGTCCCTTGCCTTACCGCTTGGCTATACCCCAATACTATAAAATAGGCGAGTGATGGGGATCGAACCCACGCATGCCAGAGCCACAATCTGGTGTGTTAACCACTTCACCACACCCGCCATAATTCTATACACGGGCAGTAGGAATTGAACCCACACTGAAGGTTTTGGAGACCTTAGTTCTACCTTTAAACTATGCCCGTACAAGATGGAAGGGGAGGGATTCGAACCCCCGAACCCGAAGGAGCGGATTTACAGTCCGCCGCGTTTAGCCTCTTCGCTACCCTTCCTAATATCAAACAAATGGCGCGAGACGGAATCGAACCGCCGACACATGGAGCTTCAATCCATTGCTCTACCAACTGAGCTACCGAGCCTACCTATTGCGGGAGCAGGATTTGAACCTACGACCTTCGGGTTATGAGC
>NZ_JAQFJF010000008.1:0-117960 GCF_030439905.1 Streptococcus sp. SN3
TGACAGGTTACATATCTCTATGTCACCCTGCACTTGGTTCGTCTTGTTCAGTTTTCAAAGGGCTTTGTCTTTCGCGACAACTATATTAGTATATCACCTATACCACCAACCTGTCAATACCTTTTTTAATCTTTTTTGATTTTTATTTAATAAAAAAACTTGATGCTCTAACCTGTTCTAGAAAAACAGAAATAAAGTCATCAAGTTTGTTCATTACAAAATCGTATTATCTTGAAAATCTTTTAAGTGATTTTTTAAATCTTTAAGCATGGCTCTTCTTCCTTTAAAGCGCTCGTTGCTCATCAACCTCTGATAATTATCCAATCCAACATCATCAAGAGTTCTTTTATAATTGTCAATCGCTTCTCTGAAGGCAACTAACTCATCTAGAAACAACTCTTTTGATTTCAAACGATGACCAATCTCACTCACTTCTTCATAAGGCTGGCGGTCCAATTTGCGCTTTTGGCTTTCTTGTTTACGAATTTTATCATGTATATGATTCCTGAATTTTGTTTTGAAATAACGATAGAGTTTTTCCTCATCATTTTCAATTCCTTTTTCTTTAAGCAGAAGTTCGTATAAAACTAACATCCCTTCTTGCTCCCAATCACTATGTTCCCACAAATGAATATAATAGTCTTTCTTACACTTCCAAACTATCCATTTCACCTTCTCATAAGTAGTTCTAAAATCCATAGTTCCTCCTTAAATTTTACTTGGCTTAATTCTACTGTAAATAGAAAGCAAGATGGGCTCTTTCTTCTAAAAAGCATATTTTAGGAGCTCTTCTGACTCGAATAACTATTTTTAAGTCATTTCAGGCACATATTTAGTCATTTGGGAGGATTTATAGGAAGTCTGAAAGCAAGAAAAAAATCAAATGCTAACACATTTGATTTTTTAAACCTAGCTCCGCCAGTAGGACTCGAACCTACGACATCATGATTAACAGTCATGCGCTACTACCAACTGAGCTATGGCGGATTATATAGTCCGTACGGGATTCGAACCCGTGTTACCGCCGTGAAAAGGCGGTGTCTTAACCCCTTGACCAACGGACCATTTCTTGTCCTTCTGCAGAACATATTCCATTATATCAGCTTTTATTCCTTTGTCAATAACTATTTCAGAAAAAGAGAAAAAAGTTGGAATTTCTCCAACTTCTTCTACTCGGAACTTTTTTCTTCCATTTTCGTTTTAATTTCATCATAAGAAAGCGCATGAGCTTCTTTGTCTAATTCAAGTTCAGACTCTTCTGGCATTTTGCCAGTTTCATACAATGATTTAATCTGATTGCTATCCAAAGTTTCATATTTAAGAAGCGCTTTAGCAATCAATTTATGAGTTTCGCGATGGGACTGGATAATCTCTGCAGCTTTGTTACGAGCTTCATTAAGAAGTTCTCTTACCTCTTCGTCAATCTCATATGCAGTCTGTTCTGAAATTGATTTTTGAGGACTGGCTGCACCAAACATAGCATGATTGCCTTCGTATTGAACCGGACCAAGTTTTTCGCTCATTCCATATTCTGTTACCATACTGCGGGCCATCTGAGTTGCCTGTTCAAAGTCATTAGAAGCACCTGTTGTCTGCACATTAAAGATAATCTCTTCAGCCACACGGCCACCCATAAGACCAGCTAATTGTTCTTTCATATCTTCTTTAGATAGAAGCATTTGGTCTTCCTTAGGCAGGGCAATCATATAGCCACCAGCACGTCCACGAGGTACGATGGTTACCTTATGTACGACACGCGCATTTGACAATACCAAACCAACAATAGTATGTCCAGCTTCATGATAAGCAACCATTTGACGATCACGTTCAGACACCATCTTATCTTTCTTAGAAGGTCCTGCGATTACCCGATCTTCTGCTTCATCAATATCATCTGCATCAATGACTTTCTTGTTACGACGAGCAGCAACCAAAGCAGCTTCATTCAAGACATTTTCCAAATCAGCACCAACAAAACCTGGTGTCTGTTGAGCAACTAGTTTCAAATCAACATTTTTAGCCAGTGGCTTATTCTTAGCATGAACACGGAGAATAGCTTCCCGACCTTTAACGTCAGGACGGCCGACCAACACTTTTCTGTCAAAACGGCCAGCACGCAGCAAGGCTGGATCCAATACATCCGAACGGTTAGTAGCCGCAATAATAATGATTCCTTCGTTGCCTTCAAAACCATCCATTTCAATCAAGAGCTGATTGAGGGTTTGCTCCCGCTCATCGTTACCACCGCCAAGGCCAACACCGCGCTGACGACCGACTGCATCAATTTCATCGATGAAGATAATAGCAGGAGCTGCTTTTTTCGCATCTTCAAACAAAGAACGAACTCGGCTTGCTCCGACCCCAACAAACATTTCTACAAAATCAGAACCTGAGATACTGAAGAAAGGAACTCCAGCTTCCCCAGCAACTGCCTTAGCAAGCAAGGTTTTACCAGTTCCCGGAGGGCCTTCTAGAAGCACACCGGCAGGAATACGAGCACCTAACTTGGTGTAGCGTTTCCGATCTTTCAAAAACTCAACGACTTCTACAAGTTCTTGTTTCTCTTCCTCGGCACCAGCTACATCCGAGAAACGAACCTTAATATCTTCTTTGTTAGCAGCACGCGCTTTATTGCGACCAAAATTCATGGCACCGCGGGCACCACCGCCTCCACCTTGATTCATCATGGACATAAAGAAGAAGATGACAATCACAAAAGGAACGATGGAAGTGAGGATTGTAATCCACATTCCGCTTGAACTTTCGCGCTTTATGCTGATTTCAGTGTTATGCTCAGAGGCTAATTTTTGTAAATCAGAAATTGTAATATCTGACGGTAAAATAATACTTGTGAATTTTTCTACTTTAGAAATGTTTGGAGTGAAAAATAAAATCCCTGTATCTTCTTTCGATTCCTGAGGTGTTTTGTAAGTACCTGAAATCTCGACGACACTGCCATTTGGCTGGTAGCTCATCTCTGTGACATTATTTTCCTTAATTTCCTTCACTAATTCTGTGTAATTGATTTGCTGACTGCGACCGCCAGTATCTCCTGAGAAGAAATACTGAAACCCTGTCACTAGGACAACAATAATCAGAATATAGAGAAATGGATTTTTTATAAAACCATTATTTTGCTTATTTTTCATCTATTAATAGTAAACCTTTATTTTGTATAAACTTCTTCTTTCAAAATACCAATATATGGAATATTACGATAGTTCTCATTGTAATCTAATCCATATCCAACAACAAATTCATTTGGAATTGTGAAACATGTATAATCTGCATCAATTTCAACAACACGGCCTTCTGGCTTATCCAAAAGTGTAGCAATTTTTACTGATGCAGCATTTCTTTCCTTAAACAAATTGCACAGATTTTTTAAAGTCTGACCAGTATCAATAATATCCTCAACAAATAGGATATCACGTCCTGTGATGTCTTGATCAATGTCCTTAATAACATTAATGACACCTGAGCTAGCAGTACCACCATGGTAGCTGGAGACCAACATAAAATCAAGCTCAATATGTGTGTCAATATGCTTGATTAACTCAGCCATAAAAGGCACGGAACCTTTTAAAATTCCAACAAAAATTGGATTTTTATCTTGGTAATCTTTGGTTAATTGCTGACCAAGCTTTTTTGCAGCATCCACGATTTCATCATGGGAAATCAATATTTTTTTGATATCTTGTTCTAGCATAATTTTACCCATCTATTTTCTGAATATAAAGTACAGTACTCATTATATCACTTTTTAATGCCTTACTCAAATCACTGATAGCAATATTTAAGATTGCTAAAATTTGATGATTTTGTTCCACTACTACAGATGAATTCCGTTCTTCAAAGGAAACCTTCTTATCAATAAAAAGACGACGAAGTTTCTTGTGATGACCGTTCAGCAAAATACTGTCTCCCTCTTTTCGGAAACGGAGTGTCAGCGAAGTTTCACGCGAAACAAAAATTTTCTGTATATTTTCACCACTCAAAGGAATCCCGAATGAAAATCGATAATACCCAAACTCAATCAGATTCTCAAATTCTAACAAAATTGAATCCATTTTTAAATCGGGCTTACGACTGATTTTTCTAATTTCAAAACGCTGGTAATCTTTAACAAGCTCATAGTCTTTTTTCAAAGTGTGCTGATAATTGGCCTTAGTCTGCAGGATGTTTAAAACCTCCTCAAACTGCTGCTTGCTCAAATTCAGTCCAGAAAAGTTTTCAAGATAGTTCTGCAATAGAAAACGTTGAACCTGGGGGATTTGCTGATGAAAGACTTGGACATTTTCTATATCTAAATCTCTGGTCAAGTGAGACAAAGCGGTCTGCCAATCTTCAATTTCCTTTCCCAGATACCGCAAAGAATCCTTAAATTGTGGGTTTTCTTTTTCTAGATCCGGCAGATAAAGATTGCGAATTCGATTTCTGAGATAGTCATTTTGAAAATTACTGCTATCTTCAAAATGTTGAATATCCGGAAAGTCTGACTTATGAAAAGTAAGCAAAGGACGAATCAGCTCCCCACAAGCAAAAGGCTGGACAGCTTTCATGCCGGACAGATGACGAAGTCTAGCTCCACGCAGCAGCCGCATAAAAACAGTCTCAGCTTGATCATCTGCGTGGTGGGCAGTTACCAGAGCTGTATAGTGCCCCTCCTGCATCACTTTCCCGAAAAAATCATAACGAAACTGCCGAGCAGCATTTTCTGAAAAATTACCAGAAAAACTTGATGTAAAAATCTTTACACCAAGCTGTTCCGCAATCTTTACCAATGCCTTTTCTTCTTGATCTGACTCTGGCCGCTGTTTGTGATTGACATGAGCAATCGCAAGCTCGATAGCCAGTTCTTTTTGAGAATCAATCAACAGCTGCAGCAGTGTCATAGAATCCAGTCCACCTGATACAGCAATCAAAACTTTTCGATGGTCTTGGAAATACTTTTTCTCCTGCATTTTTTTAAGAAATTCTTGCTTAATCATTTCAGGACTCCATAGACATCGTCTGCTATCTGAGAAATATTATCGTAGGTTGCATTATTAGTAAAAATGACAATGATAAAAGGAGAATCTGTATAGACAATCGCAGCATCATGCTTGAAATCATAGGCGTCGCCAATTTTATGAGCCACTTTAGCATCAATATTTTTAGAAATCCGCTGATTATCATAATTTGTCTGAGACAAGGCATCGATAATCATGCCATTTTGCTCATAGATAGCTTCTAAAATATTTCCAGTCATACGTGAAGAAGCTTGTCTTTCTTCCACATCCCATTTCTTTCCAGCTATTTTGTTGATTGTCTGCTGAAAATTTTTATCAGATTGATTGGTTGCATAATAGCCTAAGATATTGTGGGCGACGTTATCTGATTCTTTGGCCACTCGATTTATCAAATCCTGAACTGAATATTCCTTGTCATCAGCTGACTTAGCAATACTGCCACTTCCTTCTGGTTCATAAGCACCTGCAAAATCATTGACTGCTCCAATATACTTGAACTTCTGATCTAACGAAAATTTTTTCTGATCCAGCTGTTCCTGCACATAGTAAAGATAAGGCAGTTTGGTCACACTGGCCGAATACATCTCTTGATCTTGATTTATGCCTGCTTCTTTGCCTGTGTCCAGCTGTTTGACATAGATAGAGTAGTCCGCCTTGTTATACTTACTGCTCAAAATTTCTTGAACTTTGTCCATTCGATTATCAGTTTCATCCAGAAATTCCATAGAAACCCAGCCCTGTCCTTCAATCTGGGCAAAAGTTCCTTTGACTGTCTGGACAATTTGGACAATGTTTACTTTTGTATATGGAGCTACCGTTGTATTGATTTTTTTAGCTCCGTTGATATTGGCTTTATCATAAAGAGTAAAGCCGGGTTTCAGCCACATTTCTTGATGGATATCTTCGATTAACTGGACAGTATCTTCGTAAATTGTATTTTTATCCGCTATCACAAACTGCCCATTTTTCAGCTTGAAAATCGGGACTCCTTCTTCATTTACATAAAATCCTGTTATCTGGATAGGCTGGTCTGGAATTAGCTTTCCAGCAATCTTACTCAGAGTAGAATCTGTAAATGTAGGAGTTTCTTCATAAACATTAGGATTTGTCGGGATGCTATCATAATAGCGTCCATACGCAGTGCTTGTAAAATGATATTTTTCTTCCTCGTCTAATACGAAATCTTTTTCGGTACTAATAACTGTGATACTGCTAAATAAAGCTGGCAGCAAAAATATCAGTAACAAAAACTTACGCATGTTTTCCCCTTTCCTTTTGATTTTCTTGAAGTTTCAAAGCTTGATTTTTTTCAGACAGTTCTTCTAATTTCTCATCTGAAAAGGCCAAGAACTGCTCAATTGTTTTTAGTAAATCTTCCATAACTACTGCGGTAATAAATCTGGGATAGTATAAATGTACTCACCCTCTTTTGAAAAAGAGTATTTAGCGCGTGCATACTTAGCAGCATAGCTGTCATCTTTTAACTTTGTTGCTATATCAGATTGATAGACCTTTTCTTCGCTGAGTGTCTGATATTTCTCCTGGAGTTTAGAATACTGTTCACGACGCTGCAGCAAGGTTTGATAACTCTGGTACAAATTATAGGTAGGTAAAATAAATAAGAGGATCACCAAAATCAGAACCCAGCCCATAAAACGGTTGCGTTTCCGCCGTTCCTGATCCACATATCTGCGGCGTTGATTTTCATCTTGAATAAAACGATTATTGAGTTGGACGATATTTTTAGGCATCTTCTTCTATCCTTGTTTCACTGACTATTTCGTACATTTTAGCTGCATCTTCTTTTTTGGTACTATCTTTCATCTCCAGAACCTTTACAGTCAAGAGTTTATTACCAAAGCGTACTTCAACCAAGTCATCCACTTTCAAATCTGTTGAGCTCTTAGCCAAGATACCGTTCACTTTTATCCGGCCCTTGTCAGCTACTTCTTTAGCCACTGGACGTCGCTTGATAATCCGTGACACTTTCAAATATTTATCTAATCTCATCCTATTACCTCATTTTCTCTTAATTTATTATTCTACCATTTTTTGAGAAAAATAGAGCTTAAAAAGCCAAACTTCACTGAATTGTAACCTTTATTCTGCCTTGCGGTGTTTAATTTCCAGCATCTTTTCTCCAAAATTAACTAGACCTTCTAAAATCTCATAATCTTTTTTGTTCCTCACATCAAAAATCACTTCAATTAAGCCATTTTTTTCACCAATTCGAGCTTTTAAATTCGTCATCGAAAGTGCTTCAAAATAATCCTGCGTTAGATAAAGTTGCTGCGAAATCTTCTCAAAATGAATAATTACTGCATTCTGCTGGCGTTCCACTGACTTTACAAATGCCTGATCTAAATAAGACTTAGCAAGTCCAATCTCCAACAGATAGGCTACAACATCAGGGTATTCACCAAAGCGATCAATCAATTCATTCTGTAGATTTTCATAGTTTACACGACTGTCAATCTCACGAATTCTCTTGTAAATTTCAATTTTCTGTCTTTCATCAGAAATATAGTCACTAGGCAGATAGGCATCAATCTGCAGATTAATCTCTGCATTGCTCTTTTGACGCTTATTCTCTCTCCCCTGCTTTTTAGCAATGGCTTCTTCTAGAAGCTGTGAATACATTTCAAAACCAACAGAATCAATAAAGCCAGATTGCATACTTCCTAAAATATTGCCAGCCCCTCGAATAGACAAATCTCGCATGGCAATCTTAAATCCAGAACCTAACTCTGTAAATCCCTTAATAGCCTCTAGACGCTTTTCAGAAACTTCTGTTAGGATCTTATCTGGTCTGTACATCAGATAAGCGTAGGCAATCCGATTACTGCGGCCAACCCGTCCACGAAGTTGATACAAGGTTGACAGCCCCATATGGTCAGCATTTTCTACAAACAAAGTATTGGCATTTGGAATATCAACTCCAGTTTCAATAATGGTTGTGGTCACCAAAATATCGTATTCTCCATTGATGAAATCCAGTAAAGTATTTTCTAAACGAATCTCACTCATTTGACCATGAACATAGCCTATAGAAACTTCTGGGATTAACTCTCTTAATTCCGAAACTTTCTGTTCAATTGTGTCAACCTTGTTGTAAAGATAGTAAACCTGTCCACCTCGGTCTATTTCACGTAAGACAGCTTCTCGAATTACTGTAGGATTGCTTTCTAAAACATAGGTCTGAACAGGATAGCGATTGGTAGGCGGGGTCTCAATGACTGACAAATCGCGTATCCCCAGCATAGACATATGAAGAGTTCGAGGAATAGGAGTTGCTGTCAAAGTTAAGACATCAACTTTCTTTTTCAATTCTTTTAATGTTTCCTTATGTTTAACTCCAAAACGCTGCTCCTCATCAATGATGATTAAACCTAAATCCGCAAATTCTACATCTTTTGATAAGAGTCGGTGGGTTCCGATGATAATATCAACTTGTCCCTTCTGCAGCTTCTCCAGAGTCTGTTTTTGTTCTGCTTTACTCCTGAAACGGCTGAGTACCTCGACATTAACCGCAAAATCATTAAAGCGTTCTTTAAAGTTAGTATAGTGCTGCTGGGCTAAAACCGTTGTTGGTACTAATACAGCCACCTGTTTATGATCGTTGACAGCCTTAAAAGCAGCCCGCATAGCTACTTCTGTTTTTCCAAAGCCGACATCACCAACTAAGAGCCGGTCCATTGGACGACTGCTTTCCATATCCTTCTTCACTTCCTGAATACTTCTTAGCTGGTCCTCTGTTTCAACATAGGGAAAATCATTGTCAAATTCCTCTTGATTAGAATCATCCGTTGAGAAAGCAAAACCTTTTAGCTGGCTGCGTTCAGCATATAGTTTAATCAAATCATCCGCAATATCCTGAACCTGATGCTGAACTTTTTGCTTACTCTTCTGGAAGCGACCGTCATTTAGCTTATTTACCTTAGGTGTTTTTCCATCGCTGGCAACATACTTTGATAGGAGATCAATCTGGTCAACTGGAATCGAAATACGATCAGAATTTTGATATTGAATCGTCAGATAATCACGGTGGACACCAGATATTTCAATCGTTTCTATTCCCAAATAACGTCCTATCCCATGAATATTATGGACAACATAATCCCCTTTTTCTAGCTCATTATAATCTTTCAGTCGTTCGGCATTTGAGATATTCTGTCGCCGGATTTTTCGTTTTATTTTCTTGTGAATAATTTCGTACTCTGTAATAAGAACAATTTTCTCATCTACGAAATTAAAACCCTGAACAAGATTTCCTTCTATAAGCTGAACTGCATTTTTGTGAATCTCAGCCTCTTTTATATAGTCTAAATGAATATCATATTCCTGTAAATTTTTATGTAAACTTTGTAAACCTACCGAAGAATTTGCTTGTAAAATTATTGTATAGCCAGATTTTTTATAACGATTAATCTCTTCCTTGAACAAGGGAAACTGGCTGAAAAATTCTTGCATTGGGTACTGATTGAATTGATACAAAGCATCAAATTTCAGATTTCCCAAACCTTTTTGAAAGCTTGAAAAGAAGGTTGCTGGTTTATATTGACGATAATCTTGGTACTTATCTGCAAAATATTTCTGACTTGATAAAGCTTTACAATTTTGTAAATTATCTGTCAACAAACTAGCTGTTTCCAGTTCAAATTGAGCATGTCGATCCACAATTTTTTGAAAATCATCAAAAAACACAGGACTATGAACAGGCAAGTAGTCTAAAATAGTCCATTCTTTCTGATAAAAATAAGAAAGGAATTTGCGAATATCTGCATGATGGAACTCCTCTTTGGCACTTATTAGTAGCTCTTCTAAGTAAGATTTCAAAGCAGGATCAACAGCTTTTTCTAAAATAGCTTCCAGATTTTCCCGTCCTCGAGCATAATCTTTCTCAGAAAGCAGGATATCAGAAGCAGGTTTAATCAAAATACTTTCTATGTTATCAATTGAAGTTTGATTTTCTGGATTGAAAATCCGAATACCATCAATTTCATCGCCAAAAAACTCCAGGCGATAAGGTGCCTCTGCTGAGCGCTCAAAAATGTCTAAGATGTCTCCTCTTAGACTATATTCTCCCTGACTTAAAACTTGAGACACCTTCTTGTATCCTGAACTTGACAACATCTTTACAAGATTATTTAGGTCATATTCTTGTCCAACTGTCAAATTTATATTGGTATTTTTAAAATCAATAGGATCAGGCAAGAGTAATTTGCTGGCTGCGACATTAGTAACTAGAATTCCAGACTTTTGATGGTCTATTAAAAAGTTTAGAGCATCTAATCTCGAAAATATTTTTTCCTGTGAAGCAAAAACAAATTCTGCTATAGGAGTATCATCTGCTAAGAAAGTATAGACCTTGTCTTCTCCCAACAAAGAAATCAAATCACTAGCCAAACGATCTGCTTCATTTTGACTAGAAGCCAGCACAAGGATTTTATCCGCTTCTTCTAATCCAGCCGCTATAGTAATCGCTTTTGTTGATGCAGACAGTCCCATTATCAACTGTCTGCTGCTTTTATGGAGATTTTTCTTCCAATCTGAAATTTGCTGGTTTTGACAAAATAAGTCAATCAGGTTCATTTTATTATCCATTGTATTTCTGCATTGTTTGTTCAAAATTGCCTGACTGTAAATAATAATTTACAGCATTGTCAACCTTATCAAGAGTCTTCAGAATTGTTATATAATTATCTGTATCAAATTTTCCTAGAACATGGTGAACCACTGTCATACCTTCTTTTGGACGGCCAATACCTATCTTTATCCGTTTAAACTCTTGAATTCCAATGTGTTTGATAATAGATTTAATACCGTTATGGCCACCAGCTGAACCCTTGCTGCGCAAACGAATCTTACCAACTTCCATATCCAAATCATCATAGATGACCAATAAATCCTCTATATCTAAACCATAGTATGCCAGTAAAGCTTGAACGGCCTTTCCGCTCTCATTCATAAATGTAGTTGGTTTGACAAAATAGACTTTTTCACCATTTAGAAAAGTAGAGGCGATATCTGCTTGAAAGATTTTATCAGCTGTAAACTTTAAATCAAGATCTTTACAAATCTTGTCAATTAGCATAAACCCAATATTATGTTTCGTTTCAATATATTTTTCTCCTGGATTTCCCAGACCGACTATTAACTTTACCATTTTTCTCCTTTATAGAAGCCAAAAGGGCTGGAAAAAAATTTCCAACCTAGAATTTTTAGACTTTACAAATACTTTACACATTAAATCTAAATTCCATAATATCGCCATCTTGAACGATATATTCTTTTCCTTCTTCGCGCAAACGTCCAGCTTCTTTAACTGCTTTTTCGCTGCCATAGTGCACTAAGTCATCATAAGACATAGTCACTGCTCGAATAAAGCCTTTTTCAAAGTCTGAGTGAATAATGCCAGCTGCTTGCGGAGCTTTCATTCCACGCTTAAAGGTCCAAGCACGCACTTCCTTTTCACCAGCTGTAAAGTAGGTTCCAAGTCCCAACAGATGATAAGCTGCTCTGGTCAGTTTATCCACACCTGATTCTGTCAAGCCGATAGCTTCCAGAAATTCTGACTTATCTTCATCGTCCAATTCAGAAATCTCTTCCTCTGCACGTGCTGAAATGACAACAACTTCAGCATTTTCTGTAGCTGCAAATTCACGAATCTGCTTCACATAGTCAATATTATCTAGATCTGCTACCTCATATTCACTGACATTGGCCACATAGAGAACCGGCTTAGTCGTTAAAAGAAAGAGTCCTTTGACGATTTTTTGCTCTTCTTCTGTGAATTCAATTGTACGAGCTGACAGACCATCTTCCAGGACAAGCTTAATTTTCTGTAAAACATTAAATTCTGCCACTGAATCCTTATCTTTTTGAGTACGAGCCATCTTCTCTACACGCGCATAACGTTTGTTAATACTTTCTAAGTCTGCTAAAATCAATTCTAGATTAATGGTCTCAATATCTGCCATTGGATCTACAAAATCAGATTCACGGCCTTGTTCCCGCATGACATTTTCATCATCAAAAGCACGTACTACATGAACGATAGCATCTACTTCACGGATATTAGCCAAGAATTTATTCCCTAGTCCTTCTCCTTTTGAAGCACCTTTCACAATTCCAGCAATGTCAGTAAACTCGAAGGTTGTTGGAACCTTCTTCTGTGGTTTGATGAGTTCTGTTAATTTATCCAAACGAGCATCCGGAACTTCTACCCGCCCGACATTTGGATCAATTGTCGCAAAAGGATAATTAGCTGCTTCTGCACCTGCTTTTGTAATTGCATTAAATAAAGTTGACTTACCAACATTGGGTAAACCAACGATTCCTGCTGTCAAAGCCATTCTTATCTTCTCCATTCATCTTTTCAATCCAAACCATTATACCATAAATCCTTATCCTAAACAGCGGATTTTAGTTATTTTTTCTAGCTTTCTTTACAAAAATGTAAAATAAATTGAAGAAAAAAATGGTATAATATAGCTAATATTCTTATTAAAGGAGTCCCTAATGAAAAAGAATACTTTCAAAACACTTTTTCTTTCCTTCCTTGCGATTTCCGCTTTGTTTGTTTTAGCTGCCTGCAGCAGTCCTAAAAAAGCTTATTTCCAGCTGATTGACCAAAGTACTAAGCAAGATAGTCGTATCACTGTTGAATATAAAGGTGATGAGCTTCTTATAAACGAAACAAACAACACCTTCTACTATAAACCAGTTGGCTTGACAAAAGACACTGCTAAAGAGCAGACAGAAGCCTATGCTAAATCTATTGAGGGTATCAAAGGATTAACTCATAAAATCGAGTACAAAGATGATTATCTAACTGAAAAACTGACAATTGATTTCAGTAAAGCTGATATTGAAGAACTACAAAGTAAACAGCTTCTTCAAACATCTGGTAATCAAAAAGCTGATTACATCAGCTATAAAGAAACTGCTAAATTACTCGAAAAAGCAGGTTATAAAGAAGTCAAAAACGGTAAATTTGAAAATCTTAAATAAAAGCAAAAATGGATAGGACTTAAAAAGTCCTATCCATTTTTGCTTGAAAAATTAAATCTAAATCTGATCTTCAGCAATGCAAATTAGTTTTCCACAATAACATACGATGAGTTTTCGTCTAATCAATTATTTTCTTCATTTTTCTTTCAAAATCGTGACGACTCATCATTACAAGATGTTCACAATTGGTGCAACGGATTTTGATATCTGCACCAACCCTTGTGATTTCCCAGCGATTCGCCTTTTTCCCAGTCGCTTTTACGGTGCAGGCATGGGGCTTTTTCATCTCTACAAAATGACCAATTTCATACATTTTTTTCTCCTTTCAAGGAACTATCATTGTCCAGGAAGAAAACTTAAGCATCTATCGTACTTTGTAAATGAAAAGACCTTAGGACCAAGAAGTAAAAATCTTTAACTTGGCCTACTGCTTTTCATCTTAATTAGTTCTGACAGGTGTAATCAGCTGAATAAAGTTTTCTGTGTCTTCACTCGGTACCAAGGTGAAAGGACGAACGGATGAGATAAAACTAATCGTTACTTTTTCACTGTCAATGGCCTTCAAAGCATCAATCAGATAAGTTGGATTAAAGCTAATGGTCAAATCTTCGCCAGTTACACTTTCTGTATCAATTTCTTCGTTAACACGGCCGACCTCTGGTGAATTTACATGGGCACTGACAATACCGTCTGCAATCTCCAATTTAACTGTTCCATTCTGTGTGGCATTAGACAAGAGACGAGCGCGTTCCATAGCTGCACGTAAATCAGAAGTATTAAAAGTAAGGACACTCGTAAATTCAGTCGGAATCAAACGATCTGTATCTGGATAATTTCCTTCTAAGAGACGGGTGTAGAAGCTGATATTTTCGCTTCTGAAAAGAATTTGATTGTTAGCAAAGAAAACCTCTACCGTTTCAATTTCATCGGTAAAAACAGCCGTAAATTCCCGTAAAGAGCGACTTGGAATGACTACGTCGAAATTATCTCCGTTTTTCTCCAGAGTAATTTTCTTTTGACTCATTCTGTGGGAGTCTGTTGCAACTGTTTTCAAAGAACGGTTATCTGTCAAAACAAAGTGAACACCAGTCAAAATTGGACGGCTTTCTTGAACACTGGCTGCAAAAGCTGTTTCGTTAATGACATCTTTGAGAATTTTTGTTTCAAGAATCAAGGGATTGCTGGCAGAAATTTCCTGGATTCGTGGATACTGGTCAGCGTCTTTTCCTTTCAGGGTAATCTCTGATTTGCCGCTAGTCAAGACGATTTGTTTTTGTTCAATTTCTTTAAAATCCAAAATAATATCTGGCAAGCTGGAAACAACATTAATAAAGAAAGTCGCTTCTAATAAAATTGAACCTGTTGAGTTGACAAGCAAGCCTGCATTTTCATTTTGAGTAGAAATAAAGTTTTCAATCGACACTTGACCATTTGAACCGATTAAGGTGATTCCTTCTTTGGTAACATCGATTTTTACAGTAGAAAGAATAGGAATTGCATTTTTATGGCTGATAGCCCTTTTAGTGGTATTTAAAGCTTGTAAGAAGAGATTTTTATTAATAGAAAAATGAATCATGGGATCTCCTTTTTATTTATGATTATAAGATTAATAGTAATAGTAGTTTGTGTGAATTATGTGGAAAAATAGTTTCATCCTTATTCTAACAAGTTTTGAGACTTGTTCACAAAGTGTGGATAAGTTTTGAAAAAATTCTGTAGTTTTCCACACGCTATTTAATTTTATTTTTGATGCTTTCAATTTCTAAACGTAAATTGTCGTCTGACTCAATCATGGTTTTGATTTTTCCATGTGCATGGATAACGGTCGTATGGTCTTTCCCACCAAACTCACGACCAATTTTAGGAAGACTATTGTCAGTCAGCTCACGAGTCAGATACATAGCTACCTGTCTAGCTAAAACGATATTTTGTACTCGACGGCTGCCTTTCATCTCTTTGACACTAACACCATAAAATTTCCCAACTTCAGACTGAATCTTATCAATCGGGATTACTGTTACCTGGCTTGAATCCTGCTTGCGAGCTCGAATAGCTTCCGCAGCGATATCAATAGTGATTTCTTTTAGATGTCGAACTCTAGCGATGAGACTGATGTCATTCAAAGCACCTTCCAAGTCGCGGACGTTGGAGTCGAATTGTCCTGCAAGATATTCTAAGGTATCATTCGGGAAAATATAATCTAAATCTTCTATTTTGTTTCGCAGAATTGCAATTCGTGTTTCAAAATCTGGCGGTGTAATATTCTGAGTTAATCCCCATTTGAAACGTGTTACCAAGCGTTCTTCCAAATTATCCAGATGATCAGGACTGCGGTCGCTGGTTAAAACAATCTGTTTATTTTCACCATGAAGAGCATTGAAAGTGTTGAAAAATTCTTCCTGAGTTGAAACTTTTTTCCCTCCCAAAGATTGTATGTCATCAATCAGCAGAAGATCCAGACTACGATAGATTTTTTTAAAGCTATCCATCTCTCCCAATCTTAAATGTTCAAGGAAGTCGTTAATAAAGGTTTCAGCCGGTATATACTTGACACGCGCATCTGGAATATTTTCTAAAATTTGATTGCCAATAGCATTTAATAAATGAGTTTTGCCCAGGCCAGGTCCTCCGTAGATAAAAAGAGGATTATAGGTTGTGGCTAGATTCTCAGATACCGCTAAGGCAGCAGCTTTAGCCCAGATATTTCCGTCTCCCTGAACAAAATTATCAAAGGTATATTTTGACTTTAAGCCAGTATCAATAGGTGGCAAGCTTGGCTGAACAGTGCTGATTTGAGGACTGGTTACTGCAGATTTCGGAGTTTCAGTGTTAGTTTCTTCTTCAAAAATATATTTTCCAGCAATCTGATCATTAAAAATTTCAAATCCTGCAGTAAGAATAACTCCTACTAAGTTTTGCTCCCAAAATAGTTGTTTTACTGGACTATCTAGGAAAATAACAGCTTGCTTTTCTTCAACTTTGACAAGCTTGGCTTCAGCAACAAAGAAATCATAAGTTGTCTGTTTTAGCTGAGCATGAGCCAATTCTAAAATACGATTCCAAAAGTCCTGTTCTTTGGTCATAACTTCCCTCCTTTTCTATAATTTTCTGATTCATACGCATCTTATTTTATCATAAAGGTTCAAAGTTTTCCACAAGAACTGGAAAAGAATTCACATTGTTAGCTGAAGTTATCCACAGAATGTGAATAAAGCTAAAATTTCTTATTTTAATAGGCTTCCTAATTGATTTAACAGTGGATAATTTTGTTATTTTAAAAAAAGAAAATAACAGTTTTATTTAAAACTGTTTATAATTCTTTGATATTCTTCTTCGCTTTCAAAAGGAATAATCAGCTTTCCTTTACTCTGGTTTTTTAACTGAATAGAAACTTCCAGACCGAGAATTTTTTTAATTTTTTCCTCTTCAGATTTAGCAAACAGTTCTTTATTAGATTTCTTTTTGATGCTCTTTTTTTTCTGGAGAAGCTTTTCAACTGCTCGAACCGATAAATCTTCTCGACAGATCTTTTCCAGCCATAGTAACTGTTCCTCTTCTTTCAAGGGAACCAGTAGGCGAGCATGTCCTTGAGAAATCTCTTCTTCCTTGATAGCTTGGCGAACTTCTTTAGACAGCTGTAAAAGTCTGACAATATTGCTGATATAGGGTCTAGATTTTCCCATAATTTTAGCAATTTCATCATGTGTCAAGCCTTTGTCAATCAAATTTTGATAAGACTCAGCTTCTTCTATAGGATTCAAGTCTTCTCTTTGAAGATTTTCGATAATGGCCTGTTTCAGCATTTCATCATCAGATAATTCTTTGACGACAGCTGGGATCGTTTCTAGGCCAAGAAAAGAGGTAGCTCTAAATCTCCGTTCTCCTGCTAAAATTTCATAACCAAAAAGTGAAGATTTCCGAAGAATGATTGGCTGAATGAGACCATTTTCTTTGATTGATGCTGCCAATTCTTCAATCTTTTTTTGTGAAAATTGTTTACGAGGCTGATAAGGATTGGTTCGAATGTCTTTAAGTGCAATATATTGAAAGTTTTCCATTTGTATATAGAATAACACACCTTTACGATTGTGTAAAGGTGTGTTGACAATCTTGTAAATAGGTTAATTTGAGCTTAACTCTTTTGTTGATTTAGTGAGTTTGATTTTGACTGTTTGAGATTTACCATCTCGATAATAAGTAATCTCTACCTCATCTCCAATGCTATGCTTGTAGAGAGCAGACTGAAGGTCACTAGTGGATTCCACATCTGTGTTATCTACTTTTGTAATGACATCATTTTTTTGAAGTTTGCCATCAGCAGGCATCCCTTGCTGAACAGAGCGAACAAGAATACCTGATTTCACTGAAGAAGGAAGATTTAATTTAGAAAAATCAGAAGTTGTTAAATTAGATAAATCCATCATTTGAATTCCTAAAGCAGGACGTGTGACTGTTCCATTTTTCTCTAGTTGATTGATAATATTTACGACATCATTAGACGGAATCGCAAATCCCATCCCTTCAACAGAGGTTTGCCCATTTGTTGAAATTTTACTTGAAGTAATCCCAATAACTTGTCCTTGGATGTTAATCAATGGGCCGCCAGAGTTACCAGGATTGATTGCAGCATCTGTTTGCAGTGCAGTTGTTGAAATATTTTCACCATTTTCAGATTGTAACGTAACGTTTCTGCCTAGGCTAGAAATGATTCCTTGTGTTACAGAGTTAGCATATTCTGTTCCAAGAGGACTTCCGATAGCGATAGCTGTCTCACCAACTGTCAGAGAACCAGAATCTCCAAATTCAGCGACATCAGTTACTTTTTCAGAGCTAATTTTAACGACAGAGATATCTGAATAAACATCTGATCCAACTACTTCACCTGGAACCTTGTTTCCATCAGCTAGCAAGATATCTACATTAGTTGATCCGTTCAGAACGTGGGTGTTGGTTACCAGATAGGCTGATTTTCCATCTTTTTTATAAATTACGCCAGAACCTTCACTGGAGATTTGTGATTCATCGTTGGAAGATTCATCATTGATAACGCTGCTAGAAGATTCAGCATAAGTAATTACTGAAACAACTGCATTTTGAACCTTTTTCACAGCTTCTGAAATATCTGTAGAGTTTTTATATGAAGTAGCTACACTAGTTGTTGAATTTCCATTCATTTTTACACGTGAAGTTACTAATGTAGTAACATAATTTCCTAAACTTCCACCGATAAAACCTACAATTAACACTGCAAAAAGCAATAAAGCCTTTTTGATGGCATTTGAAGAGTTTTTCATGTTTTCCTCCTTGAATTACAATTGATGAAATTATAGTTAGCTAAACTTAATTATAACTTAAATCCTCTAAGTTTTCCACACCTTGTGGAAAACTTAGAAAAACTGTTGATAGGCATTAGAAAATACACAGATTAGCCGATTCCCAGATAAATTTTACTTGTTAATAAAGTGTGAAGTATAGATGAATATGATAGAATAAACTTATGAAAATAAAACTTGTAACAGTTGGAAAACTGAAAGAAAAATATTTAAAGGATGGAATTGCTGAATACATGAAGCGTCTCAATCGATTCTGCAAGGTAGAAATGATTGAGCTAGCGGATGAAAAAACACCTGATAAAGCTAGTGATTTAGAAAATCAGCAGATTCTTAAAAAAGAAGGAAATAAAATTCTTGCTAAAATCAACGAGCGTGAATTCGTTATTGCTTTGGCAATTGAAGGAAAGCAATTTCCGTCAGAAAAGTTTAGTCAGCTCATGGTGGATACTACAGTGCATGGCTTTTCTGATATCACTTTTGTTATTGGGGGAAGTTTAGGTTTATCTCCTGCAGTAAAAAAACGGGCAAATCTTCTAATGAGTTTTGGCAAATTAACGCTACCTCATCAACTGATGCGCCTTGTTTTAATAGAGCAAATCTATCGAGCTTTTATGATTCAGCAGGGGAGTCCTTATCATAAGTAATCTTGACGGCAACCCTATTTTCTGATAGAATGAGATGGTATTGGTCTCATAGCTCAGCTGGATAGAGCATTCGCCTTCTAAGCGAACGGTCGCAGGTTCGAATCCTGCTGAGATCAGAAAGGTAAAAAAATGCGAAATATTTTACAATATTTCGTGTTTTTTTCTTCTATTTTTTTGGTATAATGTCATTTTGGGGATAAAAAATGACATTTCAGGGAAAATTGTCACTAACTCTTTCTATTTTTCTATAATGATAAATGTAAGGTGACTTACAAGATAAAAAGATAGGAGATAGTTATGAAAATCTATTCTTTTCAAATTGCTGCAAATAGCAATTCACTTGTTCAAACCTTTTGGGATATAAGAGGTATTCCAAATCCATGGGATTGGATTTTTGGAAGATAAGAATTTTAAAGTTTAGGGGAGAAATTTATGTCACTTGAAATAATAGGATTAATTGTTCATCCTTTTATTAATGTAGCTGCATTTTTAGTGATTTTATCAAAAATCACTAAAATTAAGCATACTTACTTTTTTGTAGGTGTTTGCTTTGGTCTTGAGATTATAATTCCGTTTATAATTGCTTTTTTAGGGCATGTGTTTTCATTTGAAATCTCATTTCCATCATATGCACTGTCATTTTTTCTCCCTCTATTTATAGTTTGGTATTTTTGTAGAGTTGAAAAAATTAAAAAATATCAATCTTTCTTACTTTCCTTCTTTTTATGTCTGTCAATTGATAGTTCTACTACTTTCTTTTCAGTTATTATTTCATCTGTTTTAGGAGATGATTTTGTAGCTCAGTACATGGGCTTGTTTCTGACATGTATCAACTTAATATCCTTGTTCTTTATGGTAAAGGTTATTGATATTTTTGATTTCAGAATAGATTATCTTAAAAGAAGTTTCTTTAAATCTCAGATCCTGATGATTAGTAGTTTATATGCAATGAATTGGCTGATTTTAAATCTCTCTCACTGGATTAGTAATATAAAGCATTTCAACAGTTTTAGCAGTATGATTGCTACTATTTGTTTCTTGGCCTTTCTTTCTACCTTGGTGACGTTCAAGGACAGCCGTGAGAAATACGAAAAAGAAGAGCATTTGCGTCAAAAAGAATCTGAACAGCTTCGACTTCAGGAATATACTGATGAAATTGTGAGATTGTACTATGAAATCAAAGGATTTCGTCATGATTATGCTAGCATGTTGACGAGTATGCAAGTGGCTATTCAAACTGGAGATATCAAGGAAATTGAGCACATTTATCAAGAGGTCTTGGCTGATGCAAATTTGAACCTGCGTTCAGATAAATATACAGTTTTTGATTTGAATAATGTAGGAGATTCAGCTTTAAGAAGTGTCATGACCGAGACAATCTTTCAAGCGCGTGAACATCAGATTCAGCTGACTTTTGAAGTTAAGGATAAAGTGGAACGCCTTCCAATCAAGTTGTTAGATCTTGTGAGAATTGCTAGTATTTTATTAAATAATGCTATTGAGAGTGCCATTGACAGCCTGGAAAAAATTGTCCATGTTTCTCTGGTTCAACTGGATGATAGAACCATTTTTGTTGTTCAAAATTCTCGTAAAGAAGGAAAATTGGATTTGGAAGAACTCTATCAGCCCGAGTTTTCAACTAAAGGAGAAAATAGAGGCTATGGATTGAATAACATCAAGGAAATTTTAGATAGGTATGAATTTATAACTCTTGATACACAAATTGAGCCAAACAATTTCACACAGATTTTAACAATTAGGAGATAGAATTTATGAAAGTGTTAGTTTTAGAGGATACCGTATCTCATCAAGTCAGGATGGAAACGACATTAGCAGAAATTGCTGAGGAACTTGGAATTGACATCCAGGTTCAGGTTACAGGAAAAATAAAAGAATTCAAAAAATATATTGAAAATGGAGACGTTAACCAGCTTTATTTTTTGGATATTGACATTAAGGGGGAGGAAACAAAAGGGCTGGAAGTAGCTCAATTTATCCGTCATCATAATCCTTATGCCATTATAGTTTTTGTAACCTCAAAATCTGAATTTGCTACTATGACTTTTAAATATAAAGTATCAGCACTTGATTTTATCGATAAAGATATCAACAATGATGCTTTTAAAAATAGAATCAAAGACAGTATTCTTTACACTAAGAGTACACTAATTGAAAATACCAATATGGTAGATTATTTTGAATATAGTTATCGTGGCAATGATGTTCGAATGCCTTATAACGATATTTTATATATCGAAACGACAGGGAGCTCTCATAAACTTCGGATTGTCGGTAAAAATTTTCTTAAGGAATTTTATGGAACAATAACAGATATTCAAGAAAAAGATCAGCAATCCAAACGATTTTTTTCACCACATAAATCTTATCTGGTTAATATTGGCAACATTGTTGATTATGACAAGAAAAATCGAGAAATTATTTTTTACGAAAATCATCGCTGTCCGGTCACTCGTTTAAGAGTGAAATATCTGAAAGATATTTTCGAAAATAAAGGGAAAAGAGTTGACAAAGCTTAAAAACCTGATATAATGGAATATGTTCTGAAAGAGAGCATACCATATGGTCCGTTGGTCAAGGGGTTAAGACACCGCCTTTTCACGGCGGTAACACGGGTTCGAATCCCGTACGGACTATATTATCCGGCATAGCTCAGTTGGTAGTAGCGCATGACTGTTAATCATGATGTCGTAGGTTCGAGTCCTACTGCCGGAGCTAGAGACACTCCTAGTGAGTGTTTTTTTATTGTTCAAGAAAAGGCCTTCACTAGCATTTTAATGAAGAGCCTTATTTTTTATATATTTACATTCTATGTCGTCTCCTACGTAGAAAATTATAGCAAACAAATAAGATTATGCCAGATATGAAGGCAATGCCACCTTCTTTCAGTCCATTAGGAATGAAAGTGAGGACAACTTTTCCTTCTCCTTTTTTCACATCTAATTTCATAAAACCGTTTTGAGCTCGTTTTAGTGTGACAGGCTTCTCATTAAGAGTGGCTGACCATCCCTTATCATAAGGAATGGTAAAGAATAATGAAGTATCCTTTTCCGCTCTATAATTTGTTTTTACTGTGTTTAAATCAGTAGTTGTGGAAACGGGCTGCTCTTTTAATTTTTGAATGACATTTTGATATTGCTCAGCATTAACGGCAAAAAATTCTGGCGTATCAAATGAAACTGTCGAATTGTCTGGGAATGTAAAGCGAATAGATACTGTTTGACTTTGACTAAAATAGCCAGCATTAAAGAAAGGGAAAACATTATTAGTTGTATAATGTTCTGTAAAGTTATTGACAGTAATGTCAACATCTGTCTGATCATCATTACTAAAATCAATCCCAGCGACATTGACATATAGTTGACTGTTAGCAGGTACATTGACAGTATAGACTACGCTAGCAAAGCTTGTATTCTGTTCTCTGTCAACATCCACAGTCACTCTGTTACCAATTTGCTTGACATTTTCATTAGTAGTTATAGCATCTACTTTGTCATAATATTTAAAATCAAAGCCAGTCAATCGATTCAAAAATTCTGTCTGATTATCTAAAGTCAAATTTGTAAACTTGACATCATGGTAAATATCATTGGTCAGAAAAGCTAAACCAAGTGCAGCATCATTTTGGTAGAGAGACATTTCTTTTTCAGTTTTTTCAGGAAGAAAACCAAATTTTTGAGGATCTGTTTCAGATAGATTGTAGCGAACACCAAAAATACTGTCCATTAAAATACTGTTGTTTTGATAACGGAGATTCAGATTTGTTCCTGCTGATTTAAAACCAAGTTTATCTAAAGTGGAACTTGCCTGAGTATTTCTGACAGATGAGAACTGGGAAATTCCATTGTAGTTGAATTTCATACTGTCATTTCCCGTTTGTGGATTCAATCTTTCAGTTCTAAAGAAGTCAATATTTTTCTTTTTGGAATAATTGACAAGCTTGTCAATCTCGTCAAGGTGGCTAGCATAAGATGAACGAGTGGCAAATACCCATTCTTTAGCAATTCCTCCAACTTGATAATAGGAATTAAGCGACAATTCAAAAGTAACAAAGAAAAGCAAGACAGGGAGAATGATTTTTGGTTGAATCGAAGATTTTGCTAAGACAAAGCTAATCAAGAGATAAGCCAGCAGAAATTCTAATGTTAGAATATAATTCTCAGGACCCAAAAAGTCATAATGTTTTCTCTGAATAAACGTCATAATGAATCCGAGGCTGAGCAAAGTGAAACTAATGGCAACATTCATTACTTTCACATCTTTCCAACGATTTAAAGTCTCAGCAGCCATATAGATAACTACCAGAGAAAATAACCAAGAATAACGGTGAAGAAACATGTTCGGAGCATGCATTCCCTGCCAAAGTAAGTCTAAATATTGAAGATAAAAACTAGCTATGAAAATTGCAATGAGTAAAAAGTAGCAAAGTTTCACGTGAAACTTAACAGATTTTAAGGTGAAAAATAAGATAGCAAGAATCAATGGGAAGGTGCCGACATAAATCATAGGGATAGAACCATACTTGGTTGTATCAAAACTGCCAATAAAATTTTTAGCAAACACATCTAAGAACCAACTTTTTTCTGTCAGCAAAGAAGAAACTTTTGTCAAGGTTTCACCATGAGTACTTATGTCTAGGTAAGTTGGCAGAATCATGATTAGGCTAGTCAGACCTGCTAAAGCAGATACGATTGTAAAGTCAAGTAAACTTTTAATTCTATTTTTGAAATCCCAAGATAATTGAAGAAGGTACCAAAAGGCCAAAAAGATTGCCATCATATATCCAAAATAATAATTTTGGATGAAGAGAATTGACAGTGTTGTAAAGTATAGTACTCTTCCTTTTCCAGTTATCAACCTATGTAAACCTAGAACAATTAAAGGTGCAAGGATAAACACATCCAGCCAGGTTTTAATTTCCAATTGACTGACTGAAAAACTCATTAAAGAAAATGAAGTCGAAAGAGTGATGATGAGTAAAGCTGGAATCTTTTTGAATATTCCTTTGATGCTGATAAAGGCAGAGAGTCCAATTAATCCAAACTTGATTAAGGTAAATAGATAGATGGCATCTGGCATTGATTTCAAATCAAAGAAATAAACCAAGGGAGATAAGAAGCTACCTAAATAATAACTGGATAAAGCATAGAAATTCTGCCCAAGTCCGCTGGAGAAAGTATAGAAAATACTATCTGTGCCATGAAGGATATTTCTTAGGTTGGTGTCAAAAATGACATACTGATGAAAACCATCACCAAGCAAGGGAGACGTCTCACTATTCCAATAAATTCCATACATCAAGTAGATAAAGAACATGATGAAAAATGGAAGAAGGAAGGCACAAAAATAAGGCCAATTTTTTTTAAAATATTCTTTAATGTGATTCATATTTCTTATATAGAAAGAGGCAGAAACGTTGTTTCATGCCTCTGTAAAGCTTTGTAAACGTAAATTGACAAGAGATTAATCTTTCCAAAGTTCTTTGACTTTTGCCTGAACTTCTTGATTTTCCAAGAATTCATCATAGGTTTCGTCAATGCGGTCAATCACACCATTTTTAGACAGGACAATGATATGGTTGGCCAAGGTTTGAATAAATTCATGGTCGTGACTGGCAAAAATAATGGATCCTTTGAAGTTTTTCAAGCCATCATTTAAGCTGGAGATTGATTCCAAATCTAAGTGATTGGTTGGATCGTCCAAGACTAAAACGTTGGATTTAAGCAACATCAGCTTAGATAGCATAACCCGAACTTTTTCTCCTCCTGACAAGACATTGACAGACTTGTTAACCTCATCTCCAGAAAAAAGCATGCGTCCAAGGAAACCTCGGAGGAAGGTGTTGTCATCCTCTTCTTTGCTAGCAAATTGACGCAGCCAGTCAAGGATTGATTCACCACTAGCAAAGTCACGAGAATTATCTTTTGGTAGGTAAGATTGACTGGTTGTGACACCCCACTTGACAGTTCCTTCATACTCAATATCACCCATTAAAGCACGAATTAAAGCTGTTGTTTGGATGTCGTTTTGACCAATCAAAGCTGTTTTATCGCCAGGACGTAAAATGAAGTTAATATTATCAAGAATAGTTTCTCCGTCTATCTTGACAGAAAGGTTTTCCACTGTCAAGAGATCATTACCGATCTCACGTTCTGCTTTGAAGCTGATAAATGGGTATTTACGGCTAGATGGAACAATTTCTTCTAACTCAATCTTGTCAAGCATCTTTTTACGAGAAGTTGCTTGTTTTGATTTTGAAGCATTGGCAGAAAAACGAGCAACAAATTCTTGAAGTTGCTTGATTTTTTCTTCTGCTTTGGCATTTCGGTCAGCGAGCAGCTTAGCCGCTAGTTCACTTGATTCTTTCCAGAAATCATAGTTTCCGACATAGAGCTTGATTTTTCCAAAGTCAAGGTCGGCCATATGAGTGCAGACTTTATTCAAAAAGTGGCGGTCGTGGGATACAACAATAACTGTATTGTCAAAATCGATAAGAAAGTCTTCCAGCCAAGTAATAGACTGAATATCCAAACCGTTAGTTGGCTCGTCCAGAAGTAAGACATCAGGTTTACCAAAAAGGGCTTTGGCTAAGAGTACTTTAACCTTGTCTCCGTTAGAGAGCTCGCTCATATTTTGGTAGTGAAGATCTTCCGGAATATTGAGATTTTGCAATAATTGTGAGGCTTCACTTTCAGCTTCCCAACCACCTAGTTCAGCAAACTCTCCCTCAAGCTCGGCCGCACGTACACCGTCTTCATCAGAAAAATCAGGCTTCATATAAATAGCATCTTTTTCTTTCATGATGTTGTAGAGATGCTCATTTCCCATAATTACAACATCAATAGCCCGTTCTTCTTCATAGTCAAAGTGGTTCTGGCGGAGGACTGAAAGACGTTCATTTGGTCCTAGAGAAATGTGGCCTGTTGTTGGCTCGATATCACCAGCTAAAATTTTTAAAAAGGTTGATTTTCCAGCGCCGTTAGCTCCAATCAATCCATAAGTATTTCCTTCTGTAAATTTGATGTTGACTTCATCAAACAATTTTCGGTCACTGAAACGCAGTGATACATCTGATACTGTAAGCAATGTCTTTCTCCTATATATATAATCTTCTTCATTTTACTAGAAAACAGAACTTTTTTCAAATAATTCTGAGATAAAAAGAAAAAATCAAAGCAGAAAGAAAAAAGGAGAATAGAATGAACTAAGACTTTTAGGTTTTACAGCTAGAATAGTTTGTCAATTAAGTTTACAAATGTTGTAAAGGCTTGTCAATAAAATTGTAAAAACTGGATTTTTTGCTTTTTTCTAGAAACTTCTTTCTCATTTTCATTGAAAATGATATAATGAACTCATTATAAATTGAGGAGTAATAAATGACTAAACCAATTATTTTAACAGGAGATCGTCCGACAGGAAAATTGCATATTGGTCATTATGTAGGAAGTTTACGGAACCGCGTGCTTTTGCAGGATCAAGGTAAATATGAGATGTTCGTATTTTTGGCTGATCAGCAAGCTTTGACAGATCATGCAAAGGACCCCCAAACAATTGTTGAGTCCATTGGTAATGTAGCTTTAGATTATCTAGCGGCTGGATTGGATCCTGAAAAGGTGACTATTTTTATTCAAAGTCAGATTCCTGAGTTGGCAGAGTTGTCAATGTATTACATGAATTTGGTGTCATTGGCTCGTCTTGAGCGTAATCCTACTGTCAAGACTGAGATTGCGCAAAAAGGATTTGGTGAAAGTTTGCCGACTGGGTTTTTAGTTTATCCTATTTCTCAGGCAGCAGATATCACTGCTTTTAAAGCTAATTATGTACCAGTAGGACATGATCAAAAGCCTATGATTGAGCAGACTCGGGAGATTGTTCGTTCTTTTAACAACGCTTACCAGACAGATGTTTTGGTAGAACCGGAAGGAATTTATCCTGAAAATGAAGCAGCTGGACGTTTGCCTGGTTTGGATGGCAATGCTAAGATGTCTAAATCTCTCAATAACGGTATTTATCTGGCAGATGATATGGATATTCTGCAAAAGAAAGTTATGAGCATGTATACAGATCCTAATCATATCAGAGTGGAAGATCCTGGAAAAGTTGAGGGAAATATGGTCTTTCATTATCTGGATGTTTTTGGCCGCCCCGAAGATGCTGCTGATATTGCTGCAATGAAAGAGCATTATCAAAGAGGTGGTCTGGGAGATGTCAAAACCAAACGCTATCTGTTAGAAATTTTAGAGCGAGAGTTAGGTCCGATTCGTGAGCGTCGTGTGGAGTTTGCTAAAGACATGGGACAGGTCTATCAGATGCTGCAAGAAGGATGCGATAAGGCACGTCAGACTGCCGGTCAGACTCTTTCGGAAGTGAAGTCTGCGATGGGGATTAATTATTTTAAATAACGAATATTATTGATTATGAATCACAAAAACTATCGTTTTTAGTTTAAAAAATGATGGTTTTTATTTTTTGTATAATAATGATTGACAATTTCCTATAGAATGGTATGATATTAACAACAAAAAAACCAGCTCTTATTCAAAGAAATCTGAACTTCAATTTTCTTTGGGTATTAGTTCAAATAAGAAGGAAAAGAGGAAACTGTGGATGTCTAACTGGGACACTAAATTTTTAAAAAAAGGTTTTACCTTTGATGATGTGCTGCTGATTCCAGCTGAGAGCCATGTACTGCCCAACGATGCTGATTTGAGTACCAAGCTTGCTGAGAATTTGACCTTGAATATCCCAATCATTACTGCCGCTATGGACACTGTTACAGAGAGTCAGATGGCTATCGCTATTGCCCGTGCTGGCGGTCTTGGAGTTATCCACAAAAATATGTCTATTGAGCAACAGGCCGATGAAGTTCGAAAGGTTAAACGTTCTGAGAATGGCGTTATTATTGATCCTTTTTTCCTAACGCCAGAGCATACGATTGCTGAAGCAGATGAGCTAATGGGACGTTACCGCATCAGTGGTGTTCCTGTTGTAGAAACTCTTGAAAATCGTAAGTTAGTAGGGATTCTAACTAATCGTGATTTGCGTTTTATTTCTGACTATGACCAACCTATTTCTCGCCATATGACCAGTGAGAATCTTGTAACGGCGCCTGTTGGAACAGATTTGGGAACTGCAGAGCGTATTTTGCAAGAACACCGGATTGAAAAGTTGCCTTTGGTTGATGATAAGGGCTGCCTTTCAGGTTTGATTACCATTAAAGATATTGAAAAGGTTATTGAGTTTCCAAATGCTGCTAAAGATGAATTTGGTCGTCTTTTGGTCGCTGGTGCTGTCGGTGTTACTTCAGATACTTTTGAACGTGCAGAAGCTCTCTTTGAAGCGGGTGCAGATGCGATTGTTATTGATACTGCTCATGGACACTCAGCTGGGGTTTTGCGCAAGATTGCTGAGATTCGTGCTCATTTCCCTGATCGCACCTTGATTGCTGGAAATATTGCAACTGCTGAGGGTGCGCGTGCACTTTTTGATGCAGGTGTGGATGTTGTTAAGGTCGGAATTGGCCCAGGTTCTATCTGTACAACCCGTGTCATTGCTGGTGTTGGTGTTCCTCAAGTAACGGCTATTTATGATGCGGCTGCTGTGGCACGTGAATATGGAAAAACCATCATTGCTGATGGTGGAATTAAGTATTCTGGAGATATTGTCAAGGCTTTGGCTGCAGGCGGAAATGCTGTTATGTTAGGTTCAATGTTTGCAGGAACAGACGAAGCGCCAGGCGAGACGGAAATCTTCCAAGGTCGGAAATTTAAGACTTATCGTGGTATGGGCTCTATTGCCGCTATGAAGAAGGGCTCTAGTGACCGTTACTTCCAAGGGTCTGTTAATGAAGCTAATAAGCTAGTTCCAGAAGGAATTGAAGGCCGTGTGGCTTACAAGGGAGCTGCTGCAGATATTGTCTTCCAGATGCTGGGTGGTATCCGCTCTGGAATGGGCTATGTTGGTGCTGCAAATCTGCAAGAACTTCACGATAATGCTCAGTTTATTGAGATGAGTGGTGCTGGATTAAAGGAAAGTCACCCTCATGATGTGCAAATTACAAATGAAGCCCCTAACTATTCAGTTCAATAAAAAAATGAAACGAGGTCGGGAATTTTTCCTAACCTCGTTTTAAATTTACGATTTAAATTGACATATGTTTACAATTTAAAAGACTATAAAAGCTGTTCTAATAACAATTCGATATAATTCGTTTACACTATAAGCAATATTTTGTAAATGAAATTTACAAAAACGTAAAGTTTGTGTAATGCTAGGATTGAGATACAATTTGTCCTTGCTGGATGGTGAAAATTTTTATATCTTGTGGAAGATTTTTTAAATGTTCTAAAGTTGTTGTAGTAATGAAAGTTTGAATATTCTGAGAGATAGTTTCTAATAATTTTAGTTGACGGTTATTGTCAAGTTCGCTCATTACATCGTCAAGCAACAAAATAGGTGTTTCCTTTGTAATGCTTTCTATTAACTTGATTTCGGCTAGTTTCAGTGATAAAACAAGACTGCGATGCTGACCTTGGCTACCAAAGTTGGCATCCATCTGGTTGATAAAAAAAGCAATATCGTCACGTTGAGGACCAACACCTGTATTTTTTTTGAATAGATCACGTTTACGGCTGCTTATTAAGGAAGAGCGGTAAGTTTCTTCTAAATTGTCAATTTTTTGTAAAGGAATAGATGACAGATACTTGACAGTCAACTTTTCCAGATTCTGAGAAATGTCCCAGTGCTTGTCCTGAGCAAAGCTTTCTAATTTTTGCAAAAAATCTAACCGATGCCTGATTACACGACAGCCGTAGTCAACCAGTTGCTCATCAAGGACAGTCAAGAAGGTTTCATCAACTTTGTCATTAGCTTTCAGATAGGCATTGCGTTGTTTAAGGACATGATTATAATTGGATAAATCCGATAGATAGACAGGCTTAATTTGTCCAAGCTCAATGTCTATAAATTTACGGCGTAGACTGGGAGAACCTTTAATCAGCTGTAAATCCTCAGGAGCAAAAAGAACAACATTCATAGTTCCAATATAGTCTGATAATTTACTTTGTTTCAAGTGATTGACTTTTGTGATGCGACCTTTTGGTGTCAAGTTAATGTCAAGGGGAACTTTACCAGTCTTTTTTTCTAAGAGGCCAGAGACAAGGAGGTCATTTTCTGTAAAATGAATCAGATCCTTATCTGAGCGTGTGCGGTGGCTTCTTGTCAAGGCTAGGAAATAAACAGCTTCTAAAATATTGGTTTTACCTTGTGCGTTCTGGCCTAGAAAGACATTTAAGCCAGGATGGAAGTCAATATCAGCTTCCTGATAATTTCGGAAATGCTTGATTTTTAATGATTGTAGCCACATGATTAGATACCAGGGAAGCGAACAGGGCTTTTAGTAGTTTTCTGCTTTTTAGGTAGCCCTGTATTCTTACGCTTTTCTTTTTTAGAAGTCTGAGATTTTTTTAAATCCTTATTCATGGCTTTGACAAGTTCAGCAACTCGTTTTTTTTCTGCGATTTCTTTCTGGTGTTGCAGAATTTCTTCTTGACTAGGAGCTGTCAGATTAATTTCGATTCCTTGCTCGGGAAGGGAGACGATATCATTGACACGGAGTTTTTTTCCCCGACGGTTTTCTGGCTCACCGTTAAAAAGAACTGGATATTCACTTAGAAATGTTTTAATTGCTCCGCCGCTTTGGATAATTCCTGTTTCTTTTAAAAGGGCTTGTAGCGTGATGTAGTCATCAAATAATTTGTATTCCATATTTCACCTCAACCCTGTCATTATACCATATTTGTTAGTAAAAAGTGCTGAGGTGCTTTGGATAAAATCGGAAATTTTCTCCTGTTATCAGAAAACGTTTTAATCAGCAAAAAGCTTGGTAGAACAAACAAATCAGAGGCATTTCATGATATAATAGTAGTCTATATTATTCAGTATGAGGGGCGTCATGGAAATCACTAAAGGAGTTCGTCTCCATTTTATTCAATCAGAAAAATTTAAAACAAACAAAATTAGGGTTCGTTTTTCAGCGCCTATGTCCAAAGAAACAGTAGCTGGTCGGGTTTTAACAGCCAGTATGCTAGAAACTGTCAATGCGGTTTATCCTACTTCGCAGGCCTTCAGGGAACGTTTGGCCAATTTGTATGGAGCTGATTATTCTACGAGTCTTTCAAGGAGAGGATTGGTCCATTATTTAGATATCAATCTTTCTTTTGTGCGGGATAAATTTTTGAGTCGCAAGAATGTCCTGACAGATGCCATGCTTGATTTTTTGAAAGCCAGCTTGTTTTCTCCATTGGTAAGTCAGGACGCTTTTGATGAATCTGCTTTTGAAATTGAGAAGAAAAATATCTTGAATGATTTGGAAGCTGAAATTGAGAATCATTTTTATCATGCTCATCGAGAATTAGATAAACTCTTTTATGAAGTCGAGGAAATGCAGATGCCTCGTGTTGGGACGATTGAATTAATCCAGAAAGAGACCGCTACAAGTAGTTTTGCTGCTTTTCAGCAGATGCTTCAGGAAAATCAGATTGACTTTTTCTTTATTGGGGACTTTAATGAAGTGGCTGTTCGGGAGAAAATTCAATCTTTCAATTTTGCACCTCGCCAGCAAGAACTTCAGTTAGTTTATCAGCAAGAATATTCCAATGTTTTGCGAGAAGGACTGGAGCAGAAGGACGTGCATCAGTCAATTATTGAGTTAGGTTATCACTTCCCTATTCAGTACGGAGAGAGTGAGCACCTGCCTTTGGTCGTTTTAAATGCTTTGCTAGGTGGTTTTGCCCATTCGAAATTATTTGTCAATCTTCGTGAAAGGGAAGGGCTGGCTTATACAATTTCTAGCAATTTTGATATTTTTTCAGGAATGATGCGGATTTACGCTGGTATTGACCGCAGCAATCGGACCAGAACAGTTGCTTTAATCAACCGACAGATTCTTGATTTGAAGCGTGGGAATTTTAGTCAGGAAGAACTGAATCAAACCAAGAAAATGCTGAGAAATTCGGTATTGTTAGCTCAGGATCGACAGAATACAATCTTAGAGAGAGCTTATATGGCTTCTGTTTTAGGGAAAAAATTCTTATCTCTTGAAGCTTGGCTGAAAGCTTTGGAACAGGTTCGTAAGGATGATATTATCAAGGCAGCTGGTCTCTTAAAATTACAAGCTATTTACTTTATGGAAGGAAAATAATGCAGGGAGAAGTGCTAGAAAAAATCAATTATTCAGCAGTAGGAGAAACTGTCTATCAGACAGTATTAGCAAACGGTTTGCGTGTTTTTCTTCTACCTAAAAATGATTTTAATGAAACTTATGGGATTATCTCAACTAATTTTGGTTCAGTGGATACAGGGATTGTTTCACGTGAAACCAAGCAGGTCACTCAATATCCGGCTGGAATAGCTCATTTTTTGGAACATAAGCTTTTTGAAGGCCCGCAGGGAAAGGATTTGCTGCTGGAATTTACTAAGTTAGGGGCTGAGAGCAATGCCTTTACAAGCTTTACTCGGACCAGCTATCTGTTTTCTGCAACAGATAACATTTCAGAAAATCTACAGCTTTTGCAAGAACTTGTGCATCGGGCTGATTTCACAAAAGAATCCATTTTGCGGGAACAGGATATTATCGGCCAAGAAATTGAAATGTATCAGGATAATCCGGATTATCATCTCTTTTTTGGAGCCTTGGCCAATCTCTATCCTCAAACACCTCTGGCAGAAGACATTGCAGGAACGAAAGAGTCCATCTCTGAGATTACCGTCGAAAATTTGAAGGAAAATTTCAGTAACTTTTATCATCCTTCTAATATGACTTTGTTTGTAATTGGTAATTTTGATTTGGAACAGATAGCTGCAGAGATTGCAGAACAGCAGGAAAAACTAGTTTTTGCTGGGAGTTCGGAACCGATTGAAAAAATTCCTGTTAGCCTTCACCCAGTTGTGTCAACGGATACCTACCGAATGGAGGTGGCTAGTCCAAAACTGGCAGTTGGGATTCGAGGTACGGACTTTGTTGATGAATCGGAGTTGTATCGCTATAAAATCACTTTGAAACTCCTATTTGCCATGATGTTTGGCTGGACTTCCAAGCGTTTCCAGTCCCTCTATGAAAGTGGGAAAATGGATAATTCTTTAACGCTGGAAGTGGAAGTAGAAAAAGATTTTCACTTTGTCATGCTGACGATGGACACTCAGGAGCCGGTGGGACTTTCTCATCAATTTCGCTCAGCCATCAAGAATTTTGATAAGGATCCAGATGTGACAGAAGAGCATTTGGATACGATTAAAAGTGAGATGTTTGGTGATTTTCTGCATGGTTTAAACTCGCTTGAGTATATTGCAACCCAATATGAACCGCATTTGACGGGTGAGAATCTGTTTGATTTGCCGAAAATTTTACAGGACATCAGCTTGAATGATGTGATAAAACTAGGTCATCGATTTATCGATCAGTGTGATATGACAGATTTTACTATTTTTCCAAAATAATTCCAGAATCGTTTTTAAAATTTTGTTAAAATAGTGAAAAATAGAAATAAGGGAAAAGTACGTATGAGAAAAAAAACGATAGGAGAAGTGTTGAAACTTGCCCGGACCAATCAAGGGCTGAGCTTAGAGGAACTGTCAAAAAAGACAGATATCCAGCAGGATTTGCTGGAAGCGCTGGAACGAAATGATTATGATTTGCTTCCTAGTCCTTTCTATGCCCGTAGCTTCTTGCGGAAATATGCTTGGGCTGTAGATTTGGATGAATCCATTATTTTGGAGGCTTACGAAGCTGGTGAGATGATTGTCTTTGATGAAGTGGCACTGGCAGCAGATGAGGAATTTAGGAGCAGAAAAAATAAAAATAAAAGCTCTTTTCTGCCCTTGTTCTATTTTCTCTTGTTGGCTTCAGCTATTGCTGCTTTCGTGGCATACTATATCTGGAGCTATGCTCACACTAATTCGGTAAGTTTCAAAGCATCTAACAGCAATTATAGTCTGGTGTCTTCTACAAGTACTAATAGTCAGATGGGTTCCTTTTCTTCGGCTGATTCTAAGTCAGTTTCTTCCTCGGCTAGCAAGTTGACAGTTGGTGGAAGCGGAGATAATTTGATTGCTGAGTACAGCGGAGCAAGTCAGCCTGTCAAAGTGACCGTTTCTGTGGAGCAAACGACCAATTTGGTAAGCATAAGCGATTCAGAACTAGCCGAAGGTATCACCTTATCTCCTGAAAAATCAAGCCAGACGGTTTCTCTTGAGCCAGGAAATAAGTATCTCATTACGTTAGCACCTGTTAAAGGAGCAACTGTAACGATAGAGGGACAAAAACTAGATACTTCGGCTTTGACTAGTGATAGTGGAACCATTAGTTTGAACATTACGAAAGGATAAAAACGAAGAGAATACCATGAAAAAAGAAAATATTCCAAATGCCTTAACTCTTGTTAGAATTGCTTTAATCCCTGTATTTGTTGTGATTTTAACATTCGGTCATTCTTACACCATGCATATTTTATCGGCTTTTATCTTTGCTTTTGCCAGTATAACTGATTATCTAGATGGTTATTTGGCTCGAAAGTGGGAAGTGGTAACAAACTTTGGTAAATTTGCTGATCCCATGGCTGATAAGCTTTTAGTGATGTCTGCTTTTATCATGTTGATCGAGATGAAAATGGCTCCTGCCTGGGTTGTGGCTATTATTATTTGCCGGGAATTGGCAGTAACAGGTCTACGCTTGCTTTTAGTGGAAACAGGCGGTACAGTCTTAGCGGCTGCTATGCCAGGTAAAATCAAGACCTTCACGCAGATGTTTGCTATTATTTTTCTACTGATTCATTGGACTCTCTTAGGGCAAGTCCTTCTGTATATCGCTTTAATCTTTACGATTTATTCTGGATATGACTACTTCAAGGGAAGTGCCTATCTCTTTAAAGACACCTTTAAATAATATGGAAAATATCATCAAAGTAAGAAATCTTAAGTACAAATACGATAGTGAGTCTGAGAATTACACTTTAAATGATGTCTCTTTTCAAGTAAAAAAAGGGGAATGGTTATCCATTGTTGGCCATAATGGCAGTGGAAAATCAACCACTGTTCGTTTGATTGACGGCCTTTTAGAAGCGGAAAGCGGAGATATTATTATTTCAGGCGATAAGCTGACAGTTGAAAACGTCTGGGAAAAACGCAGACAGATTGGCATGGTATTCCAAAATCCAGATAATCAGTTTGTCGGTGCAACTGTAGAAGACGATGTAGCCTTTGGTTTGGAAAATCAAGGGCTGGACTATGATCTGATGGTAGAGCGAGTCCAGCAGGCATTAGAGCTTGTCGGAATGCAGGATTTTAAGGAGCGTGAACCAGCTCGTCTTTCCGGAGGTCAGAAACAGCGGGTAGCTGTTGCAGGTGTAGTAGCTCTGAGGCCGGATATTATTATTTTGGATGAAGCAACCAGCATGTTGGATCCAGAGGGACGTTTGGCTCTTATCCAGACCGTGAAAAAAATTAAAGATAGTAATCAGCTGACCGTCATTTCTATCACTCATGACCTGGATGAAATAGCCTTAAGCGACCGTGTTTTGGTCATGAAAGAGGGGCAGGTTGAATCTACCGCTACCCCGAGAGAACTTTTTTCTCGAGAAGATTTAGAAGAGCTAGGATTGGATCAGCCATTTGTTAATCAGGTAAAGGTGGCTTTGCGTCAGTCAGGGCTTTCTCTGCCAGACTCTTACTTAACAGAAAAAGAATTGCAGGATCAACTATGGGCATTACTCTCAAAAATGTAAGTTATACTTATCAAGCTGGCACTCCTTTTGAGGGACCAGCGCTTTTTGGAGTGGATTTGGAGATAAAATCGGGCAGTTATACAGCTCTTATCGGGCATACTGGCAGCGGTAAGTCAACCATTCTTCAGCTTTTAAATGGCTTGCTGGTTCCCAATCAGGGTAGTGTTGAAGTAGGCAGTACAGTCATCACAGCTGATTCCGTCAATAAAGACATTAAACAGGTACGCAAGAAGGTCGGTCTGGTCTTTCAATTTCCAGAAAGTCAAGTTTTTGATGAAACAGTTTTGAAAGATGTGGCTTTTGGTCCTCAGAATTTTGGTGTTTCTAAGGAAGAAGCGGAAGCTTTGGCGCGTGAAAAGCTGCACTTAGTCGGAATTTCTGAGGATTTGTTCAATCGCAGTCCTTTCGAACTTTCTGGTGGCCAGATGCGTAGGGTGGCCATAGCAGGTATACTGGCTATGGAGCCTGATATCTTGGTTTTGGACGAGCCGACAGCAGGACTTGATCCATCTGGTCGAAAAGAACTGATGAGGCTCTTTGAAGAGCTGCATCGTGCCGGTATGACCATTGTTTTGGTAACACACCTAATGGATGATGTAGCCAACTTTGCTGATACAGTCTATGTTTTAGATAAGGGCAGAGTCGTCAAGAGCGGTCAGCCTGCTCAGGTCTTTCAGGATCTTGATTTTATGGAGAGTATTCAATTGGGTGTTCCTAAGATTACAAAATTTGCTCACGAATTGGCGGAGAAAGGGATGACTTTCTCGCACTATCCTATTACAATTGAAGAATTCAAGGAGATCTTGCATGGATAAGTTGATTTTAGGCCGCTATATTCCCGGAAATTCAATTATTCATCGTTTGGATCCGCGGAGCAAGTTGCTGGCGATGTTTCTTTTTATTCTATTAATTTTCTGGGCTAATAATCTTGTGACCAATCTGCTGCTGTTTGTTTTTGTTTTTAGTTTGGTCTTACTGTCTAAGGTTCCTTTGAAGTTCTTTTTAAAGGGTATCCAGTCCATGGTTTTTATCATAGCTTTTACCACCTTGTTCCAGCTGTTTTTGACCTCGGGAGGCGCAACAATTTTTCAGTTCGCTTTTATCAGAATTACAGAAGCAGGACTGTCACAGGCTGGCATTATTTTTAGCCGCTTTATTCTGATTATTTTCTTTTCTACTCTTCTGACTCTGACAACGACGCCCTTAAGCTTGTCCGATGCAGTTGAGTGTTTGCTGAAACCTCTGAAGGTTTTCAAGGTGCCAGCACATGAGATTGGCCTGATGCTCTCTATGAGCCTGCGCTTCGTTCCAACTTTAATGGATGATACTACTAGGATTATGAATGCTCAGAGGGCGCGTGGTGTTGACTTTGGTGAGGGAAAGCTTGTTCAAAAGGTTAAATCTATTATTCCCATTCTAATCCCTTTATTTGCTTCTAGTTTTAAAAGGGCAGATGCTCTAGCTATTGCCATGGAAGCACGTGGCTATAATGGAGGTGAAGGTCGGACACGTTTTCGTCGTTTGGTATGGAAAAGAAATGACAGCTTGGCTATTATTAGCTTATTTATATTAGGTGTTCTGCTTTATATATTGAAAAACTGACCTGCTGTTTAAAGTGTTTTTAGAGAATAGTATAAGTTAAACTTGTCTATTTTTTGCTTGATCAAAGAAAATATTTGGCAAAAAAGCTGTAAAAGTCTGTTTTTAACGTCTAAACTAAATGTTATTGTAACGTTTGACTTGTTAATGTAACTTTTTGGTAATATTTTATGTGTAAGATAGTATTATCACCGAAAGGAGAATTACATTTTAATGAACAAAAAAACAGCAAAATGGACTTTAACAGGTGCAGTCGCTGCAGCGGCTTTCTTGGTTTCAGGTATTGCAAATGCTGAGACCTATACAGTTGAAGCCGGTGATACTTTATCAGCTATTGCTAACGAAAAAAATACAACTCTTGAGAAATTAGTAGAGTTAAACAAGATTGCAGATCCAAATCACATCCGTGTTGGTCAAATCTTGGAACTTGGAAATAGTGCCAAAACGTCTGAAACAAGCGTAGCAGCAACTGCAACTCCCGTAAATAATTATGCAGCACCTGCAGCAACAGCTAATTCAGCAGCAACATCAGGAGGCCTTGTACTTAGCAATGGTAATACTGCTGGTGCAACAGGCTCTTATGCAGCATCACGTATGGCAGAAATGACTGGTGTTCCTGCATCAACTTGGGAAGCTATCATTGCCCGTGAATCAAATGGTCAAGTAGATGCTTACAACCCTTCAGGTGCAAGTGGCCTTTTCCAAACAATGCCAGGTTGGGGATCAACAGCTACTGTTGATGATCAAATTCAATCAGCATATAGTGCCTACAGTGCTCAAGGACTTTCAGCTTGGGGCTATTAAGATAGAACTAAAAAAACCACAGAAATCTGTGGTTTTTTGGTTTACATAAAATTGACAATTTATAAGCAGAAAATGATAGTGTAGATAAAGATTTAAAGGTTACAATCTTATCTGGATTGACAGATGTGTAAAGTTATGAAAAGTGTTCGTTCAATATTTTTAAAATGTAGTTAGGAGAATTAGCTAGCAAATCTGCTCCATTTTCTAGTAACTCTTCTTTGCTGCCAAAGCCCCAAAGGACTCCTAAAGTTGAGATTCCTACTTCTTTACCGCCAATCATATCAAACTTTGTATCACCTATAATTATGGTTTCTTCTGGATTTGCATCTAGTGTTTGCAGAGCTCGACGCAGAACATCTGCTTTGTGGAATGAATCTGGCAGTGAGCCAAAAATATCATCAAATTGGTCAGAGATAGCTAGATTTGCTAATAAATCTTGTGCTGTGGGTTGATTTTTACTCGTTGTTACATAAATCTGATAGCCGGCTTCTTTTAACTGTTTCAGCAATTCTGGTATCCCCTCATAGAGGCGGACGCCCCAGATGCCTTTTTCCTTATAGAAGCTGCGATAATAGTTAATTGCTTCTGGAACTTGGCTTTCTTCAAGAACAGAAGCGAAGCTTACTTCCAGAGGAGGACCCATAAAACTTTTTATAATACTTTCTTCAGGACACTCTTTTCCAAGTTGTTTAAAGCTGTATTCAAAGGATTCTTGGATGCCCTTTGAACTGTCAACTAAGGTTCCATCCAAATCAAAGAAGATATATTTCAAATGATTCATCTTGTCTCCTTGTTTACTATCTAGTAAATATACTTGACAAATTTGTCAAGGTTATTCTCCAAAGATTTCTTTTGAAAGTCTGCGACCTGTAGGTGTTGTAGCTAGACCGCCTTCAGCTGTTTCTCTGAAAGCGGTAGGCAGACTTGACCCGACTTGATACATAGCGTCAATGACTTCGTCAACAGGAATTTTAGACTCGATTCCCGCAAGAGCCATATCAGCTGCAATAAAGGCGTAACTGGCTCCCATAGCATTTCGCTTGACACAAGGCACTTCGACCAGACCAGCTACTGGATCGCAAATCAAACCCAGCATATTTTTGATGACAAAACAAATAGCTTGACTAGCTTGAAAAGGTGAGCCTCCAGCAGCCAGAATTAAAGCAGCTGCACTCATAGCTGAAGCGGAGCCGACCTCAGCTTGACAGCCACCTTCAGCTCCCGAAATTGAAGCATTATTGGCAATGACTAGGCCAAAAGCGCCTGCAGCTAATAGAAAGTTTAGTTGTTCTTCTTCTGAGAGTCCCAACTTTTCAATTGCAGATGTGAGAACAGCTGGCAGACAGCCAGCGCTGCCGGCCGTTGGTGTGGCACAAACTAAACCCATTTTAGCATTATGCTCATTGACAGCAATAGCATTTTTTGCAGCAGTCAGCACAGTGTGGTCTGATAAAGCCTTTCCTGACTGGATATAATGGTCAAGTTTTGCCGCGTCTCCACCAGTCAATCCGCTTCGAGACTTGCTCTCATCGAGTCCAAGAAGGACAGAGGCTTTCATGACTTCCAGATTGCGATGCATCAACCGCAGGACTTCATCTCTTTCACGACCAGTCAATTCATACTCGGTAGCAATCATCAATTCAGCAACATTTCCTTGGTAATCCAGGTCAGCTTGCTCTACCAATTCTTTGATGGAATAAAACATATTTTCTCCTATTTAAAGAAATTCACATTATGCAGATGAGGAATATTGCGAATTTCATCGATGGCTTCCTCACAGCTGCGGCTGTCAACTTCAATAATCATAATCGCTTTTTCCCCAGCTTTCTCACGAGTGACATTCATCTGAGCTATATTGATATTGTAGCGTGACAGAGCTTCGGTGACATGGGCAATCATACCAGGGACATCCTGGTGGACGATAATGATGGTCGGAGTATTCATGCTCAGAGATACTGAAAAGCCATTCAGCTCTGTTACTTGAATGTTGCCGCCACCGATAGAGACTCCAGTCACACTGATTGTTTTATGGTCATTTTTGATTGTAATCTTTGTCGTATTTGGGTGAGGTGCATTGCTATCCTTTTGAATGGTCCAGACAATCTTGATACCGCGTTTATGCGCGATTTCAAGGCTGTTAGGAATCTCTGGATCATCTGTATCCATACCTAAAATCCCTGCTACAAGAGCCAAGTCAGTTCCGTGACCTCGGTAAGTTTTGGCAAAAGAGTTAAAGAGCTGGAATTCTACTTCTGTAGGCTCATCGTTAAAAATAGAGGAGACAATTTTTCCGATACGGACGGCACCTGCTGTATGACTGCTTGATGGGCCTATCATAACGGGTCCGATAATATCAAAAACAGATTGAAATCTTAGTGAAGTCATGATTTCTCCTTGCGGCTAATTTATTATTTTCATTATAACAAAGTTAAGGGCTTTCTGCTGATTTTTTAAATGAATTAAAAGTGGATATTATAAAATTTCGTTAGATAGGAAAGTAAACGAGAAAATCAATAACTTTACAACGTTGTAAATATTCTTTACAGATAATAAATTTAGTTGAATTTCTGATTTGTTTTCCTAGTCCTTTCGTGCTATAATAGGCCTTGCTCAAGCGATCTTCAATCGTTGAAAGCACAGCACGACCTTCAATCGTGAAATAACGAAAAGATGGGAGAACACAATGAGTGATAACTCTAAGACTCGTGTCGTTGTTGGTATGAGCGGAGGCGTCGATTCATCAGTAACTGCTTTGCTCTTGAAAGAGCAAGGTTACGATGTGATTGGCATCTTCATGAAAAACTGGGACGACACAGATGAATTTGGTGTCTGCACAGCCACAGAAGACTACAAGGATGTAGCAGCTGTTGCAGATCAGATTGGCATTCCTTACTACTCTGTCAACTTTGAGAAAGAGTACTGGGATCGCGTTTTTGAATACTTCTTGGCGGAATACCGAGCAGGTAGGACTCCAAATCCAGATGTCATGTGTAACAAGGAAATCAAGTTTAAAGCCTTCCTTGACTATGCCTTGACATTGGGTGCAGATTACGTTGCAACGGGTCACTATGCTCAGGTGAAGAGAGACCAAGAAGGCGTGGTTCACATGCTGCGTGGCAAGGACAACAATAAGGATCAGACTTACTTCCTAAGCCAACTATCACAGGAACAACTGCAAAAGACTATGTTTCCTCTGGGTCATTTAGAAAAACCAGAAGTTCGAGCAATTGCTGAAAGAGCTGGTTTAGCTACAGCTAAGAAAAAAGACTCGACTGGTATTTGCTTCATTGGCGAGAAGAATTTTAAAGAGTTTCTGAGTCAATATTTACCAGCCCAGCCGGGTCGCATGATGACCTTGGAAGGTCGAGATATGGGCCAGCATGCTGGGTTGATGTATTATACCATTGGCCAGCGAGGTGGTCTTGGAATTGGTGGTCAGCACGGGGGAGATAATGAACCTTGGTTTGTAGTTGGAAAAGACCTCAGCCAAAATATTCTTTATGTCGGTCAGGGCTTTTATCATGACAACTTAATGTCAACCAGCCTTGACGCTAGTCAGGTTCATTTCACAAAAGAAATGCCAGAAGAATTTACTATGGAATGTACAGCTAAGTTCCGCTACCGTCAGCCAGATTCTAAGGTGACAGTTGCTGTAAAGGGTGACAAGGCTGTTGTCAACGTCGATCAACCGCAAAGGGCTGTTACTCCAGGTCAAGCAGTTGTCTTCTATGATGGCGATGAGTGCCTGGGTGGAGGCTTGATTGACAGAGCTTATAAGAATGGTCAAGTCTTGCAGTACATTTAGATTGACAATTCAGCTCAATCTGCTAAAATAAGATAAGCAATACCTATGATGGTCAAAGCTCATGGATGTTGCAGGCTTTTTTGTCCTGCACTTCTAGAGACTTGGCCTTTTTTGGTGAAAAAATGAAGGAAAAAGAAATGTCACACAATTTTACTGAAAGTTATGATATTATCGTGATTGGAGCAGGACATGCTGGGGTTGAGGCATCGCTGGCTGCTAGTCGAATGGGTTGTAAGGTTCTTTTGGCAACCATCAATATTGAGATGCTGGCTTTTATGCCCTGCAATCCATCTATCGGAGGGTCTGCAAAAGGCATTGTCGTTCGTGAAGTAGATGCTTTGGGCGGAGAGATGGCTAAGAATATTGACAAGAGCTATATCCAGATGAAGATGCTCAATACTGGTAAAGGACCCGCTGTTCGGGCTCTTCGGGCGCAGGCGGATAAGGAAGTCTACTCCAAAGAAATGCGGAAGACTGTCGAAAATCAAGAAAATCTGACTCTGCGGCAAACCATGATTAATGAAATCTTGGTAGAAGACGGTAAAGTAATTGGGGTTAAGACAGCGACCCATCAGGAATATGCAGCTAAAGCTGTTATTGTTACGACTGGAACAGCCTTGCGGGGAGAAATTATCATTGGTGATCTCAAGTATTCATCTGGTCCTAATCACAGTCTGGCAGCCATTCCTTTAGCAGATAACCTGCGTGATCTAGGTTTTGAAATTGGTCGTTTTAAAACTGGAACGCCACCGCGTGTCAAGGCATCATCTATCAATTATGATGTGACTGAGATTCAGCCAGGTGATGAAAAGGCCAATCATTTTTCATACACATCTCGTGATGAGGACTATGTGAAAGATCAAGTTCCTTGCTGGTTGACTTATACCAATGCAGAAAGTCACGAAATTATCCAAAATAACCTGCACCGGGCTCCTATGTTTTCAGGTATCGTTAAGGGTGTGGGCCCTCGCTATTGCCCGTCAATCGAGGATAAGATTGTCCGTTTTGCGGATAAGGAACGCCACCAGCTTTTCTTAGAACCTGAGGGTCGTGATACAGAAGAAGTTTATGTGCAGGGGCTGTCAACCAGTTTGCCAGAAGATGTACAGAAGGACTTGGTTCACTCTATCAAAGGTTTAGAAAATGCTGAGATGATGCGGACAGGCTATGCCATTGAGTACGATATGATTATGCCCCACCAGTTGCGGGTAACCTTGGAAACCAAGAAAATTTCAGGGCTCTTTACAGCGGGTCAAACCAATGGAACTTCTGGCTATGAAGAAGCTGCAGGTCAAGGGATTATCGCTGGGATTAATGCGGCTTTGAAGATCCAAGGGAAGCCAGAGTTGATCTTGAAGCGAAGTGATGGTTACATTGGAGTCATGATTGATGATTTGGTGACTAAGGGCACGGTAGAACCTTACCGACTCTTGACCAGTCGAGCTGAGTACCGTCTGATTCTCCGTCATGACAATGCAGATATGCGTTTGACAGAGATGGGACGGGAAATTGGTCTGGTAGATGATGAGCGCTGGGCTCGTTTCGAGATTAAAAAGAATCAATTTGACAACGAGATGAAGCGTTTGGAATCGATCAAGCTAAAACCTGTCAAGGAAACAAATGCTAAGGTAGAAGCGCTAGGCTTTAAGCCTCTGACAGATGCAGTAACTGCCAAAGAATTTATGCGGCGTCCTGAAGTGTCTTACCAAGATGTAGTTCAGTTCATTGGTCCGGCGGCAGAGGAGCTTGATGAAAAGATTATCGAGCTGATTGAGACAGAGATTAAGTACGAAGGCTATATTTCTAAAGCTCTCGATCAGGTTGAAAAGATGAAGCGTATGGAAGAGAAGCGGATTCCAGCTAATATTGACTGGGATGATATTGATTCGATTGCGACAGAAGCGCGTCAAAAGTTCAAGAAAATTAATCCAGAAACGATTGGTCAGGCAAGTCGTATTTCTGGTGTCAATCCAGCAGATATTTCTATTTTGATGGTTTACCTAGAAGGCAAGTCCAGAAGCATTTCTAAAAATCAAGCGAAGTAACTCTTGTAAAAGGCTTAGTTTCCTTTGGGAAGCAGCCTTTTTGTGTAAATTTACAATAGATTTACAATGTTGTAAACTTTGAAAGACTGTTTTTCGCTTCCTTTACCATTGTTAAATGCTTTGATTATTGGGAGAAATTCGCTTTTTTCTAGGATTTATGGTAAAATGGCGGAATAAGAGGTCTATGATGAAAAAATTTCGTTTTGCCCCAATTCACTTGGCGATGGCGGGTTTAATTTCCTTTATAATCTTAGCTATTTGTCTGAGGCTTTTTGGTGATAGTTTGGCCATGCTAGCTGCTCTCATGCTTGTGCTGGCTCTTTTGATTGTGCTTTTTATCCAGCAACAGAGAGTATCCGAGCTAGATGAGATTGAGCAGATTCATTATGTCAATCATCAAGCAGAAGGAAGCCTCGCTTCCTTGCTGGATAAGATGCCCGTTGGTGTCATTAAAATCAGTGAAGATAATGGTGATGTAGAGTGGTTTAACCCCTATGCAGAACTGATTTTTACAACTGAAGATGGTGATTTTGATGCTGATATGCTCAAGAATATCATGAAGGCTGCTTATTCAGACTCTGGTCATTATGCTACGGTTGGAGACAAGAAATATTCGGTTTACTTGGACCGTGCATCCAGTGTGTTTTATTTTTTTGATGCATCCAATGAATACGAAGCCACCGTTGGTCTGGTAACAACGCGCCCGGTGATCGGGATTATCTCGGTGGATAATTATGATGATTTGGAAGATGTCGTTTCAGACACAGATATCAGTCATATCAATAGCTTTGTGGCCAACTTCGTAGCAGAATTTTCTGAGCAGTTTCACATGTTTTACCGTCGGGTTGGCATGGATCGGTTCTATCTTTTTACGGATTACACAGTGCTGGAACAGCTGATGGAAAATAAATTTTCTATCATTGACCAATTCCGGACGGAAGCTAAAAATCGAGAGCTGTCACTGACACTCAGTATGGGCTTTTCTTATGGTGATGGCAATCATGATGAAATCGGTCGGGTTGCCCTGCTTAACCTCAACTTAGCTGAAGTTCGCGGTGGGGACCAAGCTGTTGTCAAAGAAAATAATGACAATATGAACCCAATCTTCTTTGGTGGAGGAACGGCGTCAGCTGTTAAGCGCACGCGCACCCGAACTCGGGCTATGATGACTGCGATCTCTGATAAGATTAAGAGTGTGGATCAGGTCTTTATAGTCGGACATAAAAATCTGGATATGGATGCCTTGGGTTCTTCTCTTGGTATGCAGCTCTTTGCCAGTAATATCATTGAGAAAGCTTATGTGGTCTATGATCCGTCCCAGATGGCTTCTGACATTGAACGCTCCATTACAAAGCTCCAGCAGGAAGGGGCTGACTATCTGGTGCCGCTTTCTGAAGCAGTAAATATGGTGACCAATCGTTCTCTTTTGATTATGGTTGATCACTCCAAGATATCTCTGACTCTGTCTAAGGATTTCTTTGATCAATTCAGTCAGATTATCGTAGTCGACCACCATCGCCGTGATGAAGATTTTCCGGAAAATGCTGTGATTGCCTATATCGAAAGTGGGGCTAGCAGTGCCAGTGAATTGGTAACGGAGCTGATTCAGTTCCAGAATTCTAAAAAGAATCGTCTCAGTAAGATGCAAGCCAGCATTCTCATGGCGGGGATTATGCTTGACACCAAAGGATTTTCATCTCGAGTCACCAGTCGGACCTTTGATGTGGCCAGCTATCTGCGGACTCGAGGCAGTGACAGTGTTGTGATTCAGGACATTTCCGCTACGAATTTTGAGGAATATCGTGCGATTAATGAGCTGATTTTAAATGGTAAGAAGATTTTGCCTAATGTCATTGTAGCAGCTGGTCCAGAGGAGAACACTTACGATACAGTTGTCATCAGTAAGGCAGCTGATACCATGCTCTCTATGTCAGGAATTGAAGCCACTTTTGTTGTAAGCAAGAATACCAAAGGCTATGTGTCTATTTCGGCTCGCAGTCGCAGCAAGATCAATGTTCAGCGAATTATGGAAAAGCTGGGAGGTGGCGGTCATTTCAATCTGGCAGCAGCTCAAATTGAAGGCAAAACAGTTTCTGAGGTCCTTCAGTCGCTGAATCAAGAAATTATGGACCAAGTCATTAAAGAGGAAGTAATAATAGACGAGGAGAAAAAAGGATGAAAGTAATTTTTTTAGCAGATGTAAAAGGCAAGGGCAAAAAAGGCGAAATCAAGGAAATGCCGACTGGCTATGCTCAAAATTTTCTGATTAAGAAAAATTTAGCCAAGGAAGCAACAGCGCAGGCTATTGGTGAACTGCGCGGCAAGCAAAAGTCCGAAGAAAAAGCTCACGCAGAACTAGTGGCAGAAGCTCAAGCTATTAAAGCTAAGTTAGCAGAAGAAGATACTCTTGTTGAATTTACTGAAAAAGTTGGTCCGGACGGCCGTACCTTTGGCTCTATTACCAGCAAGAAAATAGCAGAAGAGCTACAGAAGCAGTTTGGCATTAAAATTGATAAGCGCCATATTAAGGTGGACTCACCGATTCGCTCCATTGGTCTGATAGATGTTCCAGTGAAAATTTATCAGGATATAACTGGGGTGATTCGTTTGCGGGTTAAAGAAGGATAATAGTGATTTGAAGGAAGGATTTACCGATGGCAGAGATTGATGAACTCCGAGCTCAGCCTCAGGATATTTTAGCGGAGCAGTCCGTCTTAGGAGCCATTTTCATTGATGAGAGCAAACTGGTCTTTGTTCGTGAGTATATCGAGCCTGCTGACTTCTTTAAGTATGCCAATCGCTTGATTTTCAAGGCTATGATTGACTTGGCTGACCGCGGTGATGCCATTGATGCAACGACGGTTCGTAATATTTTAGACAGTCAGGGTGACTTGCAGAATATCGGCGGTCTCAGCTACTTGGTGGAAGTGGTCAATTCTGTGCCAACCTCTGCCAATGCTGAATACTATGCTAAAATCGTTGCAGAAAAGGCCATTCTGCGGCGGCTGATTTCGCGCCTGACAGAGTCTATCAATCAAGCTTACGATGGTGATCGGCTGTCAGAGGAAATTATCGCTGGAGCTGAAAAAGCCCTGATTGATGTCAGTGAAACTACTAACCGCAGCGGTTTTAAAAATATCCGTGATGTGCTGAACCTTAACTTTGGCAATCTGGAGGCTCGGTCTCTGCAGACATCAGATATCACTGGGATTGCGACTGGCTACCGTGAGCTGGACAAGATGACGACTGGTCTTCATGAGGAAGAATTAATCATTTTGGCGGCCCGGCCAGCGGTCGGAAAGACAGCCTTTGCCCTCAATATCGCTCAGAATATCGGAACCAAGCTGGATAAGACTGTAGCCATTTTCTCTCTGGAAATGGGGGCGGAAAGCTTGGTGGACCGGATGCTGGCTTCAGAAGGGGTGATTAACTCTCACTCCATTCGTACGGGGCAACTGACAGATGAAGAGTGGCAAAAATATACCATTGCGACAGCTAATCTGGCCAACGCTAGTATCTATATTGATGATACACCAGGGATTCGGATTACAGAGATTCGCTCGCGGGCTCGAAAACTGGCTCAGGAAACGGGCAATCTAGGGCTGGTCTTGATTGACTATCTGCAGCTGATTACAGGAACTGGGCGCGAAAACCGCCAGCAAGAGGTTTCGGAAATTTCCCGGCAGTTGAAAATCTTGGCTAAGGAACTCAAGGTGCCGGTCATTGCGCTGAGTCAGCTCTCGCGTGGCGTAGAGCAGCGGCAGGATAAGCGACCAGTGCTGTCTGATATTCGGGAATCAGGTTCCATTGAGCAGGATGCGGATATCGTTGCCTTCCTTTACCGGGATGATTATTATGATCGGGCCGGTGAGGAGGAAGAAGGCATCCCCAACAACAAGGTTGAAGTCATTATCGAGAAAAACCGGAGTGGTGCGCGTGGTACAGTAGAGTTAATTTTCCAGAAAGAGTATAATAAATTCTCAAGTATTTCCAAAAGAGAGGACGAATAAAGATGAGTGATGCATTTACAGATGTGGCAAAAATGAAAAAAATCAAAGAAGATATCAAGGCGCATGAAGGACAAATTGTTGAGATGACTCTGGAAAACGGTCGTAAGCGCCAAAAAAGCAAGCAAGGCCGTCTGATTGAAGTCTATCCGTCTTTGTTTATCGTGGAATATTCCAATGAAGGCGGTCAGCCAGGGGAAATCTCCAATACCTATGTGGAGTCTTATACTTATTCTGACATTTTGACAGAAAAGAACCTCATCCGTTATTTTGATGAATAGAAAGGTCCAGTGGGCCTTTTTACTTATATTTGAGGCAATTCCTCAGTCAAATCGACTTATATAGAGGATGATAAGCAAAGAAAACAGGTGGTCATCATGATTAAAAATTTAGTTTTTGATTTGGGCAATGTTCTGATTGAATGGAATTCTGAGAAAATCTTGACATATTTTGAACCTGAGAAAGAGCGGCGGCAGGTCCTTAGGCAGGCCATTTTTGAGTCGGGTGTCTGGCATCAGACGGACAAGGGAGAGCTGAGTTTGAAAGAAGCTTGTGAGGAGGTCCTGACTCAGCTAGATGCTTCCTATCATTCTGCCATTAAGAATATCTTTTACCATTGGTACGAAGTCGTGTATGTTTACAGTGATTTACAGGAAAGGATTCGGCTATGGGTTGCCCAGGACTATCGAATCTATATCTTGTCAACCACTTGTGAGATTTTTTATCATATTGAAAAAGCTGGTTTGTTGCCTATTTACCCACTGCTGTCGGGCTATATCCTTTCCTCAGAGGTCGGTGTCGTCAAGCCAGAAGCAGAGATTTACCAAAAGCTGTTGAAAAAATATAATCTGAATCCAGTAGAATCCGTCTTCATTGATGATATTCAGGCTAACTTAGATACGGCAGCTGAATTGGGCTTTGAAACCATCTTATCCACAAGCGAGACAGAGAATATCAGGGCTATGGAGACTTTGCTGGCCGCGAAAGGAAAGTTTGACTGATTGATGATCGTTTGCTTCACTTATCGTTGAAAAGTAGTGAGTCCAAGCTCCAACCTTGACATTTGCTGATGATTGCGCTATCATAGTCCTATATATGGGAGTCTGTGTACAGTCTGAGAGGAAGTGTAAGCTTCGACCGCACCTGATCTGGGTAATGCCAGCGTAGGAATCATACCGAAAAACAGTGGTATTGTGCGTCTTTTCCATATACGGAAAAGGCTTTTTCTTTTATTATCTTTATTGAATGGTGATATCTTGAAGAATTGCAGCGCAAAAATGCAGGAAGGGAGGAAAATCGTTCTAATGAAAGCACTACAAAGGCTGATGCGACAGCAAATCGGTCTCTTAGGTATGCTGGGTGTATTTGTCATCTGGCAGGTCATGGGCTGGCTCAAGCTCTTGCCTAAGTTTATCCTGCCGACACCTCTGGAAATCGGTCAGGCCTTTATCAGAGATGCTGGATTTCTAGCAAGTCATAGCTGGGCGACCTTAAAAGTAGCTTTGCTGGGTTTAGTCTTGGGCGTCATCTTGGCCTGTATACTAGCTATACTCATGGACAGCATGAGCTGGCTCAATGATCTGATTTATCCCATGATGGTCGTGGTGCAGACGATTCCGACCATTGCTTTGGCGCCAATCCTGGTTCTTTGGCTGGGGTATGGGATTTTGCCCAAGATTGTGCTGATTATTCTGACGACGACCTTTCCAATTATCGTCAGTATTCTGGATGGTTTTCGGCATTGTGATCGGGATACTCTAACTCTCTTTGAGCTAATGCAGGCCAATCGCTGGCAGATTCTCTGGCATTTTAAGATTCCAGCTAGTCTGCCCTATTTCTATGCGGGCTTGCGCGTCAGTGTTTCCTATGCCTTTATCACGACTGTGGTTTCCGAATGGCTGGGCGGTTTCGAAGGCTTGGGTGTCTATATGATCCAGTCTAAGAAACTTTTCCAGTACGACACCATGTTTGCCATTATTATATTGGTTTCGGTCATCAGTCTTCTGGGGATGAAGCTGGTGGCTGTCAGTGAAAAATATGTCATTAAGTGGAAATAGGAGCTCAGCTCTGCTATTTTCCAAAGAAAGAAAAGAGGATAATGATGAAAAAAAGTTATAAAGTCTTGTTGGCAGGTTTGGCTGCTGTGTCAATTATCGGCCTAGCGGCCTGCGGTCAGTCGAAATCTACATCTGAAAGCAAGGATAAAAAAATTGATTTTATCCTAGACTGGTCACCTAACACCAACCATACTGGCCTTTATGTAGCTCAAGAAAAGGGCTACTTCAAGGAAGCGGGAGTGGATGTGGATATCAAGTTGCCGCCTGAAGATAGCAGTTCGGATTTGATTATCAACGGCAAGGCGCCTTTTGGTATTTACTTCCAGGACTCCATGGCTAAAAAACTGGATAAGGGCGCAGAAATCACAGCTGTCGCGGCCATTGTAGAGCATAATACTTCGGGCATTATTTCAAAGAAGTCTGCAGGGATTACTGGACCTAAGGACCTAGCTGGCAAGAAATACGGCACTTGGAATGATCCAGTGGAGCTAGGCATGCTCAAAACTTTGGTTGAAAGCCAAGGCGGCCAGTTTGATGAAGTGGAAAAAGTTCCTAACAACGATTCTAACTCTATTACGCCGATTGAAAATGGTTTGTTTGATGCAGCGTGGATTTATCATGGCTGGGACGGCATCATGGCAGAGACGCAAGGCATGGACACTAATTTCTTTTACATGAAGGATTACGTCAAGGAGTTTGACTATTATTCTCCAGTCATCATTGCTAATAATGACTATCTGAAGAAGAATCCGGATGAGGCGAAAAAGGTCCTGCAGGCTATCAAGAAGGGATATCAATATGCCATGGAGCACCCTGAAGAAGCAGCAGATATTTTAATCAAGCATGCGCCAGAGTTGAAAAATAAGCGTGACTTTGTCTTGGCTTCTCAAAAATATTTGTCCGAGCAATATGCATCAGATAAGGACAAGTGGGGTCAGTTTGAGGCTAGTCGTTGGAATGCTTTTTACAAATGGGCCAAGGATAAGGGTATCGTGGACAATGACTTGAGTGACAAGGGATTTAGCAACGATTATATAAAATAATGACAGAAATTAAACTTGAAAATATAAGCTATGCTTATGATGAGCAGCAGATTTTGAAAGATATCAGCCTACGGGTAGAAGCAGGCCAAGTCGTAACGATTTTGGGGCCTAGTGGAGTCGGGAAAACGACCCTCTTTAATCTAATTGCTGGGATTTTGGAGGTCCAGTCGGGCAGGATTTTCCTAGATGGACAGGAAAATCCCAAGGGCCGGGTGAGTTATATGCTGCAGAAGGACTTGCTGCTGGAGCACAAGACGGTGTTGGGCAATGTCATCTTGCCCCTGCTAATCCGAAAAGTATCTAAAAAGGAAGCGACGGAGCAGGCAAGTCAGATTTTGAAAGATTTTGGGCTCTTTGATGTGGCAGACAAGTATCCTCATGAGCTGAGTGGAGGGATGCGGCAGCGAGTGGCTCTGCTACGGACCTATATGTTCGGTCACAAGCTATTTCTTCTGGACGAGGCCTTTAGTGCCTTGGATGAGCTGACTAAGATGGAGCTGCACGCTTGGTATCTGGATATTCATCGCAGGCTGGGTCTGACGACTCTTCTCATTACTCATAGCATCGAGGAAGCTCTGGCTCTCAGCGACCATATCTATATTCTGAAAAATCGGCCTGGGGAAGTCGTTGCAGATCTCCAACTGACTTGGTCAGACAGTGAGGATAAGGAATTGCAGAAGCTGCGATACAAGCAGGAGATTTTGAGGATTTTAGGAGTGTGAAGCAACTGTCGGAATTCTTTTGCTTTCAAGAAACAACTTCAATCAAGCCTTTTGGCTTGATTTTTTGCATGAGCCCCTTTACTTTTGACTTTATTCATGGTACAATAGCCTTTGTGTGAAATAGCAGCAGGAAAGCATGGAGCTCGTCAACAGAACATCAGCTATAAAAGTAGCCTTAGCTGTTTGGGCGAAAATGTTCTGCACGAATCAGGGCTTTCTAAGTGACTATTTCCTCAAAAATATTTTACAGGAGGACATTTTTATGTCACGTTATACAGGACCATCTTGGAAACAAGCTCGTCGTTTGGGTCTTTCTCTTACTGGTACAGGTAAAGAATTGGCTCGCCGCAACTATGTACCTGGTCAGCATGGACCAAACAACCGCAGCAAATTGTCAGAATACGGTTTGCAATTGGCTGAAAAGCAAAAACTTCGTTTCACTTACGGTGTAGGTGAAAAACAATTCCGTAACTTGTTTGTTCAAGCTTCAAAAATCAAAGAAGGAATCCTTGGTTTCAACTTCATGCTTCTCTTGGAGCGTCGCTTGGATAACGTTGTTTACCGTCTTGGTCTTGCGACTACTCGTCGTCAAGCTCGTCAATTCGTAAACCATGGGCACATCCTTGTTGACGGCAAACGCGTTGATATCCCATCATACCGCGTAACTCCAGGTCAAGTGATCTCAGTTCGCGAGAAATCATTGAAAGTGCCTGCAATCCTTGAAGCTGTTGAAGCAACTCTTGGACGTCCAGCATTCGTATCATTCGATGCTGAAAAATTAGAAGGTTCATTGACTCGCCTTCCAGAGCGCGATGAAATCAACCCAGAAATCAACGAAGCACTTATCGTTGAATTCTACAACAAAATGCTTTAATTTGTATTTGTTCAGAAGCCGGGAAACCGGCTTCTTTTTTAATATTCTCAATGAACTAATAGAGCTATTTCCAACTAAAAAAATTTCAGTGGATTGAGACAGCTGTTTTGGGATATTATCTGATTTCTTTCTGCTCCTATCTAATCAGGTGAGACACTCTGTAAAGATTTTTTCCAGCTTTTTTACGGAAGATTTGCTGAAATGGTGTATAATGGGGACAAGACAGAAACAGAAAATTGTATGAAAGGAGTAGCGATGAAGGTTCTGGTGACAGGAGCGACAGGCTTTCTAGGAAAGTATGTTGTTGAAGAGCTGGCTGAACAAGGCTATCAGGTGCGGGCTTTTGGTCGTAATCTGAAGGCTGGTCGGCAGTTAGAAGGTCCTTTAGTAGAGTTTTTTGCTGGTGATTTTACCAGAGAAGAAGAAATTTTTGCAGCCTGCGAAGGAGTGGATGCAGTGGTTCATGCTGGGGCTCTCTCAACGATTTGGGGACCCTGGGAGCAGTTTTATCAGACTAATGTGGTAGGAACCAAACTGGTTATGGAAGCCTGCCGGCATTTTGGAATGCAAAGACTGGTCTATATTTCCTCTCCAAGTGTTTATGCTGCGGCGCGTGACCAACTTGCTATCAAAGAAGAGGCTGCTCCTCAGGAAAATGAGCTGAATTTTTATATCAAAAGCAAGCTCATGGCTGAGCGGATTGTCCGAAGTTATCCTCAAGTTCCATCGGTTATCTTGCGTCCTAGAGGGCTTTTTGGTATTGGGGATACCAGTATCTTTCCTAGGATTCTGCGGTTGAGCCAAAAACTGGCGATTCCACTTATCAGAAATGGCCAGCAAATGATGGACATGACTTGTGTGGAAAATGTGGCCTTGGCTGTTCGTCTGGCTTTGGAAATTCCAGAAGCTCAAGGACAAGTTTACAACATTACCAACGGAGAATCGCGTAGTTTCAAGGATATGCTGGATGAAGCTTTAGATAGTTTACAGGTTCGTAAACGTTATGTTAAGTTGCCCGCTGCTTTTCTAGGTCTTCTGGCACAGGGCTTTGAAAGCTTTTATCGCTTTTTTAACATTGAAAAAGAGCCTCCTCTGACTCTTTACACTTATTACTTAATGCGTTACAGTCAAACGCTGGATATATCAGCAGCAGTAAGAGATTTGGGCTATCAACCCAAGTTGACAATCAGTGAAGGGATTGCAAAATATGTCCAACATTATCGAGAAAATTGAGTATCTTCAGCCTGGACGCTGCAGCAGTCACTTGCAGCAGATGTTTAAGGGAGTTGCCAAGAAAAAAATGATTTTTCCAGCTGGTGTTTTCCTCTTGAAGCATCGTGAGAAAGGCTATATTCTCTACGACACTGGCTATTCTCCAGCTATTCTGAAGCCCAATTTTAAATACTGGCTTTATGGTCTGGGAACGCCTGTTGATATGTCAGAAGAGGAGCGTGTAGATCGTCTGCTTGAGCAAAAAGGAATTGCGCCAGAAGATATTTCTTATGTCATCTTGTCGCACTTGCATCCAGATCACATCGGCGGAGCCGCTTTCTTTCCCAAGGCCCGCTTCATTCTGACCAAGACCGTTTTCAAAACGTATCAGCATGCCAAACTGAAGGATTTGATTTTTAAGGAATTTCTTCCGCAGGATTTTGAGAGTCGGTTGGAAGTGGTGGAACCTCAGCAGGTGCAAGCAGCATTCCTCTATCGCAAGACAGTCGACTTGTTTGGGGATGGCAGTATATATCTGGCCTCAGTTGATGGCCATGCTGCTGGTCAAGCGTGTCTCTTTTTGCCAGATTATCATCTGTTTATCGGAGCTGATTTGTGCTGGGGCGTGGATCTGTTGCCGTATACAGAGCAGATGCGTTTCTTGCCGTCACTGATCCAAGATAGCAAGGAAGAATACATGGCCGGTGTGGCCTTGCTTCGGCAGTTACTTGCTGTTGGCTATCAGGTGCTAGTCAGTCATGATCCGGCTGAGAGAGCGGAGCAGATTTTGTATGAAACTAGGAACATTTCTAAAAACCTTTAGCGTCATGCGCTGGGTGCATCGATTTAAAGATCGACAGGCCTTGGAATGCTATCAAATCAAGGCTTTAGCAGCCTATCGGGAATTTCTGCAGCAGGAATCACCTTATTTTAAATCAGGTATTCCAGCAGATTTTAAGATGAATAAGGCCTTCATGATGGAGCATTTCAATGAGCTCAATACTCAGGGACTGGATCGTGATGAGTTGCTAGCTTTGGCCCTAGAGAGTGAGCGGACACGTGATTTCAGTCCCATGATAGGAGAAATCGCTGTCGGCTTGTCTTCGGGGACATCCGGTCACCGAGGCTTGTTTGTCACCACTGAAAAGGAGCGCAGTATGTGGGCGGCAGCCATCTTGGCCAAGATGCTGCCTAAAGGCAAACTCTTTGGGCACAAAATTGCCTTCTTTCTTCGGGCAGACAACCAACTCTATCAGACTGTCAATTCAGGCTTGATTTCTCTGGAGTATTTTGATACTTTCCAGGGAGCTGAAGAACACGTAGAGCGCTTGAATGCTTACCAGCCGACGATTTTGGTAGCGCCAGCATCAATGCTCTTGGAGCTGGCAAAACAAGTCCAGGCAGAAAATTTGCAGATTGCCGCTAGCAAAGTCGTATCGGTGGCAGAGATTTTGGAAGAGCCAGATCGGCAGAGGATTCAAGCAGGTTTTGGTCTGAAAATGGTGGATCAGGTCTACCAAGCGACCGAGGGCTTTTTAGCCTGCAGCTGTGCCTACGGCAATCTTCATCTAAACGAAGATATTGTCCATGTAGATAAGCGCTACCTGGATGATAGGCGCTTTTATCCAATTATTACGGATTTTAAGCGGACTTCTCAGCCAATTTTTCAATATGAGCTGAATGATATCTTGGTGGAAAATCCTGAACCTTGCCCTTGCGGTTCGGTCTTTACACGGATTGACAGGATTGAGGGGCGCTCAGATGATATTTTCATTTTTGAAAATGCTGCAGGTCAGTCGGTGGAGGTCTTTCCAGACTTTATCCGCCGTTGTCTGCTCTTGGTTGATGGGATTGGAGAATATCAAGTCGCTCAGAAAAAGGACTACTCGCTGACCATTGCTATCGAACATCGTAGTCAGCAGCGAGAAGACGAGATTATCCAGCAGTTTCAGAATTTGGCGACTGATAAAGACTTTCTTATGCCGGCTATTTCTTTTGAAGATTATCAGCGGGACAGAAGCCGTAAGTTGAAACGTATCTATCGGGCTTAAGAATGCTCCAAGTGGAAAAACATATGAATCAGAGGCTGAAGTGCTTTGGCAGTTTACCCAGCTGCCGAGCAGCCCCAAGTCTGACAAGAAGGAGTTTAATATGACTGCAGTAAAGAATCATATAAAGATAGTTGGTTACGGTACGCATCTACCTAGAAATACCGTGACTTTTAAGGATCAGACTCGATATCGGGTAGTGGAAAATGAAGAAACCCAGCTTTCCATGGCGGTTAAGGCGATTGAAAAAGCCCTAGAGCAAGCGGGTTTGACAATCAAAGACATCGATTGTATCGTGTCAGCTAGTGCAGTGGGCGTTCAGCCTATTCCCTGCACCGCGGCCCTGATTCATGAGTTGGTAGCCAAGGGCTTGTCCATTCCAGCCATGGATATCAATACGACCTGTACCAGTTTTATCTCGGCTTTGAGTCTCATGTCTCATTTGTTGGAGGCTGGTGAGTATCAAAGGATTCTCATTGTGTCCAGTGAGGTTGGAAGTTTGGGTCTCAATCCCAATCAGAAGGAAAGTTTTGAGTTGTTCAGTGACGGTGCGGCTGCTTTGATTTTTGAAGCAACAGAGGAAGAGAGAGGGGTCATCTCCAGCCTGCAGCGGACTTGGTCTGAGGGAGCTCATGATACAGAGATTCGCGGTGGTTTGACATCGTTTCAGCCTAAGGAGTATTCAGATGCTACCAAGACTCACTACATGTTTGACATGAATGGCAAGAAGATTCTCTTGCTCTCTGCCAGAAAAATTCCAGAAATGTTTAAAGAATTTAAAGAAAAGAGTGGCCTTAGCCTATCTGACTTGGATTATATCATTCCGCATCAGGCGAGTCGGGCTCTGCCAATGGTCATGCGCAGCTTGGGTATTCCTGATGATAAATACCTTAATATTGTGCAAGACTATGGGAATATGGTGTCAGTAGCAGTGCCTTTTTCTCTCTGCTATGCTCTGGAGCGTAATCTAGTCAAGGAAGGGGACACCATCGCTCTGATGGGAACAGCAGCTGGTATGACAGTTAATATGCTGGCTATGAAACTATAATATAAGGAAAATAGGGTGTACAGAACCAAAAGAGGTTTTGTACACCCTGTTTAATTTTTCAAAATATGAAAAGAGCTGGAACCCATTGGGTTCCAGCAACTTCTTACAGCATTTTCAAAAGAAATTCTGCTATTTGTTCAGGACTTTCTTTTTTTCCTCTAGCAATCCACATTTGGCAGACACCAAAGAAGGCATTGGCGAGAAAGACTCTGCTGTATTCTTTTTCAAAATTATTGTAAACACGTCTACTAAAACGGTCCTGCAGACTATCTGCCAACATTACCTGCAGCTTATGGCGCAGAAAATTCTGAATCTCTTTCGTGCCATTTTCTGTCAAAAGAGCAGCCAAGAGTGGCTCTAGCTGGAGGAACTGAAAGACCTCTGTAATCGCAGTTTGAACATCTTCTTGATTATTCTCAAAAATATATCCCAACTGATGAAAGAGGTTTTGCTGATAACGTTCAATCATATCGTACTTGTCCTTGTAGTGAGTATAAAAACTACTACGGCTGATGCCAGCAGCTTGAGCTAGCTGTACAGTAGTGATATGGTCGAAGGACTGCTTATGCAGTAGTGAAACCATGGCTCTTTCAATAATAGCCTTGGTTTTTCGGCGTTTATTGCTTTCTAACATAAAATCTCCCTTTGAGGCTAAGCCTCAGTCTGCTCTTCAAGCGAATAGCCATCATAGCAAACTACTTTTTCTTTTTCTCCGTGTACTATTATATCAAATGTTTTTCCAGTGGAAAAGAGTTAAATTCCGGAATTAAGCATAGATAGACAAAATTTTATCTGATTAGGCTTAGTCGACTGGTAAAATAATAAAGCCGAGGCTTAAAGTAAAGTCTCGGCTTTTGTTATGAACATTATTTAAAGTAGAGGTAGTCAGGGTCAGGAGTGACATAAAGTAGCTCGCCTTCCTGTGAGAAGATAATAGAAATTTGTTCATTTTTATAAGAGTAAATTGTGTAGGTATTTTGTAATCTTGATGCTTGAGCAATGTCAACTACACCCGCTAAGAAAGCACGCGCTTGTTCGGTACTTATTTTTTGCTCCTGAACCAGTCTTTTAAGATTTTCTAATTCTTTGTTTTGGAAGGCTTCATATTCAGAAGCGAGATCGGTGCTTATTTTTTCTGGTTCGCCGAGAATACTTTTGACTTTTTCTTGGGTATATCCTTTAAATTCAGGAATTTGAGCTTCAAAACCGCCAGATTCATAGGATTGGTAATAGACCTTGGCATTGCCAGTCGCATAAATCTTATCATTCTTAGCGTGATCGGCATCTTCTGGAAGACCATCTGTGGTTTTTTCTATATCCTTACTAGAACTACTATTTTCTTTACTAGAACTTCTGGAAGAACTACTGCTGCTAGGGGAGCTGCTTCTACTTTTGGAAGATTGCTTTGATGAGCTTGAGGAATCCTTTAAACTAACTTTTTTTCCTGATTTATCCGAATTAGAAGAGCGAGTGGTAGAATCTGAATTAGATGGTACAAGGAAACGGCAGGCTGACAGCAGAAATAGTACTGCAGCTAGAGAAAATAAGCTAAATAGTGTTCTTTTTTTCATTATCTTAAACCTTTCTTTACTATGCTCAATCTTACTTGAGCTATTGTGATATGAGGCATCTGCTGACAACAGTGTTTCACATGGAACCATATAATTAATTTAAAAGTTTGACATTTAATTCTATATGCTCCGCTAATAATTCTAACATAAAACTGATTTTCTGTGTACCTACCTATGGGAAAATACCTTTTGTTTACAGATTATTCAGGGATTAAAGACAGTAGGACTAACTTATTCCGCTTCCTTGCAATCTTTTTAAACAAAATTGGACACGGTGTCCATTTTTTTAAAAAATAAACTTGTAATAATTTTCGATTGGTGTATAATCAATTTTATTGAAATTTGGACACTGTGTATAATTTTAGGAGGTAGATATGTTAAAAGAATGGAAAGCTATTTTAAAAAAGCCGACTTTTATCATTGTGATGTTAGGAGTCTCTTTGATTCCTGCCTTGTATAATGTTATTTTCCTGAGCTCCATGTGGGATCCGTATGGAAAGGTATCGGACTTGCCAGTGGCGGTCGTCAATCAGGATAAAGCTGTAACTGCTAGTGGTAAGACCTTGTCTATAGGCGAGGATGTTGTTTCCAGCCTCAAGGAAAATAAAAATCTGGATTTTCACTTCGTCAGTAAAGAAGACGCTCAAAATGGTCTGGAAAAGGGTGATTACTACATGGTTGTGACGCTTCCAAGTGATTTATCTGAACGTGCAGCCAGTGTTTTGACCGATAATCCTCAGCAAATGAAGATTGACTATCAAACGTCTAGTGGCCACAGTTTTATTGCTGGTAAGATGAGTGATTCAGCCATGGCTTCTTTGAAGCAGACGGTGGCGCAAAATGTCACGGATACTTATACAAACGCCTTATTTAAGAATATGGGAGATCTAAAAACTGGCTTGGTGAAGGCATCCGATGGTGCTCAGCAATTAGCATCTGGCAGCCAACAACTAGGTTCAGGCAGTCAGACAATTGCAGATAATTTAAGAACTCTGAATCAAGCCACGAGCAAATTATCGTCCGGTGCAGCTCAATTTAACACAGGACTACAGACTTATACTGGGAGTGTTGCACAAGTATCGTCTGGACTGGGTAGTTTGTCAAATGGGATAAACACTTATACTAGTGGTGTAAGTACTGTGGCCACAGGTGCAAATCAGCTGTCGGGTCGATCAGCAGACTTATTGGGTGGAGTCCAACAGCTCACCCAGTCAGGAGATGGAGTTCAGGCCTTATCGACAGGTGTGACAAATCTGAATACTGGCTTGGCCACATTAAAGTCCTCGGTAGATACCACCTTAGCTAACAACCAGCAAAACGTCAATGATTTAGCAAACGGTTTGACACAGTTGAATGCTAGTATTCAAGCTGCAGCAAGTGACTCAGCAGTGTCGACAGACAGCATTGAAGCTTCACTGACTAGCATAGCAGCATCCGCTCAAGCCATTATCAATAACAATCAGGATGCCAAGGCCGCAGCTTTGGCAAGTGTCCAAGGGACCAGTGCTTATCAAGGGCTTTCTAGTGAGGCTAAGGCTGAGATTGACGCAGCAGTCGGTGCTAGTCAAGCAGGAAGTGATCAATCTGCTCAGGCAATTTTATCAGAAGTTGATACGATGAGGGCTTCTCTTGAAGTGATAAAAGCTACCAGTCAAACGAAAATTAGTCAATTGGGAAACACTTCTACTCAGGTTTTACCCCAAGCATCTAATCTGATAAATGGCCTTTATAATGGCTTGTCAACGGTGAGTACTAGCCTCGGTTCAGCAAGCGGAGGAGCCAATCAACTAGTCGCAGGTGTAGATACCCTAAATGAAAAATTAACGACCGGCGCGACACAATTGGAGCAAGGGGTGACAAGTTATACCAATGCAGTCGGTCAGCTATCTGAGGGGACATCAGCTTTGGCAAGTAAGAACCCTGATTTGCTAGCAAATACAACAAAATTAGCAAACGGGGCTGCCCAATTAACAGATAAATCGCCAGAATTGACCTCTAGTTTCGGGAAATTAGCAGATGGAACCAATCAATTAGCGAGTGGCACAGAGAAGCTGGCTGATGGCAGCAGTGCTTTAACGGATAATCTCTCTAAACTTACCGTGGGAACGAGCGATTTGTCCAATGGCCTCTCAGATGCAGGCGATAAATTGTCGGCTGTTTCAACCAAGGAAGACAATGCAAAAACTCTAGCAGATCCTCTGACACTGAGCAAGACAGATGAGAATAAGGTAGAGAAAAACGGCATTGGAATGGCGCCTTATATGATTTCAGTAGCTTTATTTGTGGCAGCTATTTCAACTAATATCATCTTTAGCACACTTCCATCAGGTCAAGAACCTAAGACGAGACGAGACTGGTTGAAGGCCCGTATAGAGGTAAATGGAGTCATATCTGTCGTAGCGGGTGTTTTGGTCTATGGTGCTGTGCACTTGATAGGCCTATCTGCAAACCATGAGTGGGCAACCCTTGGTTTGATTGTCCTAGCCAGCATGACCTTTATGGCTCTTGTGACGGCTTTGGTTACTTGGGATAGCAAGCTCGGCGCCTTTGCTTCTCTGATTCTCTTGCTTTTACAGCTGGCTTCTAGTGCAGGAACCTATCCGCTGGAGCTGACTAGTAAGATTTTCCAAGTTATCAACCCTTGGCTGCCAATGAGCTATTCTGTATCGGGCTTACGTCAAACGATTTCCATGAATGGTCAAATCGGTACTCAGGTCCTCTTCCTTACTTTTGTTTTAGTTCTTTTCATGACACTTGGTACTCTAGTTTATCGAACAGATAAAAAACAGCTAGCTTAGGGTTCGTGCTTTTATGAATCTGTAAAAATGTAGATGAAAAGTCTATCTGTAATTCGTTTACTTTTTCTCTAACCAACATCTCCTGAAAAGGGAGATGTTTTGTTTTCTTTAAGTTTTCTTTATCTTTCTTTTAAGTTTTCATCTTTAAAATTGCATTACATTCAAGAAAGATAGAGAGGTGAGAAGCCCATGGCAGAAAAATTTTTTCAACATCATTTTCAGCGCTTTGAAACCAAATACATCATTTCCAAGGAAACTTTGCTGGATCTATTGCTAGAGTTTGAAGGATATCTGGTGGAGGATGAGCGAGCTTATTCGACCATTAACAATCTCTACTACGATACGCCATCTTATCAGCTTATTCGTGAGTCCTTGGAAAATCCTTGCTTTGATGAGAAGGTGCGTTTGCGGACTTATCAAGAGCATCCGACCGAGGATAGTCAAGTCTTTTTGGAAATCAAGAAAAAGACGGAGAATCTGGTCACCAAACGCCGTCTTGCAGCAGATTTGCTGACAGCGGAAGCCTACCTGGACGGTGATTACAGTCAGCTGACTGACCTTCAGATAGATAAGGAAATGGCTTGGTTGACCCAGCATTTTGGCAACATTCAGCCTATGATGTATATCGGCTACAATCGTTATTCTATGAAGGGGATTGAGGACGAGCGGATTCGGATTACCTTTGATCACGACCTGACCTACCGTCCTTATGATCTGAGTCTCTTGGCTGGTCGCCATGGAGATCATCTCCTACCAGCCAACCACGTGATTATGGAAGTTAAGATTCCAGAAGCTTGTCCGCTATGGCTGAGCGAGATTATGGATCGCTACCAGCTGTCTCCTAGCTCTTTCTCCAAATATGGCTTTGCTTATAAAAAAGCAAACTGTATCAGCAGCAAATAAAATAGATAGGAAAAGAAAAATGAAACAATCAAAATCAACCCTTAAAAAAATTAAATTGATGATTCCACTGGTCTTGATGACAGCAGTGCTGGGAGCATGTAGCTCAAACGCCAGCAGTTCTACAGCTTCAAGCACCACTCAGACTGCTAATGCTCCCAGCACCAGTCAGACTAAGACCAATACTTCTGATTACTTTGCTTCAGAAGACTCAGGCGCTTCTTATGATGAGTCTAAGGCGACGACTATCAGCCTGAGCGGCTCTAGTGCTAAGACTTATGGTGACGGTGCTAGTGTTTCTGGCTCTACTGTAACAATCTCAGAAGCTGGGACCTATGTCGTTTCCGGAACGAGTGAAAATGTGCAGATTGTCGTCAAAGCAGGTGATAGCGACAAGGTTCAAATCGTCCTAAATGGTGTAACCATGAGCGGGACAGACGCAGCTATCCTAGTAGAAAATGCGGGTAAAACAAGCCTAACTCTGGCTGACGGCAGCCAAAACACAATCTCAGATTCATCAAATCATAGCAATACGGATGCAGATGCAGCTATCTATAGTAACTCTGATCTGACTCTCAATGGCTCTGGAAGTCTGACAGTTGACGGCAAGTATGAAACAGCGATTAAGTCTGAGCAGACCTTGCGGGTGACAGGTGGCACTTATACGCTCAAGGCAGCTAAGAATGGTCTGTCTGCAGCTTCAGCCATTAATATCAAGGACGCTACTATCGATATCACAGCGACAGAAGATGCTATCCACGCGGACAATGATGAAGATACTTCTCTGGGGAATCTCTATATCCAGTCCGGCACCATCACGATTAATGCTGGTGATGATGGTCTACACGCTAGCAATATCGCTTTGATTGATGGTGGAACGATTACGGTTTCTAAGAGTGTAGAAGCTCTGGAGGGAACCAATGTCACCATTAACGGCGGTAAGCTGGATCTTTATGCGACAGATGATGGTATCAATGCAGCTAGTGACGTAACTGGCGCTGATATCTTTATCAAGATTACCGGTGGCGATATCAAGGTCGAGGTCGGTGAAGGCGATACCGATGCTATCGACTCCAACGGCGATGTCATTATGTCAGGAGGAAACTTAGATATTACTTCTACGGTATCTGCCTTTGACTTTGATGGAACGGCTACCTACACTGGCGGTACCATCACGGTCAATGGTGAAAGCCGAACAGAAATCACAACAGACGGACCTGGCGCTGGTGGACCTGGTGGCGGCGGTGCCCCAGGCGGCCAAGGCGGTTTTGGTGGACGATAAGAAAATAAGGCAGTTCAATTTGAACTGCCTTATTAATTTATGAAAAAGACGGGGATGCAGCTATGTTTCTGCAAAGCAATCTTTTATAGAAGACTTAAGAGGGACGATAAATTTTCTATGGTGAAATCAGGTTTTTCTTCTAGTCGTTGGGGTTGGTAATAAGCACTAAAACCTTGTTTTAACCAGATAGTTGTCATTCCTAGTGCTTTAGCAGGTATGATATCATTGTCTATTCGATCACCAATCATGACAGCTTGTTGAGAAGGGCAATGAGCTTTCTCTAAAGCTAAAGTGAAAATGGCAGGGGAAGGCTTGGCAAGTCCGAGCTCTGCAGAAGAGACAACTAAATCAATCCATTGATATAGTCCCATTTTTTTCAAACGTTCTTTTAGGCCAGGTAGTTGGTTGGCGATGATTCCGATTTTATATCGGTTGTGCAATTCTTTTAAGACCACTTGGGCATCTGGGTATAATTTCTCCAAATTAGAGTTCCAAATGGGACGTTCTAAGTTAAATTCTTTTATTGTCTCCAAGTCTCCCTTTTTGCCTTCTTTAAACAGTTCAACCATACGAGCATAAAAAATATCGTAGTTAATATTTGTCCCTGTAATTGCTCTCCTAATTCTATCTTGATAGGCTTCTTTTTCATCAATCAAAGTAGAGCCAATGTCAAAAAACAACCATTTATGAGCTGACATTTTACTACCTCCACAGTAATTATGATATGCCTTACTCATCTATCTTAATCAACATCTTCTCCGTATCCACTGTCACTTGAGCACCGATGGTAATGGTAAAGAGTGGCTGAGTATGGGCAAAGTCCAAGTCATAGAGGACGGGAATCGTCTTTAGAATTGGATGTTTATCCAAGATATAAAGGAGCAGCTCCTCTGTCATATGGCATTCTTTTGGAAAGCGGCCGATGAGGAGGGCCTGCGGGTTAGGATAGGCCTGAAGGAGGGCGGCAAGATTGCGGTCAAATTCCACATAATCATCTTCCTCTGCCTCTTCAACAAAGAGGACATAGTTTTCATCTGTCGGGGCGTAGGGGGTGCCACGTAGGAGTGAGAAGGTGGAGAGATTACCGCCGATAACAGTGGCTTGGGCTTGTCCGTGATGATAGACTTTCCACTCCGTCTTATGGAAGGTCAGTGGCGCATCGGGCAGATACCAAGCATTGTCGCCCCATTTTTCACTAGGAGTCAATTCATAAGAAGTCTGGCTGACGGCCTTGAGCCAGCTCTCGGTCTGATAGTCCTGCAGGGCATCCATCTTAAAGCTGGAGTAAGACGGTCCCATGTAGGTTTTCATGCCGGTCTTACTATAGATAGCGTTGAGCAAGGCTGTTGTGTCTGAGTAGCCGCAGAAAATCTTAGGATTTCTAGCAATCAATTCAAAGTCCAGATAGGGCAGGAGCTCATTGCAGTTGAAACCGCCGATGGTGGCCAGAATAGCATCAACGGAGTCATCTGAAAAGGCAGCATGGATGTCTGCCACTCGGCTTTCGATGGAGGCAGAGCCTAGTATATCATTTTCCAGATAATGCTCCGAAAAAGACACGGTAAATCCTAGCTTTTCCAAGCGCTCCTTGGCGGCTAGATTGGCCTCAAAGCCACCAAGGCGTTCGATTGACGACGAGGGGCTGACGATTCGAATGTGCATACCAGGTGTGAGTTTTTTCATAGGGACCTCCTTGTGATAAATTTTTATAGAATATCATAGCACAAAGGCCAAGGCCTGTAAAGCATCTTAGGGCATTACGGGAATTTTTATTAAAAAAGGGAGTCGCTGAGGACTCCCTGATTGTATATATTCTTTTCTATGATTTATTCGCTGAGCTTAATGCTACCGCTTTGGGCGCTGGCAGTAAGTGTAGTTGTCGGATTTTCGACTTTACGGATGGCAGAGCCGCCAAGTTCATGGCCTTTGGAGTGCTCTACACTTATACTACTAGGGATGTCAATTTCACCTAGATCCGTTTTCAGATCAAAGGATAGCTGCGACAAACTGCCAGAAACCAGATGCAGATTAATATCGCCCAGTTGGTTAGTGATAGAGATTGTACCAGCTAATTCCAACTGTTCAGAGTTCAGTGAGCCGCTTGAGATTTTCAGAGTGCTGTCGGAGATTTTGCTCGAGTTTAGATTGACCTCTCCCAGAGAGTTTGATATTTCGCCAGATGCGAACTGGCTGTTGCTCAGAGTGATGGTACCCGAAGAATCAATGATTTTTCCAGAGCTAATCTGACTGTTATTGATGGTAATCTCTCCCAGAGAGTTCTTAAATTTACCAGATGCGAATTGGCCATCATTCACAGTCAACGAGCCCTGAGATAGAGAGAAGTCAGCATTTTTGGCTGATAGATTGGACAGCGTAACATCTCCTAATGACGAACTGCCGCTGAATGTCTCAAGCTTGGTCCCCTTGGGCAGGGAAAGCTCCACAGTACGCTTCTCCTGAGATTCTTGGTCAAATAAGCTGAGTAAGGAGCGGATGCCAGTGCTTATGTGGAAGGAGCGGATGTCAGTGCTTATGTGGAAGGAGTCTGCACCATCTTCCTTGATGTTTAAGTTTCCATTTTCAGAACTTGTTGTTATTTTTCCAAGCATGCTGCCGCCAATCTGATAGTTGCCGTCTCTTTGGTAATAGGTCAAGTGAGCCTTGTCATCAGGAGATTCGCTGATGACGAGGTTTCTAGCTGCTAAGTTGATATTTAGGGAAGAAAGATCAGAGAAACTTTCTTCTTTTTTCGTTAGTTTTACCTTGCTTTTGGTAGAATTGACCAAGTCATTGACACCGCCTGTAATGGAGCCGATAGTTGTCAGGGCTCCACCAAAGAGGCAGGCTAAAATAGCTGCAGATAAAAGAGGTTTTTTCAATTTGATGTTAGCCATGACGTGTTCCTTTCTTTGCGAAAAGTTGAGCTAGTTTGACAAAGCCAGCCTTGCCAAACTGAGTAACAGGAGAAATGCCTGCGTAGAAGATGCCGGACAGTCCCAGAACTAGAACACTGAGCCCCAGAGTGAACAGGAAGGCCGGGATCGATGTTGTCAGTCCCACTGTCAAAGTGTCCCAGATCAGGCTGATGCCAAAGATAAAGAAGGCAAAGGCACCTATAGCCATGACGAGAGCAAAGATAAAGACTAAGAGGAAGAAAACGAAAGTCAAAAGTGCTGCTACTATAAAGAGCGGAATAGCCAAGGGTGCTGCCAAAATGGATAGGATAGCAATCTGGACGATGTTCTTAGTGTTTTTTGATGAACTGCTGTCTTGATTATCTTCCTCGACTTTTTTGTCCAAAAGATTCAACATAATCTCGTGAGCCGCTTCCTTTGGGCTGCCTAAATCAGCAATAGCGGCTTCCTCGCCCTCTGGGCCTACCTCGTCGAAGTACTCAGTGAAGTAATCCATAGCTTCCTCATAGTCCTTGCGTGGCAGTTTTTTTAGATATTTTTCTAGCTCAGCTAGATACTCGGTTCTTGTCATGACGGATGCTCCCTTCTATGATACCGCTGATGGTCGTAGTATAAGTTTGCCACTCTTCTTTTAGAGTGAGTAGATGTTCATGCCCGTAGGCAGTGAGTGAATAGTATTTTCGTTTTCGTCCTTGGTACTCCTGCGAATAAGTCGTGAGGCAGTCAATTTGCTCCAGCTTCTTCAGAATAGGGTAAAGTGTTGATTCTTTGATATTGGCAATCAGCTTGATCGTTTGGCTGATTTCATAACCGTAGGAATCGTCTTTTTCAAGGATGGCTAAGATGAGAAACTCAATCAAAGCCGATGATGTGGGGAAAGACATAGGACCACCTCCTTGTGTAAAATATTTATATATAATCTTTCTATATATAGTCTACAACCTCTTAGAGAAAAAGTCAAGCAAAATATATAAAATTTTTATATATTTTTTGAAAAAGTCTTTTAATGGCTGTTTATAAGGCACATCAAAGTACCTTTCTTCCTTACAAGAACTTTACATCTTCCTTAGCTTTTGTGTTGAAAACATCTTCCATAAAATGGTAAAATGGTGTAAGTCTAACTAAAAATATAAGAGAGATCAATGAAAAAACATCAAACCCTATATAAGTTTTTGGGCCAAACCCTACTATATTTTGTTATCTTTCTGGCCTTGCTTTATTTCTTTAGCTATCTGGGTCAGGGTCAGGGTGGCTTTATCTATAATGAATTTTAATGTGAGAGAGTAGGAAACAATGTCAAATAAAGTGATACATGATATGATTGAAGCTATTGAGCATTTTGCTCAGGTGCAGCCGGATTTTCCGGTCTATGATATTTTAGGTCAAGTTCATACTTATGGCGATTTAAAGAAGGATTCCGATTCGCTGGCGGCTCAGATTGACCGTTTGGGACTTCCTGACAAGTCTCCGGTTGTGGTCTTTGGCGGCCAGGAATACGAAATGCTGGCTACTTTTGTGGCCTTGACTAAGTCTGGTCATGCCTACATTCCTATCGACAGCCACTCAGCCTTGGAGCGCGTGGCAGCGATTGTGGAAGTTGCTGAGCCAAGCTTGATTATTGCCATCAATGATTTTCCGCTGGTAGATGTGGCAGCTCCTATTTTTAGTGCGGAGCAAGTTCAGACGGCTTTCAGAGAGGGAGCATCCTATGAGCTTAGCCATCCGGTGCAGGGAGATGATAATTATTACATCATTTTCACATCAGGGACGACTGGCAAGCCTAAGGGGGTGCAGATTTCCCATAATAATCTGCTCAGCTTTACGAATTGGATGATTACGGATAAAGAGTTTGCGACTCCGGAGCGTCCTCAAATGTTGGCTCAGCCGCCTTATTCTTTTGACTTGTCGGTCATGTATTGGGCGCCGACTTTGGCCTTGGGAGGGACTCTTTTTGCCCTGCCTTCGGCTGTGACTCAGGATTTCAAGCAGCTGTTTGAGACGATTCTCAGTCTGCCTATTGCTATCTGGACGTCTACACCTTCCTTCGCGGACATGGCCTTGCTGTCGGATGACTTTAACAGCCAGAAGCTGCCTCAGCTGACGCATTTCTACTTTGACGGCGAGGAGTTGACGGTCAAGACAGCTCAGAAGCTGCGCGATCGCTTTCCTCAAGCTCGCATTATCAATGCTTACGGTCCGACTGAGGCAACAGTGGCCCTGTCTGCGGTAGCAGTGACAGACGAGATGCTGCAAAATTGCAAGCGCCTGCCGATTGGCTATACCAAGGCGGACTCTCCGACCTTTGTCATTGATGAAGAAGGGCAGAAGGTGCCGAATGGCCAGCAGGGAGAAATCATCGTCTGCGGCCCAGCTGTATCCAAAGGCTATCTGAATAATCCTGAGAAGACAGCGGAGGCCTTCTTTGAATTTGAAGGTCTGCCAGCCTATCATACAGGAGATGTCGGCTCGATGACAGATGAAGGCTTGCTGCTCTACGGCGGCCGGATGGACTTCCAGATTAAGTTTAATGGTTTCCGTATTGAGTTGGAGGATGTGTCTCAGAACCTGAACAAATCGAAATACGTTGAATCTGCAGTGGCTGTGCCCCGCTACAATAAGGACCACAAGGTCCAAAATCTGTTGGCCTACGTCATCCTCAAAGACGGTGTGGCTGAGCAGTTTGAGCGGGAAATTGATATTACCAAGGCAATCAAGGAAGATCTGCAGGATATCATGATGTCCTATATGATGCCGTCCAAGTTCCTCTATCGAGAGACCCTGCCTCTGACTCCAAATGGCAAGATTGACATCAAGGGGCTGATTAGCGAGGTCAATAAGCGATGATGGATTTCTTGAAACAGCTGCCTCACTTGGAACCCTACGGCAATCCAATTTACTTTGTCTATATCGTTCTGGCAGTTCTGCCAATCTTTGTCGGACTTTTCTTTAAGAAACGCTTTCCCCTTTATGAAGCCTTGGTCAGCTTGGTCTTTATCGTCCTGATGCTGACAGGTCCTAGTCTGGCGCAGCTTTGTGCTTTGTTAGGCTATGTCATCTGGCAGATAGTTTGGGTTTACTCATACAAGCTCTATCGCCGGTCGCGGGACAGCAAGTGGATCTTTTATCTGCATACCTTGCTGGCGGTTCTGCCGCTTGTGCTTGTTAAGGTAGAGCCCGCGATCAGCGGTCATCAGTCCCTCTTTGGCTTTTTGGGGATTTCCTATCTGACCTTTCGCTCGGTAGGGATGATGATTGAGATGCGCGATGGGGTTCTGACAGAGTTCACGCTCTGGGAGTTCTTGCGTTTCCTGCTCTTCATGCCGACCTTTTCAAGCGGTCCTATTGATCGTTTCAAACGTTTCAATGAAGACTATTTGAACATTCCTGAGCGCGATGAGCTGCTGGATATGCTGGAGCAGTCTGTCAAGTATATCATGCTAGGCTTCCTTTATAAGTTTATCCTAGCCCATATCTTTGGACATCTCTTGCTGGGGCATGTCAAGACCTACGCTCTCTATACCGGCGGTTTCTTTAATCTGGGAACTCTAGGCGTTATGTATGTCTTTGGTCTGGATCTCTTCTTTGACTTTGCCGGTTATTCGATGTTTGCGCTAGCTATTTCCAATCTCATGGGAATCAAGAGCCCTATCAACTTTGATAAGCCCTTTCTCTCACGTGATTTGAAAGAATTTTGGAATCGCTGGCACATGAGTCTGTCCTTTTGGTTCCGTGATTTTGTCTTTATGCGGCTGGTCATGGTCCTGATGCGCAATAAGGTCTTTAAAAACCGCAATACGACATCCAGTGTGGCCTATCTGATTAACATGCTGATTATGGGCTTCTGGCATGGCGTGACCTGGTACTATATCGCCTACGGTTTCTTTCATGGAGCTGGGCTGGTGGTCAATGATGCCTGGCTGCGCAAGAAGAAAACCCTAAACAAAGAGCGCAAGGCTAAGGGGCTTCCGCCTCTGCCAGACAATAAATGGACCCAAGCTTTGGGGATTGTGGTGACCTTTCACGCAGTCATGTTCTCATTTTTAATCTTTTCTGGATTTTTAAATGAGCTTTGGTTTAAAAAATAAAAATGAATGAGGAAGAAAAATGGATATAAAAGCAGAAGTAATTGAAATTATTGAAGAACTATTTATGGAAGATGTGTCAGATATGATGGACGAGGATTTGTTTGACGCTGGTGTCCTAGACAGTATGGGAACGGTCGAGCTGATTGTTGAGCTAGAAAACCGTTTTGATATCCGCGTGCCAGTGTCAGAGTTTGGCCGCGATGACTGGAACACAGCCAATAAAATCGTTGAAGGCGTAACGGAGCTTCGCAATGCTTAAACGACTCTGGCTGATTCTGGGGCCGGTTTTCTGCGCCATGGTCATGGTTGCCCTGCTCTTTTTCTTCTATCCGCTTGATAAAAAGCATGATATAGAAGCAGAGAAGCGCTCGGCAGTGACCCTGACAGCAGAAAACTTCAAGAGCCGCAGCAAGAAGGTGACAGCCTTGACCGATAAGAAGATGCGCTTTGTTCCCTTCTTTGGCTCTAGTGAATGGCTGCGCTTTGATAGCATGCATCCGGCGGTCCTTGCCGAGAAGTACGACCGCTCCTATCGGCCTTATTTTCTAGGCCAGCGCGGGGCAGCATCATTTAATCAGTACTTTGGCATGCAGCAGATGTCCTCTGAGCTGAAGGGACAAACGGCGGTCTATGTGGTGTCGCCCCAGTGGTTTACCAAGACCGGCTATGATGCTTCGGCCTTTCAGCAGTACTTCAACAGTGATCAGCTGACGGCTTATCTGTCTCAGCAGCAAGGAGATGCGGCGGCGCAATATGCAGCCCAGCGCCTCCTGCAGCTTTATCCAGATGTTGCTATGGCAGAGAGCGTCCAGAAGCTGTCTGAAGGTAAAAAGCTGAGCAGCTTTGAAGAGCGTCATATTGAGATGATGGCTCATCTTAATGAGCGCCAAGATGCTTTTTTCAGCAACTTTGCTGCCCTCAATAATGAAAACTATGACCAGCGAATTTTGCCTTATATGGCTGATCTGCCAGACACCTTCTCCTATCAGGCTTTGGAAGAGATTGCCACAGCAGAAGCCAAGAAGAAGACCAATAATAACCAATTCGGCATAGACAATCAATTTTACAAGACCCGTCTAGCCGGCAAGGTTGCCAAGCTCAGAGGTTTTCAGACCAAACAATCTTATGAAAAATCCCCTGAGTACAACGACTTGCAGCTGGTTCTGGATCAGTTTGCCAAGTCAAAGACCAATGTCATCTTCATCATTCCACCGGTCAATTCTAAGTGGATGGAGTATACAGGACTCGGTCCTGAAATGTACCAGCGGACGGTGGCCAAGATTCGTTACCAGCTGGAAAGTCAGGGTTTTACCAACATTGCTGATTTTTCTAAGGACGGCGACAAGCCTTACTTCATGCAGGACACTATTCACATGGGCTGGAATGGCTGGCTGGCCTTTGACAAGGCGGTTGATCCTTTTGTAGCCAATCCACAGCCGGCGCCAAACTATCAGATCAATGACCGCTTCTTCAGCAAGGAATGGTCTCAGTATACTGGCAAACCAGAAGAATTCAAATAAGGTTGGGACTTTCCAGCCTTATTTTTATAAAGGAGGAAAGATGAAGATTCGTTTGTCCCAAATAGAAGATATCCCAGCCATTATGGCGATTTATGATGTGGCTCGTCAGTTCATGAAAGACCAAGGCAATCCGACTCAGTGGGATGGAGGCTATCCCAGCGCGAGCTTGATTGAGGATGACATTGCGACTGGCCACTCCTTTGTTGTCGAGGAAGAAGGGCGGCCGGTTGGCACCTTTGCCTTTATCATTGGAGAAGACCCGACCTATCAGGTCATCGAAAAGGGAACCTGGCATTTTGCAGAGCCTTACGGCACCATTCACCGCATCGCTTCGAACGGGCAAGTCAGAGGCCTGTCCCGTCAGGTCTTTGATTTTTGCCGCCAGCAGATTCCCTACTTGCGAATCGATACCCATGCGGACAATCAAGCTATGCAGGCTGCTGTGCTGAACTACGGCTTTAGGGAGTGTGGCATTATTTATGTGGCTGATGGCAGTCCTCGCCTGGCTTATGACTATCATCAATAAAAAAATCTGCCCTTGAGCAGATTTTTTGCGTTATATCAAAACATACTTTTCTACAGCTTCTGCAACTCCGTGCTCATTGTTGCTTTTGGTGACGGCTTTTGCCTCGGTTTTGACTGCTTCGGGGGCATTGCCCATAGCGACTCCAAGTCCAGCCAGGCGGAGCATAGGAAGGTCATTGAAGTTGTCTCCGATTGTCATAACCTGCTCTAGAGGCACTTGATAGTGCTGGGCAATTTCGTATAAGGCTTGCTCCTTGGAGACATGCTTGGCCGTGACTTCCATGTAGTTGTCCTTAGAGAGATAGAAGGCTGTCTTGGCAAAGTCCAAGGTCTGTAGGTAGTCATGGAGTTTCTGGATGACAGGCGCTTGATCAATCAGGAGTAGCTTGTGGACAGGCATTTGCGCATTCAGCACTGGGATTAGCTCATTCTGAATCATCGGTCGCTCACCTGTAATAGCTGCCTCTATCTGCACCCACTTATCCAGACGGTCAGCGATCCAATCCTTACCAGAGTAGAGATTGATGGACACGCTAGGAAATTCAGCCTTGACCAGTTCCAGAAAAGTGCGGATTTCTTCCTTATCCAGAGGGTGCTCGATAATGGTCTCATAAGCTTGCGGGTCGCCCTTGATGACCAGAGCGCCATTGTAGCAGGCTAACGGATTATCTCCCAGTTTCAGCTCACGCGAAATGGGCTCCATGCCTAGAGGAGAGCGGGCAGAAGCGAGAACGAAAGGGATTTTTTCTCGGCTTAGCAGGGGAATCATGTCCTTGAGTTTAGAATCTACTTGGTGCTGGTCATCCAAAATGGTGCCGTCAATGTCGCTGATAATCAGGCGAATCGGTTGGTTTGTCATAGCTCTTCCTCCTTTGTGTCTAATGGATCGATTTAATAAATTATTTTAACCTTGTCTCCTATCAGTTCTTGGACTTCAGGGTTGGGCTCTTGGTCCGTAATCCAGTAGTCAAAGTCGCTGACAGGACCCAGGATGTACTTAGATTCTTTCTGCCATTTGTCTTGCTCAGCCAGCAGAATCTTAACCTTGGCGTGTTTCAAAGCTAGTTTTTTCAGGTGAGCATCGGCCTCGTCTTCGAAGCTGACCAGACCATCAGAGACACTAGCTGCTCCGATAAAGGCAATGTCAAAGGAAATTTGCTGCAACAGCTCTGCTTCATTGAGCGCGTAGTAGAAGCGGTTTTTGGGATAGAATTTTCCACCTAAGAGGTGAAAGTCAACTTTGTCCTGACTGCTCAGCATGATTGCATTATCCAGAGAATGAGAGTAGATTGTCATAGGCTCCTTGATGCGCTGAGCCAGATGGAGAACGATGGTTGAGACATCAAAGAAAGCAATCAGCCCCGGCTTGAGAAAGTCATGGGCCTTCTGAGCGATAGCCTTTTTTTCTTGACTTAGTTGGCTGATGCGGTCGTTAAAGGAGGGGATTTGCCGGCTAGTATCCAGCGGGATAATACCTCCGTGGGTGCGCTGTACAAGCCTACGCTCGCTCAAAATCGAAAAATCTCGCCGAATAGTATCTTTAGAAACCTGAAAATGCTCAATCATATCCTTGGCTGATAGCTGTTTTTTCTCAGCTAAGAGCTCTAAGATTTCAGCTAAGCGTTGTTCTTGATACATGCTTGTCCCTCCTTGCTTTTCTAAATAGAGTATAACATAGCAAATAAGTTTTTACAAGTCTTTTTAATGTTTTACAAGTTTTTTGAAATGCGCAGGAGAAAATCAAAAAACCGAGCAAATCTCGGTTTTCATGAATTATAATAATCGAAATATATTTTTCAATTAAGGTGTTTGAATATTGACAGATCCATCGCTGCCGACCTTAACATCAACGCCGCCGCCTTGGACATGAACGCCATCTTCATTTACGCTAACACCAGCGTTGTCAGTTTGTACATTAGCACTACCGTCTCCGTTAGTTTCAACAGAAGCATCGCCGCTTTCGTCATCGCCATTTACATTAACGCTAGTATCACCGCCGTTTACGTTGACTTTGGCACTGCCGCTTTCTTCAGATGTGCTGCTAGAGCTTGTCTTAGCTTTAGATGAAGAAGATACGCTTGAGCTGGAACTTGAGCTTTCTTCAGTCTTCTTATCTGCAGAATTTCCGCAAGCTGCTAAAAAGAAAAGTGCAATTAGTGGTAATAAAAATAAAGAAATTTTAGATAATTTTTTCATCTTACCCCTCCTTCTAGTATAATATTAAACAAATATTTCATTTGAAGCAATGAAAAACTGGATTGATACATAAATAACATACTCTGTTAATAAAAATGTTACAAAATATATGTACGATAAATAGATAATGCATAGATTTTATAAGCTTTTCCACGATTTTTTGGCTGTTTGCATCGTAATCTTTTTGTAATAAATAATGAGTCTATGTGAAGGAGAAAAATAACATTTTTGCAACATTTCTTTTCCTCTGTAAATGGAGAAATCATGCTATAATCAACCTATGTTATCAAGAGATTTTCAGAAACTAATCGAGACAGACACAGTTGCAGCAGCGCGAGCTTTGCTAGGTATGCAATTGATTCTAAATGGCCAGAAGCTAGGCCGAATTGTCGAAACAGAAGCCTATCTAGGAGGTCAGGATAGTGCCTGTCATTCTGCTGGAGGGCGCCGCTCCCCTAAGAATGAATCCATGTATCTGTCAGCTGGTCACTGGTATGTCTATCAGATTCATGGCCATCAGATGCTGAATCTGGTGACCAAGGCTGAAAATGTTGCTGAAGCCGTACTGATTCGAGCCTTGGAGCTGCCGGATGGCCGACTTTTAGCTAACGGCCCCGGCAAGTTAACCAAGTATGCTGGGATTGATAAGCGCTTTGATGGACAGAGTTTAGCGACTTCCAGTCTGCAATTAGCCCATGATCTGACTCCCAATCAGATTGCCAGCCGTTCGCGGATTGGCGTGACCTGCACAGATGCCTGGCGGGAGGAGCCCTTAGGCTTTTATGTGGCCGGCAATCGTCATGTCTCAAAAGTGCCCAAGCGAGGCCTGCTGGATGATGAGGACACTTGGAAGAAGGAGTAAAAGATGAAGAAAACAGAGATTTTTGAGCAAGTCGTAGAAATTATGCGAGAGGATTCCTCTACAAAGAAAGACATTCTGGGTGCAAATCCCGAAGAATATCGAGCGCGTATCACAGACCAGATGAGCCAAGAGGACTTTCTTTACCAGATGCATTGTTATATAGCCAGTTTTGGAATTTTGTCTCATGTTTGGTTTGGACTTAAGGAAACGCAAACGCCCGGCTTTAAACTGAGATACTACCAAGACTGCCTCTACGTCCTGCAGGCAAATAGCGATACGGGGCTGAAACGTGGAGACCAGATTCTAGCCTTAGATGGAAAAGCCTTGCCTCAGGTGTATCAAGATCACAAGGATTATTTTGTCAGTTCCACACCAGAGCGACAGCACAAGGAGTGGGCTTACTTTGTGGGGCATGCAGGAGAAGTTACGGTGGTACGCAATGGCAAGGAGGAGCAACTGCATGTTCAGCCGACCGCTCACCCAAAGAAGCCACCGCAGTTTGAATGGCGCAATCTTTCTGAGGACATCGTTTATCTCAAGTTAGAAGATTTTACGGATGAGGTTGCTATCAGCCAGCTATATGCAGACAGCCAAGCAGCTATTGAGCAGGCCAAGTATTTAATCATTGATGTTCGAGTCAATTATGGCGGGACGGACTCGCTTTATTATCCACTTTTCAAATATACTCTCCCTCAGGGGAAGGCCTTCAGTGACTTAGATTTGCCAAGCGATGATGGGATGGAGATTCTCTATACGGATAGAAATGTTGATTTGCGTCAGCAACTGATGCAAAAGTTCTTAGAAGATCCAAACTTGTCAGCAGAAACTCACCAGATTCTCAAAGAATTTCTAAAAGAGTTAGATGAAAATCGGGGGAAAGGGTATGTCCTTTATGGCGATGAGGACAGCAATCAGAACTTTTTGCCAGACGTTCTAGGCCTAGCTCGACCTGAAAAAGTCTTTGTACTAGCAGATGTGACCTGTGGGTCTTCAGGTGATAATTTTGTTGATACCATGAAAAAGATGCCCAAGGTTACGGTTCTAGGGCGTCCGACTATGGGAATTCTAGATTATTCCAATTGCTGCGTGAAGGATTTTGGTGACTATGAGCTCCTGTTTCCCACTTCACGTGACACTAGGATTGATCAAGGAAAGGGCATGAATGACAAGGGAGTTGAGCCGGATATCTTGATTCCTTGGACACCAGAGCACTTAGAGCGAGATGTGGACCTGGAAGAATGCCTAAACTATTGCAAAAACGCTTAGGATTTCTAAGCGTTTTTCGTCTTTATTATATCTTGTCAAACTTCTCAATGTAAAAGAGAGTTAGTGTCACGATGGCAGCCAAGCCAATGAGAATGAGGATGGCTGGAGTCCAGGAATGGAATAAATCAAAGCTGTATCCAAAGAGGCTAGGACCAAAGGCGGCCAGAATATAACCACCAGTCTGGGCTAAGCCAGATAGCTGAGCGGTTTGCTCAGGAGTACTGGTTTTGAGCGAGAAAGTAACCATAAGGTAAGGGAAGAGGGCGCTGACGGACATACCGATTAGCAGATTGAGGATGAGCCAGTAGACAAAGGAATCTGTCCAGACCAACAGCATGCCCAGACCAACCATACCAGTTACAGAAAAGAGAGCAATCATCCCCAAGCGTTTTTTAGCGGATAGACGCGTTGTCAGACTAGGTATCGTCATAGCCAGAGGAAGGCTGATAATTGAAAAGATAGAGGCTAAGAATCCAGTAGCATCATCGGAAAGTCCTGCCAACTGGCCAAGAGTCGGCAGCCAAGTGATAGCTGTATAAAAGAGCAAGGACTGCAGGCCGCCGAAAACAATCAGAGCCCATACTCTAGGATTTGTTAGCAGAGACCCCATTTGCTGCTCTCGGCTTTTGCTAGTCAGTTTGTGATTATGCCGACTGTTGGGCAGCCAGATTAAGCAGGCCAGTAAGCAGATGAGAGTCAGGGCGAGAATCAGTCCTTTCCAGCCAGCTAAGCGGACAATAGGCGCAGCCAAGGGAGACATGACTGAGATGGCCAGTCCCATAGAAGTGATATAGAGCGTGGTTAGAAATCCAATTTTCTCTGGCTGATTTGCCTGAATGACATTAGGCAGGAGCACATTTAAGACAGCGATGGCAGCCCCTAGCATGATTGTACCTGCGTAGAGTAGAGGCAGGTTAAAGATACGAATAAAAGAGCCCAGAGTCAGCACAATCATGGCTAGGGTAAAGAGCTTTTCCAGGCCGACCTTTTGAGCTAGGCGTGGGGAAAAGGCTGAGCAGAGGGCAAACATGACCAAGGGTAGGCTAGTCAGCAGTCCCAGTGAGTTGACGGGAACTTGCAGTCCCTTAGCAATATCACCCAGAACAACGGGCAGTACTGCAAAAGGCGCCCGCAGGACAACCCCCACCATCAGAATACCTGGAAGTAAAAATTTTGAATGTTTCTTTTTCATAAAGTTAAGTTTCCTCCTATATAAGTATCAAAATAAAATCAGTTCATCAAATCCAGAAAATACTGGCTGATAACTGTTTCTGGCAATGTTTTCTTCTGCTGGAGCCACCAGCTGACAGTCTCCACAAAGGTAGAGGTCACGTAATTTCTCAGAAAGGTTTCTGGCAGCTGGGATTTTTTCTGCAGGAGCTGCTCCTGAATCATCGGAAAGAGATAGTTTTCCAGCTCAATCTTTAAGCGATTGGTGAAATAGATATTTTTCGAAAGCAGCAAGGTTGCAATCTTGTCCTGATTCTTTTGGAAATGCTTGAAAATATGGGCGGTTGCTTCAAAGAGATCCTTGCCGTCGTCGCGCTCAAGAAAGGTATGCTGAAAGAGGTCTTGGCAAACCTCCTCTAGCAAGGCTTCCTTAGTATCGAAATGGGCATAAAAAGTCGACCGGCCAACATCTGCCAGGTCGATGATTTCTTGCACCGTGATGCTTTCATAGCTTTTTTGATGCAGCAGGCTGATAAAAGCTTGGTAAATAGCTGCGCGTGATTTCTTGACTCGTCTGTCCATAGTATTTCGGAACAAAAGAGCGGGATTGTTCAGTAACGGACAAAGCCCCTCAATTGCTTCTTGTTTCCTTTCTGAGAATAAGGGATAATAAAGATGAAGAAAACTGAACAAGGTGTTCCGTTTTGATTACATTATACTATAAATTTAGCCAAACTGAAAGGAGGCTGCTGTGAAATCTAGTAAAAATATGACTATTGCCTTTCTGTTAAACTTTTCCTTTGCCATTCTTGAGTTTATCTTTGGCTTCATGTTCAATTCCAGCGCTGTACTAGCCGATGCTGTACACGATACAGGAGACGCGATGGCCATCGGACTTTCCACCCTTTTTGAAAAAATTTCTAATAAAAAAGAAGACAAGAAATACACTCTGGGCTATAAGCGCTACAGCCTTTTGGGAGCCCTGCTGACTTCGGTCATCTTGCTGGTTGGCTCTACCTTGGTGATTATCGAAAATGTACCCAAGGTCTTTGCGCCTGAAAAGGTCAATTATGACGGTATGCTGGTGCTGGGGATTATTGCCATTGTGGTCAATCTAGCAGCCAGTAAGGTAGTCGGTCATGGACATAGCCATGGACACAGTCACAATGAGTCCATTCTCAGTCTCCATTTCTTAGAGGATATTCTGGGATGGCTGGCTGTTATTCTGGTCTCTATCGTTTTGCGCTTTACCGACTGGTATTTTCTTGACCCGCTGCTCTCCCTGCTCATTGCAGGCTTCATCCTCAGCAAAGCCCTGCCTAAGTTCTGGGAAAATATCAAGATCTTTTTGGATCATATCCCTAGCGATATTGATTTGAGCCAGCTTTATCAAGAAATTCTGGCAGTTGAAAACGTTCAGGCTATTACCCAGCTCAATGTCTGGACCACAGACGGTTTGGAAAAATTTGCTATGATCCATATCTGTCTTGAAAATCCAGACCTTCTAATTGAGACCCAGACTACTTTGCGTCAAGAACTGCAGGCCTACGGGATTACTAAAATCACTATCCAGACGGATAGTAGCTTGGAAGAGCACGAAGAGTGGTGCATAGGTGGGGAGGGCGATTTAAAACCTCATACTTAAATAGTACTACTATAAACTATATCTCTGCAGTCCGATATTTCGGGCTGTTTTTTCGTTTTGCAGTCTAATTTTCATCACTTAACTGGTTCTATTTTTATGATTTTCTTCTTATTTAATTCCTCTATTTCCCTGTCTGAAAATTCTAGCTTTTTTGTTTTTGTGGGATTTCAAGAAAAAATAGACAAGCCGCGCACAATGTGCATTTTTAGATAGGTTTTAGTTTAAAATCCATGCAAATACATTGACAATGCTTTTTCTTTAGCATATACTATTGGGTAGGAAGAAACAGGCAAAGCTTGCTAAGCCTTGTCCTGAAGCGCCTTTCCTAAGCATATCGACTACCGATCAGAAAAGGACAGATGCTGTCACACTGTCCATCTGAAGGTTGAAAAAGAAGCAGTAAAGGGGAAATTTCCTCAAAAAAATTTGCTTTTTTTTATCCTCGAAGTAAAAAAACGCTTTAAAAAAGTGTCAAAAAGCTTGATATAACAAGGTTTTATCAAAATTAAACATTTTTTTAAATGTAATCATTTTTTTCGAGGCAAACCTGTTGACAAGATGTAAATTATGTCATATACTGTGATAGGTAAATGTTTTTTAAAGCAAATAAAGCTTTTGTTCCTAGCATTTCCTACCAAAATATGCATATCGGTAAAAAGAAAAGCCATAAGACAAGAATTCTTATCTTATGGCACTGGCTGCTTGATGATTCGGGTTAAACCAACTTCACACACACACGGTTTAACCTGCATCTAAAAGCATGAGAAATTTTTGCAAGAGAACTTGCTTTGTATAGTATTTAAGAACGCAAGAACAAATGTTTTTGGCATCTGCTTTTTTGCGCCCCTTTTGACAAAATTAGAACGCCCCTTATCAATCCTAGGATTGTTTTAAGGACTGTTACTAGGTTTATCAGATGGAGATACTGCTCAAAGCATCTAACTTAAAACATTAAGTTTGGTTCTATTGGTAAATTTTCCATGTACTAGCCTAACTTAAAAAGCTTAAAGAAACCTTAAAGGAAACTTTAAGCGAGGGAGATTTTTTTAAGAAAGCTGTTATCTATTAACGCATAGAAAGAATTGAAGGATTTTTACAAAAAATCACAGACAGGAGAAACAAATGGCACTAATCGCTATATTGGTTCAATTCAATCTGATAACGGCAGCTCAAAAAGAAGAAATTCTTCAAGATATGCCACAATCAAACATGCAGTTAGAGAGATATCTAATCAGCAAAGGCTATGTGACAGAAGAAGATATGCTGAAAGTCATGAGTTACTATTACCGTGTACCTCATGTCAATCTATCACAGTTTGTGATAGAAAAGGAAGCTGTCGAGAAGGTTTCAGAAAAAGTTGCTAAACGTCATGGATTGATTCCGATCTCTTTCACAGATGGAGAAGAGGGAGAAGAACCCAAGTTAGTAGTTGCGATGGCAGATCCAAGCAACTATATCGCCCTAGACGATGTTAAAATCGTCTCTAAGATGGCGGTAGAACCTTATGTAACTTTTCGGGATGATATTGAGAAGTATATCGATCAATACTATTCCAAAGGAGAAGAAGCCCAACAGGCAGCGACCGAAATCGAAGGTTTTAATGTGGATGAAGAGATCGTCGAAGAAGATCTCGAAATCAAAAACGCTCCGGTTGTACGTTTGATTGACTCGATTATCAGTCAGGCAATCAAGACGCGGACCAGCGATATCCATATTGAGCCCTTTGAAAAAGTTGTTCGTGTTCGTTTCCGGGTTGATGGAACCTTGGTGGAAAACATGCAGTTGAAAGCCAATGCTCACTCAGCCATTGCGACACGGATTAAGATCATGAGTGGTCTGGACATCGCTGAGCGGCGGATTCCTCAGGATGGACGGATTGAGACAACCATCGACGGCAAAGAAGTCGATATGCGGGTTTCAGTCTTGCCTACTGTATTCGGTGAAAAAATCGTTATTCGGATTTTGAGCCGGAATGCAACTCTCCTTAGTAAAGAGGAGCTGGGATTCTCGCCAACCAACCAGAAGCTCTTTGAAGATATTCTTAAGGCGCCAGAAGGCATTATCTTGCTGACTGGTCCTACGGGAAGCGGAAAGACAACCACTCTCTACACAGCGCTCCGTGAGCTCAATGATGTAGGAAAAAATATCATCACTGTTGAAGATCCGGTTGAGTACCGATTGGAAGGGGTCAACCAAGTTCAGGTAAATAATAAAGCTGGACTGACCTTTGCGAGTGGTTTGAGAAGTATCCTGCGTCAGGACCCGGACATCGTTCTCTTGGGGGAAATTCGGGACGAAGAGACAGCTAGTATCGCGGTTCGTGCCGCTATCACTGGTCACGTCGTTCTCTCGACTATCCACACCAATGACACAGCTAGTACAGTCAACCGTTTGGTCGATATGGGCATCAAGCCTTATCTGGTCTCAACGGCGACTGTCGGTATTATCGCACAGCGCTTGATTAAGCGTATCTGTCCTAAGTGTAAGACTGAGTATACTGTAGAAACAAATGAACATGCAGGTATCGGTATTCACAAAGGAGACACCTTGTATCGCGGACGCGGCTGCAACTACTGCAGCGGTACGGGATACTATGGACGTATTGCCATCCACGAAATCATGGCGGTGACACGGGAGATTAAGTCACTAATTAATGATGGTGGAACAACGTCACAGCTTCGAGCAGAAGCTAAGAAAAATGGTATGCGAGACTTGGCGGAGGAGGCCATTGATATCGCAAAACAGGGGACTACAACGATTGAAGAAGCAATGAAGATTGCCTTCAGTCTAGAAGGGGAAGTTTAGGATGAATTTGGATGAGTTAATTAAGCAGGCGATTGAAGCGGGTGCATCAGATATCCACTTCACGGTTGGCGCTGAGCCAAGCATGCGTCTGCACGGGAGGTTAACACAACTCAACAATACAATTTTGACCAACGAAGACACGGTTCGCTTCACCAAGCATATTTTAAATGAGAAGCAGATTGCCCATCTTTTAGAAGTCGGTGAAGTGGACTGTGCCTACGAGGTCGACAATGGCTATCGCTTGCGGGTCAATATCTTTAAGCAGAAAAACAACTGCGGGATCGCCTTGCGGGTCATTCCCAAGGATATTCCATCTATGGAATCTCTGGGATTGCCACCAGTTATCAAAAAACTGGCTGAGAAACGCCGGGGGCTGATATTGGTTACCGGGCCAACAGGAAGCGGAAAGTCAACGACCCTGGCAACCATGATCAACTACATGAACAGCTTGCGGGACGAGCACATCATCACGATTGAAGATCCGATCGAGTACATGCACACGCATAATAAGTGCTTGGTCAACCAACGTGAGCTGGGAGCGGATACGCAGAGTTTCGGCAATGCCCTCCGCGGTGCCCTTCGTCAGGACCCGGATGTCATCCTAGTCGGTGAGATGCGGGATAAGGAAACGATTGAAATCGCTCTGCGTGCGGCGGAAACAGGTCACTTGGTCCTGTCAACTCTCCACACGGTCGGTGCCGTAAACACCATGGACCGGATTATCGACGTATTTCCAGCCGAGCAGCAGGAGCAAATCCGCGTACAGCTTTCAGCCGTTATGGAAGGGGTTGTATCGCAGCAGCTCATGCGTACAGCGACCGGAAAAGGTCGTGTAGCCGCCTTTGAAATCATGCTGGGGACACCCGCTATTCGCAACCTCATTCGCGAAGGGAAGACCCACCAGCTGCTGACCCCAATCCAAACAGGGGCTCAGCTAGGCATGATTACCATGGACACTTCGCTCATGGGACTCTACCGTCGCAATGTCATCGACCAAAGAACGCTGCTGTCCTACTCAGTGGACCGCGCTCAAGTTGAAAAATCCCTAGGAATAGTGGGGTACTAGAGCATGACAGTATATGTTTGTAAATACTTAGACACTCGGCAAGGAGTCGTTACACTAGAGGTGGATGCTCCAAACCGGACAGACGCCGTCAATCGGATCCGTCTCAAAGGTAAGCCGATCAGTGTCGAAGAAAAGGTCATGGGCTCTAAGGAAATCACCCTTTTCCAAAGTAAGAAGATTAAGCTCAAGGACATATCGCTCTTCTGTAAGCAGATGTCGGTTATGTTAAACTCGGGTATCCCGCTCAACAATGCAGTGGATATCTTAGAGCAGCAGACAGATGCCAAAAACTTGAAGGCAAGTCTGAAGGTTATCAGTAAAGGCCTGAAGGAAGGGAATCAGCTGTCCAAGGCTCTAATCGAGCAAAATGGTCTCTTTCCCGACCTCTTGATCCGTATGGTACAGGCCGGTGAAAAGACTGGTAAGCTAGACGAGGTACTGGAAAGAATGTCTGAGCACTATAATAAGGAGCTCAAGACAAGTCGCCAGATTCGCGGAGCTATGATCTATCCAGCGGTCCTTGCCTTTCTGGCAGTAGCTGCCACCTTGGTCTTGCTCTATGTCGTTATCCCTAACTTCTCGGGAATCTTTGAGCAGAGTGGTGTAGCATTACCTTTGCCAACACGTATCGTCTTGGCAGCTAGTAACTTTGTCCAGTCTTACTGGTATATCCTCTTTGGTGGGGTTGGGCTTCTAGTCTTCCTATTCCTGCGTTATCGCAGTACTGAAGCAGGACGCTATCAACTGGACCAGCTCAAGCTCAAGATGCCAGTCGTCAAAGGACCGATGCAGAAGATTGTCACTGCTCGTTTCGCCAGTACCTTAGCTACTCTTACCAGTGCGGGTATCCCTCTGGTAGAGGCCATTGATTCAGCTGCTGCAACGACCAATAACGCTGTTGTTATTGACAAGTTGAGAATTGCCAATGAAGGTCTGCAAAAAGGGGAACGTCTGACGGGTATGCTGACCTCGACAGGTCTCTTCCCTCCAATGATGCTCTCGATGGTCAAGATTGGTGAGGAGTCTGGGTCTCTGGAGTCTATGCTCAATAAAACATCAGATTTTTATGAAGAAGAACTTGAAGCAGCTATCAAGCAGTTGCTCTCACTCTTGGAACCAGCCATGATTATCTTCATGGGGGTTATCATCGGAGGTATTGTTGCTTCTGTTATGTTACCAATGTTTGAAATTGCTAATGCTGTTCAACAGGGCGCTGAAGCAAATCAATAAAAGATTATTTACAGAAAAAAGTTAGGATTCGCAGAGTAATTGCTCTGCACAAAAAGTTAGGAAAACCGTTCGGATGCTGGGAGTTTGTGGGGTCTCCCAGCTAGGAACAAAACGAATGCCCCTGTGGGCGGAAATAGTAAAAATTATGAAAAAATAGGAGAACTATTCAAATGTTAAACAAATTGCAAAAGTTCCGTCAGGACTTGAAGAAAAAAGGTAAAGGTTTTACCTTGGTTGAGTTGATTGTCGTAATCATCATCATCGCTGTTTTGGCAGCGGTCGCTATCCCAGCTATCACAGGATTCCAAGACAGCGCACGTAAAAGCCGTATCGAAACAGAACACCGCCAGTTGGTATCAGCTATTCAATCTTATCTTGGTTCACAAGTAGATCCTGAAAATCCTGCTGAAGCACCAACTCTTGAGAAATTGCGCCCTTACATTGCGAAAAACTCTCAAGGTAAAGGCACTCTTGCCGATACTCTTGCTAAAGATGGAACAAATAACGGCCCAGCTCACGTAATTACTGGTAACAAGTTGATTTCAACTTATACTCCAAAGAGTGGCGGTGCTGCTAAGACTTGGACCTATGACTGGAAAGAAAACAGCGCTCCAACTGCAACACCTTAATTTATCTAGTGAATTTTCCACTTAACGGTGGAAAATAAAAAACTAGCGTTGTAATTGAAGATGTTATCTCAAAGTCTAGTAAAACCCTACCTTTGGGATACTTAAAAAGAAGTAAGATATATAAATCAAGAAAAATAGGAGAATAATTCAAATGTTAAATAAATTGCAAAAGTTCCGTCAGGATTTGAAGAAAAAAGGTAAAGGTTTTACCTTGGTTGAGTTGATTGTCGTAATCATCATCATCGCTGTTTTGGCAGCGGTCGCTATCCCAGCTATCACAGGATTCCAAGACAGCGCACGTAAAAGCCGTATCGAAACAGAACACCGCCAGTTGGTATCAGCTATTCAATCTTATCTTGGTTCACAAGTAGATCCTGAAAATCCTGCTGAAGCACCAACTCTTGAGAAATTGCGCCCTTACATTGCGAAAAACTCTCAAGGTAAAGGCACTCTTGCCGATACTCTTGCTAAAGATGGAACAAATAACGGCCCAGCTCACGTAATTACTGGTAACAAGTTGATTTCAACTTATACTCCAAAGAGTGGCGGTGCTGCTAAGACTTGGACCTATGACTGGAAGTCTAACAGTAATTCGCAATAATAAACAGTTAGATGTAAAAACAGGGAGAACATCAACGAATGCTAAAGAAACTGCAAAAGTTCCGTCAGGACTTGAAGAAAAAAGGTAAAGGTTTTACCTTGGTTGAGTTGATTGTGGTGATTATCATCATCGCAGTTCTCGCAGCAGTCGCTATCCCTTCTCTTGTTTCTTTCCAGGACACTGCTCGCAAGGCACGTATCCAGTCGGAACATCGTCAGCTTGTTCAGGCTGTACAGTCCTATATTGGCTCGCAAGTTGAACCAGAAACGGCTGATGTGCCAGATCTTGATGCGCTCAAGCCTTATATAGCCAAAGAATCTCAGGGTTCAGGAGAGCTTTCTAAGACCCTCGCAGCAGATAATGGTAAGATTGCCCATGAGGTTAATAAGACGAGTCATAAGCTGATTTCGACTTATACGCCTGCTAGTGGCGGGAAGCCTATTACTTGGGAATTTGACTGGAGATCTAATAGCGCTAGCTAATAATAGAAAATTAGAGAAAATCTCTATTCCGACTGCCAAGGCAGTCGGATATTACCAAAGTAGTTGTCAGGTGATGACAACTATTTTGGCAATATCAAAAAAGAAAATTAGGAGATATTATCCATGAAAGGGAAAAAAAGACAAGGGTCAACCCTGCCTATGGTTATTGTGACCATTGTACTATTGGTGGCTATGCTGGGTATTATGGCATCTATCGTGGACACGGGGCAGGTACAGACTCAACGTATGTATAGTTATATGAAAGCAAAGTATGCAGCGACTTCAGGTTCTCAGCTAGCTCTAGGAGCTTATTTTGGCGATGAAGGCGGAAAAATTCTTTATAATGAATTTGGAGCTCGGGCTGAAAGTCGAAATAGATCTAGGGAGCCAATCAAGTCAACTCACACTTTTAAGGATGGTGCCAAAGCAGAGATTGAAATCAATGGATCTTTTGAAGGGGCTACTAGTGGAAGCGAGAATTATTATATTACAATAGTTTCCAAATCCTATCTTACTGGAAGTAAAAGTTATTATGAGCACACAGTCGTCTTTAAATGGGCTACCAGTGGGATTCGTTCGGAAAAGGGGCGATTAGTTACAAATGAATAAAGGAGAGCAGATGAACAAATTAAAAAAAGGTTTCACTCTGGTCGAGTTGATGGTTAGTATCATGCTAACTTCAATGGTTCTGCTGATTGTGGGAGTTATCTTTAATACCATGTTCACAAGCCGAAAGCTGATTCAACAGGAAGCATCCATTCAGGCAGATATGAGAACTTCCATGCAATATGTGGATAGAACTATCAGTAAATCTACAGCGATTTTCATCCTCGATGACTCTAAATATGGCAATAAATCAAAATTTACTAAAGGCTGGAGTTATGTTGGGCTTTCTGAGGATGGGAAAAAGATTCTCAACTATATATGGGATAAAGCAAATAACGATTGGATAATCAGAGAGCTAGGAACAAAATCACTCTATGATTTGAAAATGGAGTTAGATTTCAAGAAAAATGATGACTATAAGGATAATCGTCTGGTTTCTTATGAACTGAAAGGGAAATACGCAGGTTCTCAAAATCAGCTGAGTATACACACAGCTATGTCAGCTCTTAATACTAAGCAAGTGTTTTCTAAGGTTGCTAAAGGGAAAAGAGGCATAGCTCTGGCTTATCGTGATGATCCAATCGAAGGTCAGGCCAATGTAGCAATCAGCTTTGTCTTTGATGCTTCAGGTTCTATGGAGTTCAGCTTGGATGGTACAGAAAAAGTAAATCCTTATTCTAATAACCCACTGAAAAATAGAAGTCGTATTGATATCCTGAGAGAAAAGACTAAGAAGATGATGGCGGATCTTCAGCCAATCGGAAATGTCAGTGTCAATCTTGTTCAGTTTAATTCTCATGCTAGCTTTGTACAGCAAAATTTTATTGAGCTAGACAAGGGGCTAACTTCTATTAATAGTGCGATTGATAATCTGAATCCAGAACATGCAACTAATCCAGGTGATGGTCTTCGTTATGGAATGGTTAGTCTTCAAAGCAATGCGGCCCAACTTAAATATGTAGTTCTACTGACAGATGGGGTACCAAATTCTTATATGGTGGGTCCTCAATATAATTATTGGGGAAATAAGATTGAAACTAGAACAAGGGATGGATTCGTAAACCAGGCTTATTTTAATACTTGGAAGTATGACTTATCAACGGGCTTCCATTCGACCCGAGCAAACTCTGCTTTTGCAGGTGGGAATCCTAGCTGGGCAGTAGATGGAGCTATAGAATATTCTGGTGAGGTTTCAAAGCAGTTTAAAAAAGGAATCAAGCGAGTAAATGTCATTGGTTTTTCAGCGAAGGAAGCTGACAAGCAGCAGGGAAGTAGGTTAACTGCTGCTATTAAAGAAGGGGTTCCAGAAACTAGCTATACAGATGTATCAGATGATAAGCAGCTTGAGCAGACATTTGCTGATATCAAAAAGCAAGTAGAGCAAGATTTGTGGTTTGTAAATGGACCGTAGTAAGGAGGAAATATGAAACAGCACTTTTTACAAAAGAGAAGGGGTGTAACCCTTGTGGAAGTTCTGATATCCTTGATTATTCTGTCTGTCGTTACTGTTTCGTTATTGGCCTTCTTCTCAACAGGTTATCAATCTATTATGCGTCAGCGTGGTCAAAACATTGAAAACTTTGATGCGCAGGAGTCCTTTGAGAAGAGACTATCTCAGATTAAGCGAGAAGGTGGCCACGGAACAGAGACAGAAAACTTTGTCTATCGGAAGGGAAACGAGGCTTCTCGGTCCATACCTGTCAAAGGTCAGACCCTCTCTTATGATGATAAAAAGAAAGTTCTTCGTCTTTTTGTAGCGAATGCCAAGGAAAGTGTCCTCGATATCCCAACTGACCTATCTGTTAGACTTAAAGACTCAAAGGGGTTCTACTATGTTGGAGAAGATGCTCCAGAAGGTGAAGCAAGTCTGAATCAGGGACAGCAAAATAACAAATCTAAAATTCATCTTGAATCTGGCTGGTTTGAAGGTGATAGAAACATTGAAAAAGACGGGGAACGCCTTGTTCCTATTGGTACACCAGGGAATAGAATCGCAAGCAACAATTCCCGCATTGTCTTTCCAAGTATGCCGGGAGATTTTACTCTAAAACCTAATTTATCCAATAGGAAGTTTACTATTACTGATAGTATGCGAGGGAAGTATTTAACTTATGCGGCAAGAGCTATTAACTCTTTCGGTCGTGTTGGCGAGTACCAAGAGGCTGAAAAACGTATTTGGGTAATGGGACTTCCTGTCACTAATAATTTAGAGGTTCATACGGATGCTGATTTGATTTTGCAGAAGAATGGGGATGGAAGTAAATCTCTTTTACCTTCTGATGGAGTCTCTCATACAGATACTGACATTCAAAATCACGCCAAGCCAAATCAGCCGTATGTTGGGAACTATCCGGTGTTGAGCTACTATGAGGAAGCTATTAAACAGCCACGTCAATTCATTGCTCTTAGTGATAAACCAAACGATAAAAAAGAAATGGGATTTACGAGAGACTTTAGCAATGGTCTGACAACATCTATCCTACTTGGAAATCGTCAGCAGTCAGGGAAAATTCTGACTTATCAGTTAGACAACACTTTGTCTTGGGGTATTAATCTAGAGGCAGATGGTAGATTAGATTTTATTAAAACAGATAAAAGCGTAGATAACAGTGGGGGGCAGCAACCGTCATCAGTGAGGATAGATTATAACAAAGATAATTCTATCCAAGTGCGGAGTGCTGTAGTGAACAACACAAGTCTAGTTATAGAAGTTTTCGTTAATGGTCAGTTAGTACATACCGAGAACATAAGACTAAGCAGTACTCAAGTGACTCATAACTTTAGCAGTGGTAAGGTCATTTTTAGCGGTAATACTTACATTAATGAGTTTGCTATTTATACAACAGCTTTGAGAGATCCGGATATAAACAAGCTAGCTGAATACTTCCGCGATAAGTATAAGGCAAGCTAACAAGGAAATAGTTTTTAGGAAAAATAAGGGAGATTAGGAGATTATGGCAAAAAATATGTTTTCGTCCAAGGGGCGCAGAAGAGCTCTGGACGAAGAAGATAATGAGAAAAAAGGCTCATTTTTAGGAAAATTAAATAAACCGCTCTTCTCATCAAAAGGGAAACATAAAGAACACTTATCTATTCAAGGAGTTCAAATCAAGTCAGATCGTCAAGAAGACTTTGACGATGAGGAAAAGTCAACAGCAAAAGGGAGCTTCTTAACCAAGCTCAACAAGCCGCTCTTTTCTAAGAATAGTGGCAGTGATGACATGCCTGCTAAGTCTGGCAATCGTTCACTCTTTGCTAAGAAAGGCAGTGGTGCGGCGAGCCAGCCGGTCACTAGAATGCATGCACCTTACACTATGTTTGGTAAACCAATCAAGGGTAATCTGATGGCCATTGACTTCACTGACGAATCAGTCTATCTGGTTGTTGCTAGACAGAAGCGCAATGAGCTGGAGATTATCAAAATGGCATCTGCCAATCTGCCAGAAGGTGTTGTACTGAATAGTGAGATTATCGACCCGATTACTCTCAAAAACATTATCAGTGACCTGATGGAGCAGCATGCTATCACTGCTAAGTATGCATTCTTTGCTCTGGGCAATACCAATATCATCGCTCGTTCGGTTGATGTGGCAGCTAGTGTGCAGAATGATGAGGATATTGAGGGCTTGGTATCTTACGAGCTCCAGCAATATCTGGATATTGATCCGACTTCCTATGTTATTCAATTCCAAGAGCAAGAGTCTAATTCAGCTTTTCCGCTTGATGAAGATACCCGCTCACTCATGGTCTATGCTGTGCCAAAAGGCGTGGTAGAGCAATATCTGGGCTTGGCTGAGAATTTGAAGCTGACACCTTATGTCTTTGACCTTCAGTCTAATACCTTTGAAAAATGGCTGGAACGCGTTCAGGCGGTTAACAATCGCGCTAAGAAGCTGACCAAGGAAAATGTCGGCATGGTACATCTGAGCAAGAGCTTCATTGGTGTCTATCTCTACTCAGAAGGAAAGTTTGTGACTAGTAACTATCTCAACCGTGGCTACAAGGACATCCTAAGCTATGCAGACGACGCTAGTCTGCTGCAGAAGCTTCCAGCAGTGGCTTCAGATGATCTGGATACAGGTCTTTTGAAGAGGGCCTTGGATGAGTGGGTGGCTGATGCTAAGAACCACATTCTCAATACTGAAAACTTCTTCAGCGGATCAACCGGTCTCAACATTGACAGTTTCTATGTCTTTGGGGACCAGGACATCTGTTGGCAGTTGGCATCTATTTTGAAGCAGAACATGAATCGGGAATTCATCTCAATTGATAATGTAGATTATGAGAATGTACTGTGGGAAGGTTCTGCGGAGTTTAATGCGGAGTTCATTCCGGCTACAGCCATGTTGATTAGGAGAGCAAACTAATGCGGAGAGATTTAAACTACTTTTCAAAATATCATGTGGCACCGGCTAAAACCAGTCCACTGAAACTTGCTGCTATTTCCGCTTTTGCTGGGATTGCAGCGATTATGATTGTGCTGATTGGCTTCTTCCAGTTTAGCGCTATGCACCTCCAAGGTGAGATTGACCGAGCGGAGCAGACGCTCAAGAGCCCAGAGATGGCTCAAGAGCTGAAGGCAGTTTCTGAGACTGAAGATAAGATTGTTACGGTCAAGAATGACGAACTTCTCTTTACCAGCCTGGAAGGCGACTTCCGCCGCTTGCACCGAGTAAACAAAGCCTTTATGGACTTCCTCAATAAAAACGTGACACGGAACCTGGTTTTTGACGATATCAAGATTAATAACGACAATGTAGAAATCAATGGTTCGTCTCAAGAGCATCTTTCCATCGCTAAGTTTGAGGAAGAGCTTCGTAAGTCAGAGAAGTTTAACCATATTTTTGTGGATAACATTACTCGCGAGGAAAAGGATAACAATACAGTGTACAAGTTTAACATTAAAATTTTGACGAAGGATGTAGATTTCAATGAAGAGCAAAAATGAGAAAGAAAAGAAAAAAATCCTGAGTAATTTAAATGAGCGGGACAAGAAATTGTTGGCCTGTGTTGGAGGAGTAGCGGTCCTTGCTGGTGGAGGGTATCTGGTAACAAATTCTTATACACGGATGGCGCAGTTAGCTGAAGAGCATGCAACTATCTCGACAGAGTTGGAAGGCAAAAATGCCAAGATTAGTCAGAGGAAGTCTCTTACCAAGCAGCTCCAAACTTTGAATGCTAAGACTCTGGATCAGGCTAAGAAGTACTATGGTACGACCAATCAAGGGGAGTTCATCTTCTTGATTGACAAGTTGGTCAACGAAAGCGGTATTAAATTCAAGTCTGTCAACTACACTGAGAGCACAGAGTTGGAACTCCAGAAAGAGGGATTGGCTGCGACTTCGTCCAATGGTCAAAATTCCAACAATTCTGGAACGACTAGCAGTTCAAGCTCGAGTGAGACGTCTTCTTCATCCAGTACGACCTCTAGCTCGTCTGGTACATCGTCCTCATCTTCATCTAGTAGCAGCTCTTCATCAGATGCCAATACTGCAACAACAACTGCAGCTAATACAGCAACACCAGGGAACGGAACGGCCAATAATACTAACATCACGCAGATGACAGCGGACATTGAGTTCGAAGGAACTTATACACAGGTTCTGAAATTGTTGGAATTGATTGATGGCAATCAGCAAAAAATCGTTTCCAGTGAGCTGGAATTGGGCGGAAAGAAAAGCCTGTCTAGCACTGAGGAGAATAAAAACCCAGAATTGACCAGCGGTAAAATCAAGCTGCGTTTCTATCAGGTTAAAGACGTCGAGCGCTATGTGACCTTAGAGAGCAACGTCGATAAGACACCGATTCAGTTTGCTAACTGGCAGTCTCCATTTGCCATTCCAACGTGGCAGGCAGGTTCTATATCTGTAACGACAGCTGGTGGCGGCACTGATGCAACTGGCAATAAGGGCAGTTTGGGGGCCGCAACAACCAATACAACTAGCAGCGCAAATGCTAGCAGCAGTACCAATCTGGCTCCGTCTTATTTGGAGCAGCTTAGCACTCAGTCTAGTCGAAATGATGGTCTGTCAGCATATTACAATTCATCAACTATCTACCGCTTCGAATCACCACTGAAGCTGACTCAGTCAGGCGGCAGCAATCAGTATGATGTGACAGTTGACAATACGGACTTCCTAGAGGGTTCAGGTTCCAACGTGGTTAAGATTCCAGCAACAAAATCATCTACTATGTATGAAATGGAATTTGCAGCACCGTATGTATCCTTGAACAATAAGCCTGATGCTATCAGCTTCTCTCTATCTCTGTCTAATCAATGGCAGGGCAAGATTGGCTTGATTGTCAAGAATGCCAGTGGGCAGAAGATTTACCTTCACGTCATTCGTCCCAACAGCTGGACTGGCTGGCGCGAAGTTAGCTTCGATCCTGAAAACATTCCAGGATTTAGCTATCCAATGACTATTGTAGGTTACTACTTCGAAACTCCGAGCGGAGAAAGCCCTGAAACGACTATGAAGCTGGATAACCTATCTGTGAACAACTTGGTAGTTAGCTAAAACATTTTGAAAAAATACCAAATAAGTCTATGGTTTAAAATTTCAAGAGCATGAGTAAATTTTTCTTAAAAAAATGCTAAAAACCAAGTTATTAGACTAGTATTCACGGTGCATTTATAGTAAACTAAAACATAGAGATATTTGAAGTATAATACAAGCAAACTCAGAATAGACGCCCGAGTCTATTTTGGGTTTTAATGGAGTTTATGGAAAAACAAAATCAAGACTGGTTTTGCATTGAAAAAGTTTAATATCATTTAGAAAGTGGGGGGTGTCGAAAATATTCAAATGGCATATTTTTTACCTTTTGGAGCAGGGCTTATAGCGCTGCATACGATTAGCATTTTATTTGTTTCTAGGATTTCATTAATAAAGCGCCTTTTTCTCGTAGTATGGGTCATGCTATTTGCGATTGGTGCTCCATTCCTCTTTCAACAAGTTCCCGGCATAGCCTTTGTTGGACTCTGTGCTTTGGCCTTGGCTGTCTATATGGTGCTGCTCTTTTCACAGGAGCTAGCTCCTGTCAAGAAGAGAGCAACTGCTTCAGCGCGAAGCAGAAGCCAGAAGCATACCAAGAGCTCACGCAAGAAAGTGGAAGCGACGAGCGCAGGCTTGTCATCTGCTAGAGATTTGAACTTCTCCGATGCTTCAACCGGTAGGATGAGAAAGGAAAGTAAAGAAAGGGTTCAGGCTGAGGAAAGTCCGGCAAGGCAGAGGGTATCTGCTTCTGGTCGCACCCTAGCAGACCGTTCTATCAAAAAGGATATGACAAGATTTGAGAAAGTAAAACCTCTCTACCCGGTTGATAATCTGGCTACAGCTCCTGCCTTTGGAGAATATGAGCCAAACAGTCAGCTAGCGGCAGCTGAGGTCGGTATGGACCACAGCGCACAAAAGGCCAATGATGAATTTTTGCAGTCCCTGCTTCATCACCGAAAGGGTTCTACTAAGATTAAGGTGGCCAACTCTCTGATTCAGCCTACGGAAGCAAATGCAGCCGGCAATCAAGGCTATACAGATATAGATGATCCAGCCTTTGAGACTGCTGTTCTGTCTAAGATTAGACCGATGTCCTATACTGAGTCTAGCTATGGCAACTTCAGACCGCAGGCGGTTGAGGTGACAGGTGTTGTTTCTCAAGATGAGGAAGAATTCTTCACTGAGCAAGAACAAGCTCAGCAGCCAGTGGCAGAAGAAGTAGGCAACAGCCTGGAAGATGTTTTTGCTGCTACGGGAGATATCAAGCCAGTTAGAGCAGAAGAGTCGAGAGCAGCAAACAGCTTAGAATCTCTCTTCTTTGCTGACTCAGATGTCGAGCCACAAGCTAAGATGGATTCCGCCTTCAGTCAAGCAGCTGCAGAGCCAGAATTTTCTGCTACTGAAGAGTCTATGGTTAGCCGTGATCGTGCTGATATTCAGGGTTATCAAGATATTCTCAGCCAGATTCAGCATGATTTGTTGGGATCTGAAGAGGAAGATTTGACTGCTGAAGTGGCAGAGACTTGGGAGGAAGAAAGCAGCTTCTCACCTGCTGCAGAAACGTTTGAGTTTGAAGCAGCTGCTGAACCAGCAGTTGTTCAATCAGTTTCTGAAAACGCTCTTTGGACACAGGCTGAGCCTATTCAAGAAGCAGTTGCAGATGAAACAGAAGAAGACTTGCTCAAGGGAATTGCTAACATCCTCAAAGCTGAGGAAGCACAAGTCAAAGCTGCTCCGGTCGTTCCGGCTACAGATGAGACAGAAGAAGATTTGCTTCAGAAAATCACTGATATCCTCAAGGCTGAGGAAGCAGCAGAAGCAAGACCAGCTGCAGCAACAGCGGGAGATAAAGAAGTCTATTTCCAATTCCTCCTACTGGAAAGTCAGGAATTATTGGCTTCAAATGCAGTTCAAGAAGCTGAGAGCTATCTGAAAGAAATTGTTCAAGGCAGTTCAGATCAAAATCTTCGTCAAGAAGCGTTCAACATGCTGGACAAAATCGTGAAAAATTAATACTATATAAACATACAATTGATTGTAATCAATTAGAAGGGTTTTAGGGGAAATTATGAAAAGTTGTAAAACAATCACAGGGACCGTTGTCATTGAGATTGAAAAAGGGATGGGACTGGGTGAAGTCCATGAAGTCTTTGTTGACGAGGGGGTCAATCTGACTTTTGTTATTAAGTCAAAGCAGTCTGAACAGCCTTTTGCCTTGCTGTCTAGCAAGAACATCCAAGGCATCGGTGACTTTGCGGTCATGGTAGAAAACAGCTCAGTCTTTCAAGAGCTGGAAGAGGCTGATCTGAAGGTCTTGAACGACAAGCAGGGTAGCGTCTTTGACGAAATTGTCATCACAATTGATGGAAACAAGGTGGGAACTGTTGTTGACTATCATATTGATGAAAAGAATGAAATTGGTTACTTGGTGGTTAATTCTGAAGATGCCAGCGAGGAAATTCAGATTCCTAAATCACGCATCTTGATGATTGGTAAAGAGTACATCATCCTCAATGATGAAAAAAAGACAGCTCCTCATCTTGAAGCAGATGTAGAAATGGGCCGTCTGGCTGCAGCAGATCTGCTTCATGAAACTGAAGCTGCAAAACCTGCCGAAAAAATTGAGGAAGTAGTTGCTGAAGCACCTGTATTCGAGCCAGTTGTAGATGAAAAAGTAGATGTAAAAGAAGAAGTTGCGACAGATTTGACAGAGGCCTTGGCTGCTGTAGGTCTGGGAGCTGCTTCTCCTGAGTTGGAGTTTTCTGAAGCAGTCGTAGAGACAGCAGAAGAACCAGAAGTTCAAGACTTGGTACAAGAAACAACAGCTCCAGCTGAAGAAGAAGTTGAAGAAACAGATGCAGCGCTGAGTCTGGATGCTGCTTTGGAAGAAGTATTGGCAGCCCCTGCTGAGGAAGTAGAAACAACTATCAGCACAGCGCCAGTTGCTGAAGAAGAGTCAGGAGCAAAGAAAGCTGTTAATGACTTTATCGATCGGCAAAAACGTCTTCTGGTAGGTAAAACACTGCAAAAAGATCTTGTTAATGCAGATGGAGGAGTAATCCTGAATGCCGGAGATACTGTTTCAGATGACATCATTGATTTTCTTCGCCGTATCGACCGTAAATTCCTTATCCGCTTAGCTGAATGCGTAGTATAAGGTTGGGATGAGATTCATGTCAAGAAGAAAAAGAAAGGTTTCATCAAAATATCAAAAACTACTTCCAGCAGCGACACTTGCTGCCTTTCTGCTGGGTAGTTTATTTTATGTCATTTTTGTCTTTAATCCAACGATTGACCTGAGTATCAATGGCCGTCCCTCTATGAAGGTTCGCTCTCGGAGCGAAGCTGAGATTGAAGTTTACAGAGAACTGCCCTATAAGGCGACTTTTCAGCTGTCTACGGGGCAACACTTCTCTGTAGATATGCGCTTTTTAGGATTGAGCTATTTCACAGAAGAAGAGCTTAAGCGGCTGGATAATATTTCAGCCAAGACAGTTTGGGATAAGTTTACACCGTTTTTCGATACCAAGGAAAATCTACAGATTTCCATCTATCCTAACCGTCTTTTTTGGCTTAGACCTTTAAACGATGTCTTAGCTGCCCATCCCGATGTTCTCAGTCAGCTTCCAACGACCAATCACCTGGTCATGGACGGCGAGTCTAATGTAAAGGTGGGAGACAAGTCTAATGGCTATAAGATTGACCCTGCTGCTTTTATCCAAGCATCTGAGGAGATTGCCAAGACTGGTAAATTTGATGATGTCAAGGTTGAGAGTATGCCTGTCGAAGCAGAAGATCAAAGTGAGCTTCTGAGCCAATATACGCACTTTATAGAGCGTAAGGAAGTACCACTGCCGACCAACGCTGCCCAAGCTCAAAACATGAAAACGGCCTTTTATAAGCTGCAGAATGTTTACTTGGCTCCTGGCGAGACCAAGTCTATCTCAGAGTTGCTGGGAGCTTTGAATGCGGAGTCTGGCTATCTGCCAGTCAAGGGCAAGGATAATAAAGAAGTTTACGGTCAGGGTGCTGAGCAGATTATAGATGCCATTCAGCAGCTCGCCTTTTCACGGACCAATGTTATTTCCTATCGAGGACAGTATTTCAACATCGGAACGCCTGCTGAAGGTTTGACCGAATTGACCATTCAAAACAATACAGAAACAGATATGGTATTTTCATTAAGTTTGGAGGAGGGACAAGTATCCATCATTCTGGCATCTAAGTGATACTCAAGGGAAGTCGAAGTTTGACATTGTTACCTGAGATTTTCAAAGAGTATAAAAAGGGAAAAATTATGATTGCAAGTTTAGTATTTATATTAGGTGTCGTATTTGGGAGCTTTTTCAATGTCGTCATCTACCGTGTGCCGCTGGAAAAGAGCATTGCCAAAGGTCGGTCCATGTGCCCGTCCTGCGGTCATGTCTTGACTTCGGTGGAACTGATTCCGGTTGTGTCGATTATCATGCAGGGCTTTAAATGCAAGCACTGCAAGGAGCCGATTTCACCGCGCTATCTCATTGTGGAGCTCCTGACGGGTCTGCTCTGGTTGGCCTCTTATCTGATCTTTCAAGATCAGGGGCCATGGATGGTTGTTTCAGCCTGTCTTTTGGTTTCGCTTTGTCTCATTATCGGTTATATCGATTTTGATACTCAGTACATCTCGGACTCGGTTCTGCTGGTTTTCTGGCTGGGACGTATGGCTGTTACGTTTTTTACCAATGAGTTTAATTGGGACCTGCTCCTTTCGCTGCTAGTCGGCGCTGGTCTCTACTCTCTCATTTATTTTGGGGCCAAGGCTTATTACAAGAAAGAGGCTTTCGGGATGGGAGACATCCTTTACTTAGCTGCCCTGAGCAGTTGGTTTAGCCCTTTGAATACGCTGATTTTGGGATATGGTTCTTTCTTTGTGGCTGGAGCTATTCTCTTAATCGCAACCATCTTTAAGAAATTCAAATTTAAGTTGAAAGAAGAAGTCCCTTTTGGTCCTGCTATGAGTATCATGGCGGTCATCCTATATTTCTGGGGAGGAATCTAGGAAACCAAAAGCGACAATAGAAATGGATAGAAAAAATGTTTAGGAAGAAAAAAGTTATCATAGCATTAGCGACAGCTACTGTCCTTTCAGGCAGTGTGTTGCCTGTCAGCCGCCTAGCGGCAAATGAAAAGGCCAGTTTGGATCCGTCTTTAGTGCAGGTGTCAGATCAGTTTCAGGCCAAGAAGACAGGAGCAGTCGTCTTTTCAGAAGATGTAACAGTGCCAAGCACAGTGTCAGCCGATTTCATTGATAGTCGTTTGGCTGGCACACCGATGGCTGGATTGGGAAAAGCTTTCAAAAAAGCAGAGAAAGATCATGGAGTTAATGCAATTTTTCTCGTAGGGCTGGCTATTCACGAATCGGATTACGGCCGCAGTCAGATTGCTCAAGCCAAGCACAACCTGTTTGGTTTTATGGCTTATGACTCCAGTCCTTTTTCCAGTGCAGGAAATTTCGCAACATTTGATGATGGTATAGATACCGTTGCCCGCTATCTCAGCGAGCACTATCTCAAGCCTGGCGGTCAGTTCTACAATGGTAAGAGCATGGCTGCTATCAATGTAAGATACGCATCTGACAAAACTTGGTCAAGCAAGATTATGATTCGTATTCGAAATTTTTTGAAAAAAGGTTAAGGAGGCTGGGACAATCGTGTCTCAGCTTGCTTTATTATAGAAAGAATTTCTTTTGGTGAGGTTATTGACGGGGTTTTTCTTGCTCTTTGAGGCTCTAAAAATTCCTAATCATCCTCTCAGGACTAAAAAATAAAAACTTGCTTCTGCGACATCGTCTTTTATGGCGAAAAATGACTTAATTAGGGGATTTATGAAAAGAAAGTTTGATGTAAGCGATGTTTTAAAGGAAGCCTGGGGACTGACTGTTGATTACTTTTTTGTATGGACAGCAGGGCTTGCTATCATTCAACTGCCGTTTTTTATTCTGGGGCTGTTAATTCTATTTTTTTCTCCATTGACTTCTACATTTCTTCCAAGTATAATTCTGCTGGGATTTCTATGTTCTTTTGTGATTGCTTATATCCATAAGTTTTCCTTGACCATGGTTCGTAATCCGCAGATGGTGCGAAGAAACTTCTGGAGGGCTGTTGGCTACAGTATTTCTGATGGCTTTTTTGGGCGTTTGCTTTCTATGTCTATTTACGTCTTCATGTTTTTCTTGGCTATGTTACTTCTTTTTGTATACTTCTATAATGCCTTGATGTCAGATGCAAATTTTCAAGAGATTATAGGAACTGGGCTTATTTGGGTTGCAAATAACCCAGAGAAGATGGCTAGTATGCTCTTCCTGCTTTTTTTGATAGCACCAATGTTTAACTTGGTATTCCATTTGTTTTACAGTTATTTTATAGTCTCTCACTTCTTCTTGTTGCCTTATATTATTCAAGATACCAACTCCTCTGATAACCTAATGCGTCCTCTGTCAGCCTTTGGCAGCTTGGGCAAGTCCTTTTCTTGTATGAATGGTCAGAGGGGGCGTTACTTACTGGTAGAGCTTGTCTTAAAGCTTATTCCTGTAGTATTGGGTCTGATAGAAATTTTGAGTTTACTTTTTAGTGCTGGCGTGTCTAATATTGTGGGAATGATTGTTAGTATGATAAATGGCTTTTTGCTGATTTATGCCTTGGCAGCCCGCTCGGTCATGGCTGACATCCTGATGTCTTATGATCGGGAAATAGTTAATTTTGGAGATTAATATTTATGAAAAAATTAGAAAGGGTTTTAGGATTTAGGATAATGAACGATGAATGATGTAAAAGTAACAAGGGTTTTCAGAGAAGCTTGGATTTTTGTTACAGAATATTATTTTGTCTGGCTGAAAGGCCTTTTGCTGGTCGGAATCCCGCTTGCAGTGCTGGGCTGGTTTCTTTTTCCGCTGGTTTCGAGTTGGTCTTACCGGTCCATTTTAGTCTTGACCTGTTTGGCTTTTATAATTGCCTTCGGTTTTGCTTATGTCAATAAATTTGCCTTGACAGTGATACGAAATCCGCAGATGGTTAAGCTCTATTTTGGCTATGCGGTTTGGTACAGTATCTCAGATGGCTTGCTTACTCGCCTCTTTTATTCCTTCATTGTCAGTGCAGTCCAGGTTCTGATTCTGTACATGGGTTGGTCGGCAATTGGCATCAATCTTGGGGTGGCTAGTCTCTTTGCCTTTTATCGGAGAGCAGTAAGTCCAGAGGCCATTGTAATTTTCCAGTTTCTTTTTCCTTTCTTGTTCATGGTCTTTTACCTGCTCTTCACTTATCTGGTTGATTCGCACTTCTTTTTGCTGTCTTATATCATTCAGGATACTAGCTCAAGAGACAATCTGGCCAAGCCGCTTTCTTTTTATGGCTGTTTGAGAAAGTCAGTCCTGCTGATGAAGGAGCGCAGGGGTCGTTATGTTCTGCTCAGCTTTTTTCTAGCTTCTTTTGGTGGGATGATTGGCTTGGGTACTCATCTCCTGATGGATCTGATAAGGCAGTATATTGGTCCCTTGCTGGGGGAACTGGATGATTTACTTGACCTGATTCAGATGATTCCTGTCCTAGTTTTCAGTAGCTTTTACTGTGTATTTGTTCTGGTTGTTCGGACAGTTTTTGCTGATACTCTGATGGAAAATGATGCCGAAGTGGTGGATTTTGGTGATTAATTTAGGAAGTAGAAAGACCAGACAATACTTAATAGAAACAAGAGGAAGGGTATGAAATCAGTAACAAGAATCTTAATAACAGCTTTGGTGCTAACTGGGATAGGCTTTATTCCTCTCCCTTATGAATTAGAGACCGTGAGGCCGGCTTTGAATGCCAAAGACTTTGTCCAAGTTCAAGGAGGAACTGATAAAGGAAAAGGTAAAATCTATGTCATGGCTGTTGGTGTTTCCAAGGCCCGAGTGTTCAGTCTCTTTTTGACTCTGCTGCCTAATTACAGGCTGGAAACAGAGTATGTCTCTGTTCCTGAAAACTATTTCGATAAGGAAAAGGGACGGGAAGAGCGAGAGAACAGCACTATGGGATCTTCCCATCTCAATGCCTTGCAAGTGGCTTATCAGGCTGCTGGTCGTACAGTTGAGATTAGACATAAAGAGATTTACGTAGGTGGCATCAGCAGTGAGACACCTCTGTCAAAGGAGCTGCAGAAAGGCGATGTGATTTTAAAGATTGACAATCAGACTTACACTAGCCCATACGACATCGTTGATCAGATGGAACAGCGGACAGTCGGCGATGTGGTATCAATTGAGTACAGTCGAAATGGTGTAATCGGTTTGGCTAGCGGTCCTGTAATTGTGGATGAGACAACTGGTAAACCTGGTTTGGGAATCGAATTGGGTTCTAAAGCTAGTGTTGCCATGAATCCTCTGACGGAGTTTAAGAGCAACGGTGTAGCAGGTCCCTCTGGTGGACTCATGTTCAGTCTGGAGCTTTACAATCAGCTCGTGTCTGAAGACATTACTAAAGGAAAAACTATTGCTGGTACTGGAACGATTGACCACAAGGGAAATGTTGGCCGGATTGGCGGGATAGAGATGAAGGTCATGGCTGCCGATAAGGCAGGCGCGGAGATTTTCTTTGTCCCTGATGACACCATTGATGCCGATATTGCCCAGTACAATCCCAAGTTGCGCTCTAACTACCATGAGGCACTTCGTGCTTCTATCAAAATCAAGAGTAAAATGAAAATCGTCCCTGTCAAAACCTTCAACGAAGCTTTGAACTATCTCAGAGAGATGGAATAAGGGACTTTGCTACTCTATGAATAGTCAATAGAAACACAAGCTCTTGCTAGTTATTTATCTGGCGAGAGCTTTTATTATAGAATTTTTTCAAATAATTGCCACCTTAGCACATAAATACTTGATTTCCAAATCGCTGTGTGATATATTTATAACATAAAGAGTGTTAAATATTTCTAACACAAGGAAAGGAGTCTATCATGAAAAATAGTCAAAAAACGGGTGGTCTCATTGCGATGATTGCCGCAGCTCTCTTTATTGATTTTACTGTTTTATTTAGTTCTAATCTTAGTTGGGGACCCAAGTTGATTATTGTTGGTATTTCAGTATTAGGTCAGATTGTAGCTATTTGGGGCTGGCTGCACATGAAACCATGGCCTCATAAGAGTCAGAAAGGTAAGGGAAAGACTATTTTTGACTTGTCTGCTAAGCTATACACGATGCTTTTGTTTGCAGCAACCATTTTTTATACAGTAGGAATTTGGGTTGCGACCCCAAGCGAAGGATCCAGCATTAAGGAATGGATTTTGGGAGTTGGCCTCGTTATTGAAGCAATTGTATTTGGTTTTTTCTCTTTGAAAAATGTCAAGGAAACTCCAGACGAACGTTTCTATGCTAATCTAGCTAAGGCAGCTAGCTTGATGTTTGTTTTTATACTAGGCGCACTGATGATCCTAGCAGTTATCATTGGATACATGGGGTCTCTCACTCTTTACATGGGCCAGATCTTTATTAGCATAGCTGCCTTGATTTGCATCTTTGCAGTTGTCTATCTTATCTTAGAACGGAGAGGATGATCATGGCCAAAGAAAGCAAGATTATCACTAATCTCAAATCCGTTCGCGAATCCAAGGGCATGACTCAGCAGGAGCTAGCTGACCGCATCGGTATGCGGCGCGAGACAATTCTGCACTTGGAAAATAACCGCTACAACCCTTCGCTGGAAATGGCTCTCAAAATTGCTCAAGTCTTCAATCTAAAAGTAGAAGATCTCTTTGAACTCAGACAGAAAGAGGAGGAATAATTCTTTTCGAGACCTGCTATTAAGTGTGTTGATTAATTAGGAATTGAAGCCAAAATAAAAAAACCTTTGAAATCAACATTTCAAAGGTTTTAAATATCATTTATGATTTCTATGCATTAGTATTCCAATAGCCAAAAGGATAGTAATCAAAGCACTTATTGATAAAATTTTAATATTATTAGTAAAAATATCTACAATCTGAAGAACAGAAACCGAACTAACAATGAAAAGCATAATTTCCATAATTCTATTCTTTTGTAACTCATTAAATTGGTTTCGCTTTTTTAATAAATTGAATTCTTCTTGCTTAATTTTTTCTATATATTCATCATGCTTAAAGTAAGAGTTCTTTTGTAAATGAGTAAACAAGTCAAAAACAGCTCGATGATTGATTCGATAGATAAAAAGAGAAGATCTTTTATAGTTGTGAATCCACTCATTAAATTTAATTAGCTGTTTATCATTTGAAAGTTGAAATTTTTCGAGTCCGTCCATAATAGTTTCATCTAGACAAACTAACTGAAAGAACGGAGTAGCTGAAGATAAAAAGAAGCTAGCTTGTTTTAGAAAATTAGATTCAAAATTATTAGGATTGTCGTTATTCCATATGATATAATTTGCACCTTTGTTTATATAATTAATATAATCTAAATCAAAGTAGTTTGTTAAATAATGTTTTGACCGTTCTTTAGAAAATGGATCTGCTGGAACATTTGGAGCTGCATTAACCATGTGAGTGTATAATTTATCTTTTTTAAAGAAATCTAATTTATTCATTTCGTTCATATTAGTGATAAAATGTAAGAAAAAGTAACGTTCACTTAATTGTATTCCTCCATTTATAGATGACAGCTCCTGTTTAATGTAATTTAAAATGTCAAAAAGTTGTTGACTTGAATTATAAGAATATATTCGACTTTTTTGTTTGAAATCAGGAAACATTTTGGCTTTCATTTTTGTATAGGAACTGAAAAAGTCTATAGCATAGAATGAAGATCTTAAGTCCTCAAATAATTCTATTATTATTGATCCGTTTTGAAAAATAGTGAGCGTAACAAAGAAAAAATGTAATTCATCTTCTAAACTTAATTCTATCAGAGGTGCAAAAACAAATTTAACAAATTGGTTAGATTTAGCACCGGATAGATAATTTTGTTTTGCATTTTCTAGTTTTGTAAAATATAAATCTAAATAGTAATTTGTTTTCTCGTCTACCTCGCTTTTTAAATGTCGTAACTCTTTGGGGATTTTCCATGATTTATGTTTTTTTTGAAAAAGTTTTTTATTGTCGGTTGCTATTAATGTCATAATTGTAGCAGGATGATTTTCAAATTTCTTAATTATTATTTCTGTTAAATTATTATTGTCTATTTTGTATAAGTCAGTACTCAACATATAAAAACAAGTGATTTTGACTTCTTCAATTTGTTTGGAAACTTCGGAAATTTTTTTAGTGAAATTGATTCTGTTTGTCTTTTTCATATTATCTACCTTTAAAGATTTTCTTATGATAATTATATCAAAATTTTATGTATTCAAATTTTAATCAGTTATAATTCAGTTATTTTGCTAAAATCAAAAGAAAAAATCCTTTGAAATGTTGATTTCAAAGGATTTTCTTTATCTCAATTATTTAACCTCTGTAAACACAACGTGCTTGCGAAGTTTTGGTGAGTATTTCTTCAATTGAAGACGGTCTGGTGTGTTGCGTTTGTTTTTAGAAGTAAGGTACAAGCGTTCACCAGATTCTTTGTGTTCAAGTGTGATATTTACGCGCATGGTAGCTCCCTTCTATTATTCTGCTGCAGCAGCTTTGGCAATCTTACGGCCCTTGTAGTATCCTTTAAGGGATACACGGTGAGAGCGTGAGTAATCACCAGTAGTTTCGTCAAAAGATACAGTTGGAGCTGTCACTTTGTAGTGAGTGCGGCGTTTGTTTTTTTTCGCTTTTGAAGTGCGACGTGCAGGTACTGCCATTGTTTGTTTCTCCTTTTAGATTATGAATTCGATTCAATTTGATGATTTTCATCAACTTTAACAGTATAACAAAACTTTTTTGTAAAGTAAAGTTACTTGACAGATTTTTTTAAATCTTTTCTGCTTAGGTTTTTAAAAGAAACCGGTTTTTCCGTATGCTATAATAGGAACAAAGGAGGCGGACTATGAAAGCAGCATTAAAATTACTTAGTCTATTCTGGCTGGGAATCATGTGTATTATTTTAGTCTTTTGGGGGGTGAAAAGTTTTCGTGATTATCAAACTATGAAAGAAGTGGAAAAGCATCTGACTATGGATTTCCAAAGAATGGGATACAAGGGGAAAGTGACAGTCAAAAACTACGATAGACCGGCAGGTTATGGTGAGACCATGGACTTTAGCTATAAAGAAAAGATTGATGGAAGACTTTTGACCTTCTCAGATAGCGTGGATTATGATCCGACAACCAAGCAATACGAAGCTTCAAGATTAAGTCCCGTGCCTGAGGAAACTGAAACTGGCTTAGATGATAGCATTCAGCTAGAAGCCATGTGGCAGCAGACTTATGTTCAGAAGCAGTTTAAGAAAATGAAGTCGGTCTTCAAAAAGCTAGAAGATGAGGATCTGACTTTAAAAGAAATTTCAGGTGAAACAATGGAAGTGCTTCATCAGGATGATAATCAAATAACCTCAGAAATGCTGGATGCTGGGCAAGCAGAGCTAGTTCAGGATTTCCAAAAGAACAGGCAGAAAGGCCTGCCTCTCAATGGTTATTATAATGTTGATGTCGAGTCTTATCTGCAAAAACATACTCTGCAGCTTCGAGTGAACTATGAGCTATTAGTTGATGATTTGTATGATGATGAGAAAGCTAGAGATAAGTACTCCGGAGTATTTTTTCAAAAGCTTAAAAAGTTAGACTACAGTCAATTTTGGGATGGTTATTACCTAGTAGGCTATGATTTGAGAGAGCGTTCTGGTAGCGGTATAGGCGGGAATTCTGAGGTGATTGTGTTGGATATCCGTGGGGGTAAATTGGTTCGCACTTTTTAGAATTTTATTATTTTTAAGGAAAATTCATTTTTTGAAAAATTCTGAAAATTTAAAAATTTTCCTCTGTAAAATACAGCCTAAGTGTGGTATAATAAAGCACAAAGATTACTGCAATGAAAGGGAAAGCTATGACAGATAAGGATATTCGTCACAGAAGTAAGATTTATGACAGTATGGTAAAATCTCCTAACCGTGCCATGCTTCGTGCGACAGGGATGACTGATAAAGATTTTGAAACGCCTATTGTTGGGGTGATTTCCACTTGGGCGGAAAATACACCCTGTAACATCCATTTGCATGACTTGGGCAAGCTAGCCAAGGAAGGTATCAAAGCAGAGGGAGCTTGGCCTGTCCAGTATGGGACTATTACGGTTGCGGACGGGATTGCCATGGGAACGCCAGGCATGCGCTTCTCTCTGACCTCACGCGATATCATCGCAGACTCCATCGAGGCTGCCATGGGCGGGCACAATGTGGATGCCTTTGTAGCCATCGGGGGCTGTGATAAAAATATGCCAGGCTCCATGATTGCCATTGCTAACATGGATATTCCTGCTATCTTTGCCTACGGCGGAACGATTGCGCCGGGGAATCTGGACGGCAATGACATTGACTTGGTTTCTGTCTTTGAAGGAATTGGGAAATGGAACCATGGTGACTTGACTGCTGAGGAAGTACGACGCATTGAGTGTAATGCCTGCCCTGGCCCTGGTGGCTGTGGCGGTATGTATACAGCCAATACTATGGCGACGGCTATTGAAGTTCTGGGCATGAGCCTGCCAGGCTCTTCTTCTCACCCTGCTGAGTCTAAAGACAAGCAAGAGGATATCGAAGCAGCTGGTCGTGCTGTTGTGAAAATGCTGAAGATGGGGCTGAAGCCGTCTGATATTTTGACACGTGAAGCCTTTGAAGATGCAATCACAGTGACTATGGCTCTGGGTGGTTCTACAAATGCTACTCTGCACTTGCTGGCCATGGCGCACGCGGCCAATGTTGAGCTAACACTTGATGACTTTAATGTCATTCAAGAGAAGGTACCGCATTTGGCTGATTTGAAACCGTCAGGTCAGTATGTCTTCCAAGATCTTTACGAGGTTGGTGGAGTACCGGCTGTGATGAAATATCTCTTGGCAAATGGCTTCCTGCATGGTGATCGCATCACTTGTACAGGTAAGACGGTAGCAGAAAATCTGGCGGAATTTGCTGATCTGACACCAGGTCAAAAGGTCATTATGCCGCTTGAAAATCCAAAACGTGCAGACGGTCCGCTCATTATCTTGCATGGTAATCTGGCTCCAGACGGCGCTGTTGCTAAGGTTTCTGGTGTTAAAGTGCGCCGTCACGTTGGACCAGCCAAGGTCTTTGACTCAGAAGAAGCCGCTATTGATGCGGTACTGGCCGATGAAGTGGTCGATGGTGATGTGGTTGTAGTTCGCTACGTTGGACCAAAGGGTGGCCCTGGTATGCCAGAAATGCTGTCACTTTCTTCTATCATCGTAGGGAAAGGTCAAGGGGACAAGGTGGCCCTTCTAACTGACGGCCGCTTCTCAGGCGGTACTTATGGCTTGGTTGTTGGACACATTGCTCCAGAAGCTCAGGATGGCGGCCCGATTGCCTATCTTCGTACGGGCGATATGGTCACGGTTGACCAAGATACCAAGGAAATTTCCATGGCAGTCTCTGACGAAGAGCTGGCGAAACGTAAGGCAGAAACAACTATCCCACCGCTTTATAGTCGCGGGGTACTTGGTAAATATGCTCACATGGTATCGTCTGCCGCTAAAGGTGCTGTTACTGACTTCTGGAAACCAGAAGAAACAGGTAAGAAATAGCCTATATATGACAAAAGAACCCGCTAGTTTTTCTAGCGGGTTTGGTGTTTTTATTTTAAATGTAGATAAACTAAGTTCCTTCTTATCTAGGACTGATTCCCAGAGCAATGCGGCCGAAGCGGCTGATACGGGTGATTTTCCAAGCAGGAGACCAAGTAACCTCGACAGAGGCACTTTCAATCTCTTCAATTTTCTTAAGAGAGTCCATGATGGCGATGGGCAGACTCTCAGCACAATCACAGGCTGTATCGGTAAAGGTCATGACAACCTTGCAGTGGCCGTTTTCGTCTAAGTTGATTTCATAAATCAGCCCTAAGTTATAGACATCCAGCTCTACATCCGGATCGTAAATACGCTCGAGCTTCTCCACCAACTTATCCTGAATTGCAGCTGCTCGATCATTGATTTTGATATCGTCTCTCATGGCTATTCCCTTCTATCTGAGTTGAATTGTTTTTATTTTCTCACAATTCAGACTTTTTTTCAAGCTATTTTGGAACATGAAAACGGATTTAGTTCTTCCAAATGAAAAATCCCTTTCGGGCTCCTCAAAATGGCGGACTTATGATAGAATATAAGTACTAAAGAAGGCGGAGGTCAGAAGATGAAATTACAAAAACCTAAAGGAACTCAGGACATTCTTCCTCAGGAATCAGCCAAGTGGCAGTATGTAGAAGACTTTGCCCGCAAGACATTTAGAAAATATAATTACGGTGAAATTCGTACGCCAATTTTTGAGCACTATGAAGTCATTAGCCGCTCTGTCGGGGATACGACAGACATTGTGACTAAGGAAATGTATGACTTCTATGATAAGGGCGACCGTCATATCACGCTGCGTCCAGAGGGGACAGCGCCTGTGGTGCGTTCTTATGTAGAGAATAAACTTTTTGCTCCTGAAGTGCAAAAGCCTGTCAAAGTCTATTATATGGGCTCTATGTTCCGCTATGAGCGGCCTCAGGCTGGCCGTCTGCGGGAGTTTCACCAGATTGGTGCAGAGTGCTTTGGATCTAGCAATCCTGCTACAGATGTAGAAATGATTGCCATGGCGGCTCAATTTTTCAAGGATATTGGTATTACCAATGTCAGCTTGGAGCTTAACTCGCTGGGGAATCCTGAGAGCAGAGCTGCTTACCGCCAGGCCTTGATTGATTATCTGACTCCACTGAAGGCTAGCCTCTCAGCCGATAGCCAACGGCGCTTGGAGGAGAATCCGCTGCGCGTGCTGGATTCTAAAGAGCCCGAGGATAAGGTCGCTGTTGAAGGTGCTCCGTCTATTCTGGATTATCTGGATGAGGAAAGCTGTGCCTACTTTGCGGCTGTTCGTTCTATGCTAGAGACCTTACAGATTCCTTATGTTATCAATACCAACATGGTTCGTGGGCTAGACTACTATAATCACACAATTTTCGAGTTTACGACAGAGGTGGCTGGCAGTCAGCTGACTATTTGTGCTGGCGGCCGTTATGATGGGCTGGTGGCTTACTTTGGCGGACCTGAAACACCAGGTGTTGGCTTTGGTATGGGCTTAGAACGTTTGCTTCTCGTACTTGACAAGCAAGGAGTAGAGTTGCCGATTGAAACCGCTCTGGATGTGTATGTAGCTGTTCTAGGAGCTAGTGCCAATGGAAGAGCTTTGGAGTTAGTGCAGGCTCTCCGCGCACAGGGCTTTGCAGCAGAGAGGGATTATCTTGACCGCAAGCTCAAGGCTCAGTTCAAATCCGCAGATATCTTTAAGGCCAAAACTCTTATCACCTTGGGTGAAAGCGAAGTGGAAAGCGGTCAGGTGACTGTTAAGAACAACCATAATCGTGAAGAGATTACTGTTAGCCTAGACCAAATCCAAGAAAACTATCAGCTTATTTTTGAGAAATTGGGGTTTTAAAGGCTTGAGTCTAACAGGCATAAACGTTATAGTATCAAAAGATTCGACGAAACGGGTTGACAATGTGTCAACATATTTTTGAAAAAAATATCATTAAAAGCTTGAAACATAAAGTGATTATTGATATAATGTGCCCGTTATATAAATTTGCTAAAGGAGAAACAACTATGGCACAAATTAAATTAACTCCAGAAGATTTACGCACATCTGCGCAAAGATACACTCAAGGTTCTGAAAATGTAACTCAAGTTCTTAATGAATTGACTCGTGAACAAGGTATTATCTCAGATAACTGGGATGGTTCTGCATTTGATAGCTTTGAAGCACAATTCAATGAATTGACTCCAAAAATCAGAGAATTTGCAACCTTGCTTCAAGATATTAATGCTCAATTGGTTAAAGTTGCTGACATTGTTGAGCAAACTGACCAAGATATCGCTGCACAAATTCACTAATTTTGTTATAACGGCTTTAGGAAGGCAAGAGCCTTCCTATTTTTGTAAAGATTAAAAATGAAAAAATGGCAGTTTCTTTCATGTTTGATAAGAAAATCGCTGCAATGTAAAGGCAAGCTCTGACAATCTGAATCAATATCTGAATTAGACTGTTAGAGCTGTTTGTGTCTTTCTGTGTGCTTTTTTATGTAACAATAAACTAAAGAAATTTAAAAAGAAAAAGAAATTTACATCCATGGGAAATAAAAAATTACTTAAGTATATAGGAAACGTTGTTTTGGTTATCGCCTTGCTGGCTGCAGTAGTGACGCTGAATGTCGCAGTGCAAAAGAATACAAGCAGTGCTAGAGACAGCAAGATCAAAACAGACCAAAAGACTAAACTGAATGTTGCGGTTGTCAATGAGGATCGGGCTGTCAAGGTTGACAAGAAAGAGTACAATCTTGGTGCTAGCTATGTCAAGAATCTGGAACGAGATGACTCTCAAAACTGGTATATTGTGACGCGTGGAGCTGCGGATACTGGTCTCGAAAATGGCAAATATCAACTGGTCGTAACGATTCCAAGTGACTTTTCAGAGAAGGTGCTAGATGTTAATGCTATCAGCGCAGATCGGACAATCGTCACTTATAAGGTCAATGCTGCTGGAAATCAGCAGATTGAAAATGAAGCTAATAATCTAGCTAAGGATATTATCGCGGATTTGAATAGCCAGTTGGTTGATATGTATATGGCTAGTATCCTGAGCAATCTTTATACAGCCCAGCAAAATGTGCAGGCTAGTTCAGAGGTGCAAATTACCAATATTGGCAATTATCGAACCAACTTGTTGGAGTCTGCTATTGGGTCTAAGAATATCTTCCCAACGTTGGTTAGTATGTCTGCCTCATCTGTCGAAGCCAATAACTCTCTGAAGACGACTCTGGAGACTTATGCTAAGGCTTTTGACGACTTGGATAACTCTCAGGCCACTTATGGAAAGAATTTTGATAGTCTTCTCAAACAGCGAGCGGATGACCAAGTTAACTATGCCGCATTTATGAAGCAACTGATGGAAATGGACGAAAAAGTTGTCCATAATAATACTCAAGAGCTTTATGCTAAAATGGAGACGACACTTAAAGAATTGGAAAAGCAGTTGAGTTCTTCCGAAAGTGCAGATAAGTCTTATGCACAACTAACTGGAGATGTTAATGATCAAATAACAGCTTTAACAAATAGTTTGAAGGCTGAACGTGCTAAATTGGATGAGCATACAACTAAAGAAAACATTGAAGGATTTGTTAAGACAAAATTAGCATCCTACTATGGTGTCGATGAAAATACATCAATTACTTTGGAAACATTGCTCGGAAGGGATGGTTCGACTGCCCTCAATAGCTATGAAGAGATTCTGAGAAACCAAATAATCGCAGCATTGGCGACTGTACCAAAAAACTATCCTGCTGAAAAGGAATTCGAACTTTCTGTTTCGATGAATGGTTTTGATTATGAAGCGGCTCAGCAGTTTGGGGGAGCAAAAGGAAATGGAGCTGATGAATTGGGAGCACTAGCAGTTGCGGCAAATCAAGCAGCCAGTTCTACTACCGATCAGGTTAGTGGCCAAGCCGGCAGCAAAGCTACTGTTTCTGTTCATTCACCAGCTGGGGTAACAGTTAACTCTATTACTTACAATGGGAAACCAGTAACAGTTGGTGAGGCGATTGACTTAGATGCAAATGGTAGTTTTTCTGTTCAATACAGTGTGGCTAGTGATGCTGTAGCCAATCCATTCGATACCCAAATTGATATTTCTTTAAATGGCGTCGCGGTTGCTAGCGCACCTGTGAATGTAAAGGAAGCTCAAAAAGCTGCCGCTTTATACGGTGCTAAAGTCCAAGAACTTTCTTCTGCTTATCAAAATGCTAAAAATCTGATGGATGTCTATTCTGCTTTTGTCAAACTCAAAAATGAAGATGTTTCCAAGGCTTTGTCTAATCTGATGTTTGATGCTGTTCAAAGCAACCTTAAGGGCTATCAGGACAGTATTGAAAAAGCTAATAATCAAGATAATAAGAATCAAAATCAAGATAATCAGAAAAAAACTGAAGAAAATGGAAGCATTAAAGAGAGATTGGATAATGCTCTGAGTGAGCTGAACAAATTGGGACCAGACTTAACAGCTAATCTTCAACAGATTGAAGATAGCAATAAGGCCCTGACAGACAGCATGAGGGAGCAGATGGCTTTGTATGTTCAATTGACAGAGAAGGTGGAAAGCATGAGGACTTCACGAGAATCCTCTACTGATGCACTGAATAAGACGGATGCTGATTTGTCATCTCTGAATTCAGAATTCTCATCCTTGCTGTCTTCAACTTCTGGTGTTAAGTCTTCTTCACAGACCAATGTGCAGGCAGCTGATAGTGTCAACCAGATCTTCAGTAGCTTCAATCGTGAACTGGAAAATGCACAAGGAACGACAGAGAAATTGTCTGCGAATGCTGAAAGTTTGATGGGGCAATTCAATAAGGAATTGGAAGATAATGGCAACTTTGTGGAGTCCTTTGTCAAGGTTCTTAATAATGCCTATGAGAACGGGGTTCCTAATGAAGTGTTACTGGACTTCCTGTCTAATCCAGTTGCTCAGTCTTCTTCATCTGTCAAAGCGACTGTCAATGTTTACCGTCCATTTACTTGGATTCTCTTGTTGGAGGTTGTTAGTCTCTTTACGGCCTATATCTTTGCAACGCAAAATATTGTGCGCAAGGTTAAAGATCGCTTTAAGCTTAATAAACTACAAGATACAGATATTATGACTGTGGGCATTCTAGGCTTCCTGTCTCTGACGATTGGTCTGGTCATTGGGATTGTCTCCAGCATGCAGCTTCATATCGGCAAGGAATATGTTCCATCTTGGGTCTTGTTGATTGTGGTTGCTAGCTTTGTCTTGATTCAGGGGCAGTATTTATTCCTCAAGCATCTGCGCGTGATGGGCATGGGCTTAGCTTTCTTCATGATTATCAGCTTTGTCTACCTATCTAATGCTATTGGTACGACAGCTAGTCTGACTGGCTTCCCGGCCTTTATCAAGAGTTTGAATGCCTTGTCTGTGCTAGAAGGCATGCTGTCAGGTTACTTTGACGGCAAGACCGCTGGCTTCTTTGCCATCTTTGGTCTGATTGTCTTGCTGGCTCTGCTAGTTGCAGCTAATATCTTTATCAAGACTAGAACATTAAAAACTGAGGAAGTTTAAAAGAGTATGAAAAGAATTCTGTTTTTATTCCTACTTCTAAGTTCGTTTGCGGTGACGGCTGTCGCCGCAGATGAGCTAAAGGATAATCGCCTGCAGATAGATAATTCGCGGATTGAAAAAGAGCAAGAACTGAACTTTGGTGCACAATCGGAAGGCACCAAGTCTCTTTTCGTTGCTGAGAATCAGGAAAAAATTCAGGAAATGAAGCAGTATCAAAATAAACAGTTGGCCACAGAAGCGGGACAACTGTTTTCTGCTATACAGGGGCCGACGGATATTTACCATTCCAAGGAGCTTTTTCAGCCGGGAACGGAAAAATTGTCCAAGCTGCAGACGAGTTTGAAAAGCGATGAAGAAAGCAGCTGGGATGATTTTCTGCCAGGAGTAGTCTACTTTGTAGCAGCCATACTCTTGGTCAGTATGACTGTCTTTGTCAGCTATCGTATCAGTAAGGGAGAAGTATAAAATGGAAGGACATATCAACATCACCCTCCGTTTGCGGGATAAGGACGTGGATATTCGCATTCCTAAGCGGATTGAGGTCCGTCGTTTCATTCGGGAGATTGATCAGATTTTCAATATCGAAGGGAAGCGCCATAAGTATCAGCTGCGGATTATTAACAAGGGGCTGATACTGGATGAGGGCAAGGTTTTGGCTGATTATCCAGTCACAACAGGAGATTTAGTAGAGATTGAGGAGATTTAAGGTGACTGAGGAAAAATTTGTATTTGCTGAACAAGAGTTTATCTATGAAAAAAATGACAAGAATTGGAGCCTAACACTGAAGCGTTCGGATGTAGCAACGCAAGATTTGCGGGAGCTCTTGCTTTTGGACCTGCACCATCCGCTTTTCTTGGAACAGGAGACTAAGGCCGACCACGATAGTGTCTACTTCACCTATCAGATTGAGCCTTTGGGGCTGTCCAAGGAAGAGATTGAAAAGCGCACGATTTCTGAGCGGATTCGTCTGGCTCTTAATGTTTTTGCTCTAGAAGCGGCACTGGAATTGCCGGTTACTTTTTTGTTGCATCCTAGCAATCTCTTTATTACCAAGGATGCGCAGGCGAAGATTGCTTATCGCGGAGTTCCCGGCATCATGACACCTCAGGCTATTTCTCGGGAGGACTTTTTGCGCCAGGCCAAGTGCTTTGCGGTGACGCTCTTTGCAGATCTGGACTTTATGGAGCTTTACAAGGGCTCGTTGGAGCTAGAAACTCTGCCAGATTTCCTAGTGGAACTGCGTGAGGCTGACAGTCTGGAAGATGCGGTTGCTGTTTTGGAGAAATCCTATCAGGAAAAGGCTGCAGAAGAAGCAGAGAAGCAGACACTAGTCTCCAAGCGCCAGCATAAGATTTTCAAACTGGCGACCATCTGGCTGACAGCAGCTGTTGTGATTTTGACCATTCCTTTGATTTATCTGATTTTCATACAAAATCCTTTCAAGGAGAAGCTGTTACAGGCGGATACTGCCTTCATCAAAGTGGACTACAGTAAGGTCATCGATGAGCTGGAAGGAATCTCTCCTAAGAGTCTGCCGAATACACAGAAATATGAACTAGCCTACTCTTATATCCAAGGCTTGGAATTTTCCGATGATCAGCGTAAGGTCATCCTGAACAATGTCACACTGAAATCAGATGATTTGTATCTCAATTACTGGATTCAAGTTGGACGTAATGATTTTGAAGATGCTTTGGACACAGCCAAACGGATTAATGACTCAGATCTGATCATCTATGCCTTGACGCAGGAGATGAAAAAAGTGCGTGAGGACGATAGTTTGTCTGGTAAGGATCGGGAGACTAAGCTTGAGTCCTTGGAAGGCGAGTATAAGAAATACTGGGATAGCCGCAAGGAGCTTCTAACTGGTGATTCTAGCTCAAGCGCTTCTAGCGAGGAAGGTTCTTCAGGAGCAAGCTCTTCCTCCAGCAGTGAAGCGTCATCTAGCAGTAGCGCGAAGGAGTAAGTATGAGCAAGACAATCATCATCTATACAGACCATCTGCGCTATGAGCTGCAGCTGACAGAGGACAAGAAAGTTCTCTTAGCAGCTAGTGAGAAGGCCCAGCTTTACCTGCCTCATCAGGAGACTCCTATCCAGCTTCAGCTAGCTGAAGGGCAAGTCTTTTATCAGATGGGGGAAGAAACGGGTGTCGTAACTGACGGTCTGACCTTGGGTAATCTGACCTTGTATCAATCTGATTCAGAACCGGCCGTTTATGACTTACTGGACAGAAAAGAGTTGCTCATCAGCGACCAGAAGGGGGCAGCTATCAGTCTGGAAGCACCTTTGGAGTTGCTCTTGAAGCGAACAAATGATTCTTGGATTTTGACCAAGATGCGAGGTCAAGTCTACCTCAATCACGTTGAGTGGACAGGGGACCAAATTCAGCTGGAAGCCGGCGACGAGCTAAGCTTGGAAGGTATCTGCCTCAAGGTCTATCCAGAAGAAATCTGGGTGACGGGTCCAGCTACGGTCAGTTCTAACCTGACCTTGCGGGGCGCTTCTCGCCATGGTTTTTATCCAGACTATCCAGACTATCACCGCTCACCGCGGATTATCTATCGGAGTTCAGAGGACAAGATCCAGATTGCTCCGCCAAGCAAGGAGCCTCAAAAGCCCAATGATGAACTCTTGAGACTGATTGTGCCGCCACTTCTCATGGTTGGGGTGACGGTGCTAATTACACTGGTTCAGCCGCGGGGGATTTATATCCTCGTTACGGTGACGATGTCAATCGCCAGTGCTATCTTTTCGGTGCGCGGTTTCTTCAAAAACCGCAAGAAGTTCAAGGAAGACAAGAAAGAGCGCATCGATCTTTATCACCTCTATCTAAAAGACAAGGCTATTGAGCTAAACAAGCTGGAACGTGAGCAGCGTGATGGCATGCTTTACCATTTCCCAAACATTAACGAACTGACAGGTCTGGTGACAGACTACAGCCACCGCATCTACGAGAAGACACCGCTTCACTTTGACTTTCTTTACTATCGCTTGGGACTTGGCCAGGTGCCAACCTCCTATAAGCTGACCTATGGTCAAGAGGAGCGGAGTGGAAAGAAAGATGCGCTGGAAGAGGAGGGCTATGCTCTCTACACTCGGCATAAGAAAATTCCCGATCTTCCTATCGTAGCTAATCTTAGCCATGGACCGGTCGGTTATATCGGTCCGCGCAATCTGGTCCTGGAACAGCTCCAGCTCTTGGTTATGCAGTTAGCGGTATTTCATTCCTACCACGATGTGCAGGTGATTACCATCATGCCAGAGGAGGAGCGCGATCAGTGGGATTGGCTGCGCTGGCTGCCGCATGCGACTCTGCAAGAGCTGAACGTCCGTGGCTTTGTCTATAACCAACGGACGCACGATCAGGTCCTAAACAGTCTCAACCAAATACTAAAACTGCGCAAGGCACAGAAGGAAGAAGCGACCCGTCAGGAGACGACACTCTACAGTCCTCACTATGTGGTATTGGTCACAGATGAAAAGCTGATTCTCGACCATATCATCATGGAGTTCTTCACAGAGGATCCGACTGACCTGGGCTGTTCGCTCATCTTCGTGCAGGATGTGATGAGCTCGCTGTCTGAGAATATCAAGACAGTTGTCAATATCAAGGACCGCAACACTGGGCAGTTGGTCATGGAAGAGGGAATCCTTAGAGAGATTGACTTCCGCTTGGATCATTTCCCAGAAGACTATGACAAGGAGCGAATCGCTCGGACCTTGGCGCCGCTCAATCACTTACAGAATCTCAAGAGCTCAATCCCTGATACTGTGACCTTTATGGAGATGTATGGGGCAGAGACCTTCTCAGACCTGCAAGTCTTGCAAAAGTGGCAACAGAATGCGCCGTATAAGAGCTTGGCGGTGCCTATCGGCCTGCGGGGGAAAGAAGACTTGGTCTACCTCAACCTGCATGAAAAGGCTCACGGGCCGCACGGGCTGATTGCCGGGACAACCGGATCTGGGAAGTCAGAGACCATCCAGTCCTATATCCTGAGTCTGGCCGTTAACTT
>NZ_JAQFJF010000009.1:0-114441 GCF_030439905.1 Streptococcus sp. SN3
GGAACACCAGCAGATCATGCCTGTATCGAATGGTTTCATTCTGTTCTCAAGTCTGAAACCTTCTATCTCCATAACTGGAGAAACTTAACCAAAGATAGTATAACAGATATTGGCGAAAAATACATCATATTTTATAATGAAAGTAGAATTCAACAGAAATTAAATGACCAGTCTCCTGTAGATTACAGAAAACTGGTCGAATAAGAGGGGGTTTTCTCTTGTCCCATTATTGGGGTGCAGTGCCGAATGTTTATTCGCCTTTTTATTATTATATAGTTATTTATCACCTTTATTCCGAATCACAAAACCTGTTTTCTTCTCACTTGAAGTATTGCGTGGTTTCTTGTGCTCTTTGCGATAGCGTTTTTCTTTGTCAAAATACTCATTGCGACCGCCCTTTTTGTAATTGCCACGTCTGCTACCACGTTCACGACGATTTCCACCTTTATTATTCCGATTCCCCTTATTGGCACCAGAAACATATTTAAACGGTAGTGGTTTCTCACGCGCAATTTCCACTTCTGGAAGAGTATCTGGATCTTGCACCGTTAGGCTCAAGATATATAAGGCTAACTCTTCTGGCGTAAATTCAGCTGCTAGCTTACGAGCATCTTTACCAAATTTCTCAAAATTGCTACGAATGGTCTCATCTGCAAAATCTCGCTCAATCTTTTTGAGGGCAACTTTTTTCTTAGCTTGAAAGGCTTCTTCTGCAGTTGCTGGCTTCATGCCTTTCATGCGTTTCTTAGTTAAGCTTTCGATAATTTGAAGATAACCCATTTCATTTGGAGCTACGAAAGTGATAGACTGACCTGACTTACCAGCACGACCAGTCCGACCAATCCGGTGAACATAGCTTTCTGGATCCTGAGGAATGTCGTAGTTGTAGACATGGGTCACACCAGAAATATCCAATCCACGTGCAGCTACATCTGTTGCAACAAGAACGTCTAGATTGCCATTCTTGAAATCACGAAGTACACGGAGGCGTTTTCCTTGGTCTAAATCGCCATGAATCCCTTCTGCTCGGAAACCACGAATCTTGAGACCACGAGTCAATTCATCTACTCGGCGTTTGGTACGCCCAAAAACAATAGAAAGTTCTGGCTGCTCTACATCCATAAGACGTGTCATGGTATCAAATTTTTCATTTTCCTTGACGCGGATATAGTACTGGTCTACCAGCTCAGTAGTCAGCTCTTTAGCAGCAATTTTCACATGTGTTGGTTCTTTCATAAACTTCACACCAATCTGCTTGATAGCATCCGGCATGGTTGCTGAAAAGAGAAGGGTCTGACGGTCTTCTGGCACACGGGAAATAATGGCTTCAATGTCTTCTAAGAAACCCATATTGAGCATTTCGTCTGCTTCATCTAAAATAAGCGTTTCTACATGATTGAGTTTCAACGCCTTACGCTTAATGAGGTCTAATAAACGCCCTGGGGTTCCTACGACAATGTGAGCACCTGATTTCAAAGCTTTAATTTGCTTTTCAATGCTAGACCCGCCATAAACTGAGCGGACTTTGACACCCTTACTACGACCAAATCTAAAGAGTTCTTCTTGACTCTGTACTGCTAATTCACGAGTCGGTGCAATAATCAGTGCCTGAACAGTTGGATCCTCTGTATCAATCTTCTCCAGAGTAGGAAAACCAAACGCAGCTGTTTTTCCAGTACCAGTCTGGGCTTGTCCAATGACGTCTTTTCCTGCCATAGCCAGCGGAATGGTCTGTTCTTGAATCGGGCTAGCTTCTACAAAACCAGCTTTGTCAATTTCTGCTAACAATTCAGCAGACAAATGTAATTCATTAAATTTCAATTTTTTCTTCTTTCTAAAAGGCAGTACGAAGCTACCTTATAAGACATTTTGGCTCTTCTTTTTATTAAAAATATGGTTTCTCAAATCGGAATACTAAAAAAGCGCCAACTTGGTCGCTAGTTACCATTAAACAGAAAAGCTTTTAGTTTTTGCAACCTACTTAGTATAACATAAAGAATAGTAAAAAGATAGAACTGATAGCGTTTTACTTGAAAATTAATTAGAAGTCTAATAGATACTATGATAAAATTAGCTTCTTCTCTTCTTTATACTTCCTTTAGATATTTAATTATAAAGAAATATTTAAAATGAGAACCATATAAAACAATTTACACTAATCATATAGTACTCACGTTGCTAGTTGACAAAAAATTCTAAATGGTAGGCTAAAAGAACCTGTTCAATCTCCAATTGCCATTCTGCTAAAGACCTAACAATCGGGTGCTCAATGTCAAACATTGCATTTAGAACAAAGATTCAAGTTTCAATAGTTCCTCGAATGGCTAGAATTGCAGGAATGTTACGCTCATCAATGCCCTCCATATTTTTACGAAGCGGCGTCCAAAGATGAATCCCCTTTGCCTCCAAGCGTTCTTTCAACTCTTTACTTAGGTATCCCAAATCTCCTAAAACGCGAGAATAAGGGACACAGTCTCCAGCAATTCTTCTGCTACCTGAATATCATGAACTGAGACAGGGGTAACTAGATAATCCAAAATATAGCCCGACACTGTCACCGCCGAATGCACTTTCAAACCGTAAAACCACATCTTTTTGGAAGCACAGTAGCCAATGTTGATCGCCTCATTCAAGAACTTGACTCGATGACTTCTGACAGGCTGGAAAAGGAGGACTGGAAAGCTGTCAATGATGACCAATTCATCAAAATCCAGTTGATTGAAATAGGGGCGAATCAACCGAAGCAGGGGCGTCAGATAACGAGCATGGCGATAAAAGCGGCTTCTCTCCAGTCCGGTGAATCCGAAGAAATTGCAAATCAATTGGTAAAACCTTCGCTGTGACTTCATTCCAATTTCTGCCTGGAACAGCATTAAGGTCAAAACAGAAACATCTGAAACCTTGCATTGCTCTACATTCTTACGATGAACCAGCTAGCTCATCAGGAGCAATCTTTTGATATAAGTCACATCAGACTTCACGAAGCTGTGGCATACTGAGTTGAAGAGGATGACGACTCGGTGTATAATGGAAAGTGCCCATTTGGTTTACCTCTCTGCTTTTTTCTTCACTTGCAGTGTACACCAAATGGGCTTTTTTGTGAAGCAAAATCAACTAGCAGCAGGGGTATATAGTATTTTAAAACAAGACTTCTGTAAATTTGACAACTATACTTTGTGCCTATGTAAACAATATATCATTTCTTTTAAAATTTATCGGGACAAAACTAGAAACGATTATGACTTTGCTTCACTTCCTCATCTAGACAATTTTATTGTTTATTTACAAATCGCTTTAGAAACTGAACAAGAATAATCCAGAGTATAAAACTAATAAGCACAATATAGAGCCAAGCATTCTTATCACTTGACCAAGGCAGTGGCACATTCATTCCAAAGAATCCTGTAATAACTGCCAATACTGCCAATAAGACTGAAATAATAGTTAATAGAGCTAAATTGTCGTTTAGATTGTTGTTCAAAATATTGTTGTACGAGCCTGACAATTGATTGAGAACTTGAGCAATCAAATCTGTCATAGCGACGAGTTGACGAGCTTCAATCATGACATCATCAAACTGCTCTTTTTCAATCTCATCTAAATGGCGATAAATGGCATGGCCTTTAATATGCTCCAAAAGCATGCGGTTCTGCTTGGTAGCAGCAACCAGATAGACCATAGAGGTTTCTAAATCCGCTAAAGCAAAGAGATTTTTTTTAGTGGTTGTTTGGTGCAAAAGATGATTGATGTTATCTTTTGTTTCGTCCATTTGTTCAATCACAGGATAATAAGAATTACACACCAATTCTAAACTAGCAAATAGAAATTTGTAAACTGTAACTGGTTCATGGTGTTCAACATAATTTTTCATCATATCTACAACATAAGTATTTTCCTTATTGCTAATGGTAATGAGCCGATCCTGCTGTACCACAAAGGTCATAGGGACTGTTTCATAGTAATTTTTAGCTCTTTTTAAATTGAGTACATTGAAAATAAAAACAACTGTTCCTGTCTCACGATTGTAGTCCATGTGGGCGCGTTCATTTTTATCCAGTGCATACTCAATTGTTTCTTCATCAATATTGTATTTTGTATAAGAACCTGGGTGTTGACTCAAAATATCTGCATCCAAATTTATCCAGGCCATTCCACTCTGTAATTTCTTTTCGATAAACACTACTTTCCCCTTTCACTATCAATGGAAAAGGACTGAGAGAAGAAAGCTCAATCCTTAGGAAAATTTAATATATACAATGCAGTAAATCTTTATATCCCGTAGCAACTAACCTAGCGAGCCGATTTTATTATAACTATGATGCTGCTATACACGGTCTGTAATCAGATAGTTTTGGTACGTCACATCTTCTCTTCCAACTTGACATCCGGATACTTGTCTGCGAACCAGCGAAGAGCAAAATCATTTTCAAAGAGAAAGACAGGCTGGTCAAAGCGGTCCTTGGCTAAGATATTGCGACTTGAGGACATACGCTCATCCAAGTCATCTGGTGAAATCCAGCGAACCGTCTTTTTACCCATTGGGCTCATAACCACTTCAGCATTGTATTCATTTTCCATGCGATGCTTGAAGACCTCGAACTGGAGTTGTCCGACAGCTCCTAGCATGTACTCGCCAGTTTGGTAATTGGTATAAAGCTGAATAGCACCCTCTTGCACCAGCTGTTCAATCCCCTTATGGAAGGATTTTTGCTTCATGACATTCTTGGCTGCAACCTTCATAAAAATCTCTGGGGTAAAGGTTGGCAGAGGTTCAAATTCAAACTTGTTCTTGCCTACAGTCAGGGTATCGCCGACCTGATAAGTTCCCGTATCATAAACCCCGATAATATCACCAGCCACGGCATTGGTCACATTTTCCCGACTCTCGGCCATAAACTGGGTGACATTGGACAGCTTGGCGGACTTGCCAGTGCGAGGCAGATTGACACTCATACCTCGCTCGAACTCGCCAGAAACGATACGGACAAAGGCAATGCGATCGCGGTGGCGCGGATCCATATTGGCCTGAATTTTAAATACAAAACCTGAAAAGTCTGGGCTGAGCGGCTCGACTACCTTACCGTCTGTCTTCTTATGGCCATGTGGTTCCGGAGCAAACTTAAGGAAAGTTTCTAAGAAAGTCTGCACGCCAAAGTTGGTCAAGGCTGAACCGAAGAAAACAGGTGTCAGCCTACCGTCTAAAATCGCTTCTTCTGAAAATTCATTTCCAGCTTCTTGTAAGAGTTCGATATCTTCCTTGACCTGATCATAGAAAGGATTGGAAGCAAAAAGTTGGTCGCCATCTTCCAAAGAAGCAAAACGCTCATCGCCTTTGTACAGTTCTAGACGTTCATTATAGAGATCATAGAGACCCTCAAAACTTTTTCCCATACCGATTGGCCAGTTCATTGGGTAGCTAGCAATGCCTAGAATTTCTTCCAGTTCTTCCAGTAGATCTAAAGGTTCGCGGCCATCTCGATCCAGCTTGTTCATAAAGGTGAAGACTGGGATATTGCGATGTTTGACAACCTCAAAGAGCTTCTTGGTCTGTGCCTCAATACCTTTAGCTGAGTCAATGACCATGACCGCTGCATCCACCGCCATCAAGGTTCGATAAGTATCTTCTGAAAAATCCTCATGCCCCGGCGTATCCAGAATATTAACCCGTTTGCCATCGTAGTCAAACTGCATGACAGAAGAGGTCACAGAAATCCCCCGTTGTTTCTCAATATCCATCCAGTCAGACTTGGCAAAATTACCAGTCTTTTTCCCCTTGACCGTCCCAGCCTCACGAATCTCGCCCCCAAAGTAGAGCAGCTGCTCAGTAATGGTCGTCTTCCCTGCGTCCGGGTGGGAAATAATAGCAAAAGTCCGTCGCTTCTTAATTTCTTCTTGTAAAGTCATCTTTTTCTCTTTCTTTCCTTTTAGAATAATCGTGAATGTTAGCATCTACTTTTTATTTTTACATCGGAACCTTTGATCCTTTCAACTTATCCATTATAGCGGATTTAACGCTTTTTTTCAATAATCTAAGGTTTGTAAATAATAGGTTAAGATATGGCTCATATAACAATTATTTAAAAAAATCCACTTTGTAAGGTGAATTTTTTGATAAGCAACTTTCTTCTTCCTATAAATCAGACAGAATTAAAAGTCAAACAAATCATCTTGGAAGAATTCATTCATTGGCTTCCAGTATTCTCTGTCATTGATATCCTCTTTCCATACAGCATTGTTAAAGAGTAAGCCCGTCACATCGCCAGCAGTATTGACGATTGGACGGACAAAAGCAAAACGCGCCCCATTTGGATTGGTGTCCTTATTTTCAGACCACTCTCGGATTGCTTTGAATTTTGCTTCTGAGTATGTGTCAATATTTTGTTTCTTTCCACCTTTAGTTTCAACGACATAGGTCCGACCATCTGTCCCTAAAAAAATATAATCCGGGAAAAAGCCTTCTTTCTTTTGCCCATACGCAACTGAGAAATAGTTATCTCCTCGGTCCTTGCTGCGGTACCACCACTTGACTTGTTGGCTGCTTTCAAGCCATTCTTCAAAGGCTTTTTCTGGCTTTGAAGTTGTCACCCAATTATTTCTGCCGTAACCTTTGTAAACATTTTTTGAGAAAACTTCTCCGGCTTCATTTTTCAAAGTTTGATACATTTCATTCTTAGGAAGAACCAAAGAAACAAGGTCCAATTCATTATGACTGATACCGTATTCCAAAGACAACTGTTTATCAAACAGTCCCTGTGCATCTGCATTTTTAGCAGTTTCACGAAGAAGTCTGTAATTATTGATGACAAAAGCCATAAATTCAGACGGTTTTAAACTTATAAAACGCTTGGTAGGTTCTTCGCTGCGATTTGAAAATAATTCCAGTAAGATATGATTGACATCACTAGGTCTATCTCGATAAAGATATTTTTGGATGGCTTGTTCAGCATTCAGCAGATCCAAACGATTGTCACGAAGATTGACAGGCATTTTAATATCAAATGCTATTAGCTGTTCAGTAACGATATCTCGCTCTAATTTATCAGATTTAACTAAATATTGAAGAATTGTTGTCCCAAAAATATAACCGTAACTCTCTAATTTTTCTTGATTTTGCTTGCCGTTTTGTTCTACTAGACCATAGTCATTTTTGAACTGCTTGCGAAGTGCTTGAATGACCTCACTGTTCGTCAAACCGGCTCGTAAATTTGGTTTTACTGAAGTAAGTTGGAAATCAGGTGCTTCCTCTTTCAGCTCATAAGTCGCAATATAAGCTCCTTCTCCTTTTTTCAAGACATCTGCTATATATTTCTGGTCGTTCGAGTAGATGAAAGCGTTGTCTAACAAGGGATTATCATAATGCTTTTGCCCAGGCATTCTGCGAATACGACCAATAGTCTGCAAAGTAAAATTGGGTTCAGTATTGAGACGTAGCTTGACCAAAATTTTAGCTCGAGGCGCATCCCATCCGGTGGAAACCGCCTGCTTCATCAATAGATAATTAACAGGACTGTTCTCTTTTTCAATCGCAGTTATGTTAATTTTCTCATTAGCCAGCCAAGTCGCTACCTGTCCATCCTCCTGACCAATTTCAGATAGATAGTCCCTGACTTGTTTGATGAGGCTCTTGCGTTCCTCCCTATTTGCTTTTCTCTCATCAGGAAACTGAATCAATACCAATGGATTGATGGAAAGACCTAATTTTTCGTATTCTACTTTTACCTGACGGCGCTTATCATCCGCAAAATCCAAAAAATATTGGATCATATTATCCACAACATCTCCATCCACGCCATCTGGATTGAGCTCTACATTACGGACAATCAGCCCCTGAGCAATGACATCTTCATCATTGACCTGAACATTATCATAATCTGGTGATGATGATTTAGGCGTTGCTGATGCACGGATAATCTTATCTGCTTCAAATTTATCAATAATCCGCTGCGCTTTTTCCGTCTGATCGCGATGCTCTTCATCAATAATCAAGACAAAGTGTAACCCCTTATGCTTAGCAACTTTGATAATATCGTCAAGATTTTTAGTCTCGCCCTCACGCAAGGCAATAGCCTTATCGTTTTTGACACGTTCCCAATTCAGAAAAGTCGCTGTGCCAGCTTGAAAACCTCCAGTCAAGGCTTCATCTAAAGTAATAGATTTGACAAATTTCCCAATATCTCTAGCTTTGTTCCAAGACTGCTCCTCCAGCTCCCCATTTCCCGGCGTCAGCCAGACAAAGACGTAATCATAAGGATTGGGATTATACTCAATAATTCTGTCCATCAGGCTAATGAGCATGATAGTCTTTCCGGCTCCAGTAGGTGCATAAAAGACCGTCGTTTGTTTTCGAGAATAGAAAAATTTATCTTGCAGGGTTTGAACCGCCTGCTCTTGAAAAGGAAATAATTTCATTATAATCCTGCCTCTTTCATTTCTTTTGCAAAATAGTATTCCGGAACATCAACTAGCTCAATGCCTTCATACCGTACCCAATCTTCTTTTTCCATCATAGCATGGGAATGCTGACGGACATAAACTGTCTTAATGCCTGACAAATCCAGCTCTCTGATTTCCGACAAAGTAAAGGCAACCGCCTTATCACTTTCTTCTAGGTCAATGGCATGCTCCAGCTCAATCAAGGTCTTCACATTATTGAGCAGGGCATATTCTAAATCTTCATCCTCTTTTTCGATGAATTGAGTTTTGAAATATTTGAGGTTATGCGGCAGATCCTCTTGGATATTTGCCAAACGTTTATAAGTTACTTCTTCGCAGATATTATTCTCATTGTTGGTGCAAAGAATATACTTGCGCTTGCCACCGTCTTCCTTGTTGAGCTGCGCTACCGCATGGCCTGTTGTGCCCGAACCAGCGAAGAAGTCGAGGATGGTTGAAGTTTTATCGGATTTAAGAGAAATTAATTTCATAATTAGTTTTTTAGGTTTAGAAAAATTAAAATCAATATCTAATCCACTCAGCTCTTCTGCTGCATCCTCATTAACACCATCCTTATCAAACCAATTATTAGAAATCTGACCCTCTGATTTATCCAAAAAAATTTTTAAATAGGGAGTACCCGTTTTTGTCCAATAAATTTCGCCATTCTTATCTTTTTCTTTAAAAAATTCTTTTGTTCTTATACTTTTAATAACTCTTTCTATTCCAGTCGGGGATTTAATATGTAATAAATTTTTTCCTCTAGTATTATCTACGATTGTCCCTCTCCTAAATCGCCTACCGGTTAAGTCATCAACATATCTGTATTCTTTAATCGCGCTTTCTTTTAACTCAATCTTATTAAAGTGATTTTGAAACTTATTTAACGCGTAACACAATATTGACTCACCAACTATTGATAATTGTTTTGCATTATTATTTTGTGATTCACTTCTTTTCCAATGTATAGATGTTACAAAATTCCCTTCCCCAAATATCTCATCACAGAGCAATTTCAACTGTGCTTGTTCGTTATCATCAATGGAAATAAAAATAACACCAGTTTCACTTAAGAGATTTTGTGCACTCTCAAGCCGTTTACTCATAAAGGACAGCCACTTTGAATGTGAGTAGCCATCATTTTTATCCACAATTTTATCATTGTAAATGAAGTCTTTATTCCCCGTATTATAAGGCGGGTCAATGTAAATGACATCAATTTTGCCGGCATGAGTTTTCTCTAACAGATGTAAGCTATGGAGGTTGTCTCCTTCTAGCAGAAAATGATAATCTTCCGATGCAGGATTTCCCTTGATCTTTTTGCTTTCGTCTTCGACAAAAACAGGGATTTTGCTTTTCATCTCCTCTTCCACCAGTTCAGCATGTTCCTCCCAAACCAAACCATATCGCTTAGAATCAATCAATTCAATTAGTTTTTCCAATTTTGGCAGGTCTTCATGATTAGACTCTTTTCTTGCCTGCTCCATCAAGCTTCTGACATAAGCCAGAACTTCTGCCTTTTCATTTTGATGCGGGCGTTCGTCAAATGTCGCAGGCATTAGAAAACACCTCCAATCTTAGTGATTGAAAGTGTTTTTGAGTATACTAAAAAAAGGGTATTAATTACCTCTGCTCTGCTCTGCTCTGCTCTGCTCTGCTCTGCTCTGCTCTGCTCTGCTCTGCTCTGCTCTGCTCTGCTCTGCTCTGCTCTGCTCTGCTCTGCTCATGATAAAATCCTTTCCTAACCATGTCAAGCCAAAATATTTACTTTTTTTCTTTATTTTATCAAAATTTCAAAATGAAATCAAAAAAGAGTTTGGATTAGCCAAACTCATATTCTTATCTGTGATAAAGAATCTCTTACAGATTAAAACTTAACAAGAATCATACTGAAAAGAAAAATGATTAAAATAAGTACTAAAAGCAAAGGTAAACTGTTGGCAAAAGGCAAACGAAAACCCACATACTAACTATAAAGAACAACTAACTGTATAATTTGAATCCATTTAAACGTTTCTACAATATATGGATTATCATGATTTTTTACAGCAGTATAAATAGACAAAGATAAATGCAATCATCAAACCATGCCAAAACATCGGTATCAGGGACGGTTCTGTTTTGTGAGTCGTTAAAACACTATTCACCATAACTTAATTTTCCTGTCTGACTGTTTCTTCTTGTTCTTGCTTAAGCTGTATTTGTTTAAAGACCAGAGAAATCATCCAAATAGCTAAAATCAGAGGCAATGACACCAACAGATAATTGCTAATTATCCCATGATCACCTACTAAAGGCGGCTCCTTCAAAAAACCATAATTTCCACCACTCACAAAATTTACAAATAATAACAAGAGATTCATAGCAAAACTAATCTCTACAATTCGCCGCAAGTCCAATTGCTTACTATCATAATGATTCATCAAATACGTAAGAGAATTCCCCAAAAGAGCATAGTGGCCAATCAAATAAGATACTAAGGTAATATGAGGAAAAGCAAATGGATCAAACAAAGGATAAATCAAGGCACAAATAGGCCCAAATACTCCTAAAAGAGCAAAATATTGTTTATAAACTGAGGAATCAGGCAGAAACAAAATAGCAAACATCGCCAATCTACAATGATAAAAAGGAAGTGCCTCAGATAGTGGTGACAAAGTGGCGACATACCAGCTATAAAGCATTAGAATTTGGAATCCTTGTACAAATTTTAAAATAATTTGATAACGCTTATTTTGATGATATTTTACAGCACTGTACATGATGTAAATGATTCCTAAAAACATTATTCCGTACCAAAACGGGGTCAATTGTGGCGCCTCCGTTTTATGGTTTGTAAAAAATTCTTGTAGATTCATCTTCTACTAATCCATCCTATCAATTAATTTTTTTATGACACTTAATTTTCTTGTTGTAGCAATAATACCTAATTTCTTTTCAAGAAAATTATTATTTAATTTCTTTATTCTAGCATCTCTTGGTAGATACATATAAAGGCAAGTTTCTCCAACTGCAAATATTTCATCTGTAAAGCTCATTTCTGCTACTTTTTGAGTCTCTCTGTAGATAGAAAATTGTTTGTAAACAACAAATGAATCCTCGACTAGTCCAATTCCGTAGGAAAAAGATTTTGCAGGGCAGCCTTTTTTAAATCAGATTTTTTCTTTACGACAATCGATAAATTCACACCAAGCTTCTCCCAAATCAACTGGTGAATATGTTGAGCAAGTTCTTCAGCAGATATACTCGTTTCACAAATCACATTACCTGATTGACTATAGCTTGAAACATTGTCTAAACCTGATTGCTCCAACATTTGAACCAAATTACTCATCTTAGGGATTCGATTTGATCCCGTAGGCATCACACTGCGAAAAAGAGCAAGATACTGCACCTGATGCTTACACCTCATTCTCCAATTCCTCTACTAGATTAGCTAAATTCATAGAATTGCTACCCTTTATCAAGACTTGATCCGTTGGTTTTAGTGCTTTTTTAACCGCTTTTACCAAATCCGAAAACTGATCTTTGTCAGCATTTTTTACAAAATAATGAACTTTCTCTGGTGGGAAAATTTCCTGAGCATAGGCAAAAAGAGCAGCCATATCCTCTCCGTAGAGAAATATTTCTGAGAGAATTTCCGGATTTAGACTAGTTATCATAGCACCATGCATTTGTTTAGACTCAGCCCCCAGCTCCTTCATATCAGCTAAAACAACCAACTTCCGACCATTATCATTATAAGGAATTGTAGAAAAAGTTTCCAAAATCAGACGCATAGCTGTTGGATTCGCATTATAAACATCTGAGAGGATATCAGCTCCATTTTTAGCTTTTTTCCATTCAGTGCGATTTCGCGTTAATTCAAGAGTCAAAAAAGCTTTTTGAATGGCCTCTTCTGTCACCCCTTCTTTTAAGGCTACATAAGCGGCAATCATGGCATTAGTCGCATTGTATTTTCCAGTTACTGGAAGGTCAATAGCACTAGTTAAAAAGTTGGTCTCAAAGGTCAAGCTATCTTTTCGTTCTTCTAATTTTGTTAGACAAATATCTTCGTCTGGACCAAAACGAACAACATTTTGCTGACTTGGTAAAAAGTCATTGATAATTTTGTCCGCTGGGACAACTAAAAGAGCCCCATTTTTCATACCGTCAGCGATTTGTAGCTTTCCTTTTGCAATTTCATGACGGCTTTTAAAAAATTCTAGATGTGCTTCACCAATTAAAGTCACTATGCCTACTTTTGGCTGAGCGATAGTAGATAAAAGATGAATATCCCCCATGTGATCTTGCCCCATTTCCAGAACCAACTTTTCAGTATCATCTGGCATATGCAAGATCGTATAAGGAAGACCAATTTCATTATTGTAGTTTCCTTGTGTTTTGTAAGTCTTATAAGCCATTGACAAGAGGTGAGCCAGCATGTCTTTGGTCGTCGTCTTACCATTAGAACCTGTGACTGCAAAAACATCTACCTTCATCTTTTCCAGATAATACCGTGCCAAATGCTGCAGTGCTGCTAATACATCATCTACTAAAATATAAGGATAGTCTTCCAATTCTTTTTCTGACAAGGTTGCCACAGCTCCATTTTCAAACGCTGTCGCAATAAAGTCATGCCCATCACGCGCGCCCTTAAGAGGCAGAAACAAATCTCCCTCTCCAATCAATCGGCTGTCAAATTCTGCCTTTCTAAATGTACAATCTGGAAATAGATGAACATCATTTTTAGCTTTCAAAACAGAAGCCACTTCATAGAACGTTAATTGCATTTTTATCCCCTACTTATCTTAAATATCTCTAACTCTCTCATTATACCACAGAAAAACCGACTTTTACAGATTCACTAAAAGATATAGCAAAATAACAGAAAAAAATGAAAAGACAGGAGCAATGTTATTCCTGTCTTGTTTTATGACGGCAAAAAGCTCTTATATTGATGCTATGACTAATTGCTCAAAGCAAAGCTTTAAGATTCAGACAAAGCTTACGACTTATTCGCTTTTCAAACTTGGAAGAGTACCTGCTCTTATCTCATAGTAAATGCTTTTCACGTTTTGTAAACATTTCTTGAGCTAACTGAACTAATTTTTCAATCAAATCTGTATAAGAAATGCCCATATTTTCCCAAAGCAGGGGATACATTGACCACTGTGTGAATCCAGGCATCGTGTTTAACTCATTGAGGAAAATCTCACCTTTATCAGTGTAAAAGAAATCACAGCGAGCTAAACCAACGCCGCCAATCGCTCGAAAGGCTTTTTCGGCATGTTGACGCATGGTAGAAATCACATCATCTGACAATTTTGCAGGAATAGACATAGTGATTTTGTTGTCAATGTATTTAGCTTCGTAATCATAGAAAGGAACATCTTTCACTACCTCACCTGGTAAGCTGCTTTGGGCTTCTTCGTTCCCAAGTAAACCAACTTCAATTTCACGCGCATTGACACCTTGCTCAATCAAAACACGACTATCGTATTTGAAAGCTAACTTAAGAGCAGAACGCAATTCATCTTGATTTTCAGACTTGGAAATACCGACGCTAGAGCCCATATTGGATGGTTTTGTAAAGACTGGATAAGTTAGATTTTCCTCTACTTCTGCAATCTTTTCTTCTATATTTTCGTCTTCAATCACAGCTACATATGGTACTTGTGGAATGCCAGCAGAAGCCAACACTCGTTTTGTTGTGATTTTGTCCATGGCAACACTAGAAGAAAGGATATTACAACCCACATAAGGCATTTTCAACACTTCAAGAAATCCTTGGATAGACCCGTCTTCTCCCATTGGACCATGAAGAACGGGGAACACAGTAGCACCTTCTTCGTAAATATCACTCGGCTTCATTTTTTGACTCTCAATGACGGTATCATTTGTCATCAATTTTTCATCATCAGCAGGTTTGCTTGAAAATTCTTGCGTCTTGATAAAATCACCTGCTTGTGTGATGAAATAAGTCTTGACAAAAAATTTGTCATAATTAATCGCACGCATGACACTCTCTGCTGATAAGACAGAAACTTTTCTTTCCGCACTGCGTCCGCCGTAAAGGAGAATGATTTGTTGTTTTGACATTTTCATACCTAACCTTCTCATCTTAAAAGAAATCTACAAATTTAATCGCCTTTTAGTATACCATATTTTAGCTTGTTTTTGAACAGAAACAGAGCTTTCATTTTCTTTTAAACAAAGCTTTATCACCCTTTTACAACTCCGTACGATTCTCAATAGCTCGAAGCAAAGTCACTTCATCTGCATATTCAATATCAGATCCAACTGCTAATCCACGGGCTAGTCGCGTCACTTTGATACCAGCTGGCTTTAACACCCGCGAGATATACATGGAAGTTGCTTCTCCATCTGCTGTTGCATTGGTCGCTACAATCACTTCAGCCACCTCACTATCCATTAACCGTGTAATCAAACTTTTCAGATTGATGTCATCAGGTCCGACACCATTCATAGGAGAAATCAATCCTTGCAAAACATGGTATAAACCATGGTATTCTTGGATATTTTCCATAGCAGATACATCTCGACTATCTTCTACAACCAAAATAGTAGATTGATCACGGGTCTCATCGGTACAGATAGCACAAGGATCATCATCCGTTAAATTGCCACAAATAGAGCAATAGGTTAGCTCACGTTTGGCTGCAAGTAAATTTTTAGCAAATTCATTGACATCATCATCACTCATGCCAATCGTATAAAAAGCCAAGCGTGTTGCTGTTTTTATGCCAATTCCTGGTAATTTTGAAAAACTTTCAATTAATTTCGCAATCGGTGTTGGATAAAGCATAATTCCCTCTCTAATTCATCGGATGCTGTTGATGATATAAATTAATAATATCACGTGTAATGCTATGGCTAACGGTTGAAGATAAGTCTGTATTATGTGGAAAAACAACTGCAACTGCAATTTGCGGATTGTTACTTGGTGCATAAGCAACAACGTTTGTATTGATGGCTTCCTGTTTTCCATTATTGACAAACGTTTCAGCTGTCCCAGTTTTCGCACTAATCGGTACTGATTCACCTTGTGACAAAGTACGCCCTGTGGTAAAACCACTTGTTCCATGTACTACTTGGTAAAAACCTCGACGAATCAAATCCATGTTGTCTTTTGAAATGTCCACTTTATTTAACTCTTTGGTGGCTTTTCCTTCAATTAATTTTCCAAGACCACCTTTTTCATTATTGTCATAAATTCCTTCCACTAAGTGTGGTGCGATACGAGTACCACCATTAGCTACCGTTGCAGCATACTGAGCTAATTGCATCGGTGTATAGTTATCAAACTGGCCAAAAGCATTGGTTAAATAGTTTGCAAACGTATATTTTTTAGGAGTATAGCCTTCGGACTCACTTGGTAAATCAATTCCTGTAGATGCTCCTAATCCATATTGCGCAAAAGTTTTACGCAATTTGTCCATAGAGGAATTCAAATTTTTCAAATCAATCGTCATATTAGGCGAATAAGGGGTTCCCATCATATTCAACGCTAGTTGGACCATGTAAGTATTGGATGAATATTCTAATGCCTCTAGAGCTGTAATTTGACGAGGGCCATACTGAGTAAACCAAGAAGTGATTGCAGAGGAACCTTCAAAAGAAATTGGTTGATCTGTCAGAACTTGGTTACCTGTGATAGCTCCACTTCCCCAACCTGCTGTCAAAGTCGCACCCTTAACAACCGAACCAGGCACAAAGTTATTCATAATGGTACCAAGTGAATCGGCTGTCAATTCTCCAGTATCGATATTATGTTTCAAACCTGCCATTGCTAGAATAGCACCCGTTTTGGGATTCATAGCAACAGCATAAACACCCTCAGAATATGTCGCATGACCGTTCGCTAATTCTGCACTGAAATACCTCCTCAAAATATCTTCCACACCATTTTGGAAAGTCAAATCCATCGTTAATTTCAGATTATTTCCCTTACTACCATTGGAAATATTTTTCACGCTCTCCATATTTCCATTTTTGTCAAGATTGATTTCTTTGATTGCGCGTTTCCCTTGAAGTGTAGACTCATATTGTTTTTCCAAATAACTCGTCCCAACACGATCATTAAGTGAATAGCCTTTTTTCAAATAAGCATCAACTTCCTCTGCAGGTAGTCCTGCCTTCTCACTTGAGACACTTCCAATGATAGAAGCTAAAGATGTGTCTAACACTTTTCTATCCCAGCTGGTGGTAATACTGATACCAGACAATTCTTTTGAGCTAGAAGCAATTGTCGCAATTTGGTCAGGAGACAAATCGTCTGTTCGGATATTTCCCGTCTCAAAATTTGCAATAGCATTCATTTGACTAAACAAATAAATAACTTTTTTATCTTCATTTGAGTAGTTTAATTTGACCACATCAACACTTTTAACGGCATTACTATAAATCTTCGACTCTGTCAAACGATTTCCATCTGTACTATACTTTTTATTTTTAGGCAGTTGATTGACGACCTTCTTATAAACCTCGCTATCTGCCAAATAATAATCGATCTGTTGTCGCTCAGTAACGTCTGCATTGGAAATGGAAACTAACGGCAGTAATTTTTGAGCAATTTCTTTAATCGTTTCAGCTCTCATTTTATTGCTACGCGTAAAGGAAACGACTTGCTTGGTTGTATTTTCCACCAAAGGTTTTCCACTTGCATCATAAATTTGCCCACGAACAGAGCTAGTTGTTACTTTGGTTTTACTGGCAGTCGCCAATTTTTTTGTATAAAATTCCCTATGCACAACTTGCATATAGCCCAAACGAACAATCAAACTCATAAACAATAAAATCACAATCCCAAATAACAAATTGAGCCGTCTAGGAATGGAATGACTATCAAATTTTCTTTTTTTCTTAGACATGTTTTCTCTCATTCTAGTCAAAATGCTACCTTTTATTGTACCATAAATCCAAAGAAATGAAGTCAAAGAAAATGGAAACACTGATAAAAAACACAGCTAAATCAATTAAAATTCTGCACAATATCAAAAAGCTCTGTTTACGCAGAGCTTCTTAATATTTTATTGGGCTTATTTTCCAAGATAGTATTCTTTTACAAGATTCAATTTATCATCAAATTCAAATACAAGCGGTGGGAAATTAGGAATTTCCACATTCATGATTTCATCATCTGATAATTGTTTGATATGTTTTACAAGAGCGCGGATTGAGTTACCATGCGCACCTACAAACACATTTTTACCATCTTTCAAAGCTGGAGCAATTTTATCTTCCCAGAATGGAAGAGCACGTTCCAAAGTAACTTTCAAGTTTTCCGCATCTGGAATCACTGAATCATCAAGGTTTGCATAGCGACGGTCAGTATGTGCTGAATATTGATCATCTTTTGCCATAGCTGGTGGCAATACATCATAAGAACGACGCCAAATATGAACTTGTTCGTCACCCCATTTTTCAGCTGCTTCAGCTTTATTTTGACCTGTCAAACCGCCATAATGACGTTCATTCAAGCGCCATGATTTTTCAACTGGTACCCAAAGTTGACCTGCTGCTTCAAGAGCAAGATTTGTTGTTTTGATAGCACGTGTCAAAACAGATGTGTAAGCTTGGTCAAACTCAATACCAGCTTCTTTAATCAATTTACCAGCATCAATCGCTTGTTGCGTCCCTTTTTCAGACAAATCAACATCAGCCCAACCAGTAAAGAGGTTAGCTTTATTCCATTCAGACTCACCGTGGCGAGCAAAAACTAATTTTACCATTAGATATCTCCTTTGATTTTTGAAAACTGTCTTACAGTCATTTTATATTTTACAAAATTTTTCATAAAAAATCTAGTAGCAATAGGAGAATATTTGATTTTTACTGTTTTCTTTATTCAAACAGTGTATCTATTTACTCAGCTATCTCCTAAACAATCAGCACAAATTCCATATATCAGCACTTTGGTTTTTGTGATCTTATAACCTGTCTGCTTTTCAGCTTCACGTCTCAGATCAGGTAGGTCCACATCTTCAAAGTCTGCAATTCGGCCACATTTTTCGCAGACAATATTCAGATGTTCATGCCCCATAAAATCAAAATAGGTCGTATTGTCATTCTTTATCTTGATTTCTTCCACAAAACCCTCTTCAATCAATACTTTCAGATTATTATAGACCGTTGCTAGACTCATGTTGGGAAAATCTGATCGCAACTCAGAATAAATCTTTTCAGCACTTGGATGTTCATGTGTCCGAATCATGTAAGCAATGACTGCCTTTCGAGTCTCTGTAATACGCACACCTTTCACTTTTAACCGTTGAATAACATTTTCATAATCACTTTGATCTGTGATTTCTAAATAAGGATGTAAACTCATTTCCTACTCACTCATAATCATTTTTCTTTATTATATCATGAAATTAAGAGAATACGTATTTAGAATGATTGTAAATAAATGCAAATGATCAGCTTTTGTCTCTCAAAACATAAGAAAAACCTATTGCACAACGCCGAAACGTTGATACAATAGGCTTTTTATCGTTGAATTATTTTACAGCGTCTTTTCAAGATGAATATTTTCCGTTAATTTTATATAGTAGGGATTCTTGTTATGTAAGGGGTTATAGATAGCAAACCTATTTAAATTTATTCAATAAGTCTGAGTAAGTTTTAGACTTATGCCCCAGTTTTGCCCCAACAGGGCTTTATGGATTCTTTGGGGCATAAAAATTAACCTGTGATTTCTTTTATCGCTATTATACCACTTTCCGGCCACGAAAAAAAGCCCTCTGGATTTTCCAAAGGACTCTACTTGTCTTATTTTATTCTATAGGTTGCGCCTGCATAGATTAGATCACCAGACAATCCATTGAGCACTTGAATATTTTCCACTGTCGTTCCATATTTAGCAGCCATGCCAGAGAGTGTATCACCCCATTGTGCTGTATGATAAGACGCACTTTGAGGGGCTGATTGTCCTTGTCCCGTCACTTTTAGGACTTGGCCAACGTAGATGTAGTTAGGGTTGCTAATGCCATTTAGAGCCGCTAACTGTTGGTAAGTCGTGCCATATTTAGCCGCAATCCCAGAAAGGGTATCACCCGGCTGTACCGTGTATGAGCCGGACTGCTGAACGGTTGGAGATGGTGCAGGTTGGCTATTAGTAGTAGAGATAATCTCTGCATTTCGCTTGTAAATCCAAGAGTTAATACCAGCTAATAGCACTTTATCGCCGCTTACCTCTGCTACTTGGTAAGACCGACCTTTGACCCATTCGGGGATCGCTTCGCCTGTCGCCCAGTTGGTAGCCGAGAAATTAACCTTGACTGTGTCACCAGCTTTAATATCGCTTTTCGGTGTGTTATCAGCTTTTTCGCCCTCTTTAATCGCTGGCGTTTGTGTTTTAGGTGTATTCTTACGACCATAACCGTTATCTGTGATACCAGTCAAATCCACGTTACCGTCAAGCCCACCTGCTACATACGTTGAAGTAAACTGAAAAATGGCGATTCCTGGGAGTGACGGGAAAAAGTTGTAGTTTGGTGATGGGGTCACGTTGTAATCTGGATAAGCTCCAATCCACAAAGAATTTGGAAATTCGGCCAAAATCCGATTATAATCAACGTGATCAAGTGTATAAGGTTTGTATGAGTAGTATACCGGCGTATAGCCTGCTTCCCTAATCATACGCATCCCATGTAAGATGGCGTTTGTATTTGCTTCTTTGCTAGCGCTCGCTCCGCTCTCATAATCCAGAGCTACGATCGAGCCTTTTGGTGTCTGTACCTGCGGCAAGAAGTTTTTAAGAACTTGTTCACCCAAAGCAGCATTGCCACCTACTTCATACCAAACGTAAGTGTGAGCACGTTTTCCTTGTGCAATAGCACTTGCTACTTGCGTTTCATACGTTGATTGGCCGTACATACCATATGCATTGATACCGCCAATTTGAATGATGGCAAATTTATCATGACCATAACCAAAAATACCATTCGTACCTTGATAAACAGACCAGTCCACGCCTTGATCTCCTACCGCTGCTTGTGCAGCAGTAGGAAGCATGAAACCAAGTACGATTGTAACAAGAGCTAAAAGCTGCTTAATTTTCTTTTTCTGTGTCATCCGCTGTGTCTCCTTTTTTATTTTTAAAAGCCAATTCGTAATAGCCGATAGCAGATAAGCCGGCAATTAGCCCGCCCCAGCCATAAGCTGCATAGTCCCCATGCACAATGGTTGCAGCGTATGCAATCCCTACAATAATCCCCAAACCGAGAGCTAACGTAGATACTTGTTTGCCGTTTAGATTGAATTGCGTCTTAACGACATTTACAATCGCTGAAATGATGGGGGCAATAATCCCCGCTGTGATTAAAATTTGTTGCATCTTATTTCTCCTTTTCAATTTTGCTTTCGAGCTTGTCGATTTGCTCGTCAAGGTAGTTTGTTCTTTCCTCTAAGCGATAAGTTCGCTCTACTACGCTATTATGCTTTTCCACTTTTTTCTCTAACTCCTGAATTCGGAAGGTGGTTATCTTAGCACTAGTGATAATCCCGCCAAATGTGCCAATTAGCGAAGCGCTAATCGTCACAACAGCATTTATAACATCAGGTGCCATAAACTACTCCTTTTTCTTTGTTGGATCATCCCAGATTGGTTCGCCCGCTTCGTCAAATTTCATAATGTAGAAATTCTTGTCAAACATATTTGTAAATTTAAAGGTTGTGATAGAATTGTTGTATCTATCAAACGCCCAAACAAGCGGTACTTCCACCAATTTACGTTTGCCGCCCACAACTGCGGGGCGTTTTTGCGTTTCTTTGTAAATGTAGTAATCTTCTACATCGTTTTTAAAACGGATAAACTCGCCGTTTTCGTCCATATATCTAAGAGCTGTCTGTAAATCAAACGGCTCTGTAATTGTGTCAACATTTAAAAGTTCTGTCATTTCTTTTCTCCTTTTATTCTTATATAAGTTTTCCATTTGGTATATTTCCGACAATTGGAAAATCATCAACAGTCGTATACGTGACGGTTCCTGTCCATACACGATTGCCTGACTTATTATTCGTGTAGTTGATTGTTCCGTCTGGTTCAAGATGGACAACACAAGTAGCATCGATTGTCGCATTGAAGTTACCAGTTAGTGTCAAATGTACTTGTGAGATTGGCTTGAAGCCGTCAGGAATCCTCTCATTTGCTCGTGCGTTTTCAACCACGCTTGCAATATTCTTGATGACCCTTGTTACAGAAATCGTCACAAGATTACCTATACGGACGAATGTCGCACCAATACCCCACATTAAGTTAGAAGTCGCTTGCAGTCTCACTTTTTGCAAAATAGCGTCAATGCTTAGCAATGAGTAAGAGTTTGAATAACCCAAACTCCAAGAACCCGTCCCACCCTGCATTTGGGTATTATTGACTTTTTGAAATTCCATTACTTCAGGAGAAATGCGCATTGTATAATTCAATTGATCTGCTGCATTGTAAGCATTCATCAGAAATCCATTTGGAAGCATCATGATTTCTTCTTTTGGAATGTGTGAACGCGCTCCTGCAGTATTATGATTTGTGATTTTTATATTCTCACCAATCTTAATTTCACCATAAGTTCCACTGGTTCGATATTCATTGATAATTTCGCCAGATTTGACTTTTCCAAGCTTAGCACTTAGCGCACTCAACTCCTTAACATTCAGCTTATCTGCTGTGATAGCCCCATTTACAATCATATCTGCTGTAACTTTAAGCAATTTAGCGATGATTTCGACCCATTCGGGATGTTGCGCAATCATACTAGCCAGTATTTGACCGTTGACTGTTTTTTCGGAGCTAGAGACCAAACCGTTCTCGTCGATTTTGAGTTGGTTCTTCTTGACGGTATTATTGCTTAGCTCCTGCACAGATTGTGTAATCTGGTTCGCTCGCTGGTCAAATGTGGTTTGCGAGACTTTGCTTCCGACCTCTTGTTTGACCGCTGCAAGCTGACCGTCCACGCCTTGCTTGTACTCGGCGAGCTTGGTGTCGGTGTCTTCCGGCGCTGGACTCCAGTCAGACGGTATGCTTCCAAGTTCGAGCTTAAATTTCATCTCGTCTTGATTCAGCGCTCGTTTGTCTAACGAAATCGCAATGTATTTCGCTGTATTAGGTGCTTTTAAAAGCTGCTTTCGATAGCCGTTAAACCAAATTGTGGAATAGCCATTTGCGGTCGATTTGTTTACATCATCAAAAAACTGAATCCCTATCCAATTCTTGTTAGAGATTGGTTTCAATTCCCAAACTTGCAAATAGTACTCTGTCCCTTGGAGTTTAATCAAATTTGAATAGATATAATTAGCATCTGATTTCAAACCGTTTTGATAATAACCATTTTTGTTAAAGTTTGAGTAAGCAAGCAGGTTATTTCCGCCAATCGACAACTCCTCAAACCGTCGATTCACTCCTTTAACATCTTCTGTATACTGGCTTTTGCCCACGTAATTTTCAGCTGTTTTAATTCGTTCAGCCGCAATCTGCTTAGCCGTCTCTTCTCTGCTGTATTTTTCCAGCTCCTCCTTGCGCTTACCATCGTTTGCCACATAAGACTTGACTGCGACCATGTCCGTTCTAAGACCTTCCGCAGTCTTTTCTAACGTGGTCTTAGCAACGGTGATTTGTTCCTCAACATCTTCAGGTGCCGGACTCCAATCGGTCTTAATCGTCCCTCGTTCGACCTTAACTTCCCATACTTTTTTCCGAGCGTCCTTATGATAGGTGTTGACTCGCAAGTGATAAGTTCCAGTCGGTTTGTTCCATATAAAAATCGTACCTGTCGTGCCAGTATTGCTATCGGACACAATCTGATAATTCGTAACCGTCTTATCCATCAACCAGAGCACTACATTATCGCTTTCTCGATTCCCGTTGTGATCGCCGCTAAAAACTCCATCGGTTTTAGCAGAAATCAGATATTTTTCACCCTTAACTAAATCAATCGAAGTGGATTGCACGTATAAAACATTGTTATCAAAATTAGATGGATTTATATCAGGCTTAAATTCTCCCTTTGAGCCTTTCAGTAAATTCTTCCCGCCGACAGAAATCTTACTAATCTCTTCTCGGATTCCATCTGCAGTCTGTTTGACCTCTGTTTTGCTGGCTTTGTCAGCCAGCTGGCCAGTAATCCGATCGAGGTTTTGCTCATTGGATTGTTCATAGGTTGTCTGTTGCGTGCGGATAGCGCCAACATCTTTTTTGACTTGCTCGATTTTAGCGGAGCTTTCTGATTTCTCCCTGAGTAAATCTGATTTGACAGCACTCAAATCTTTCTTAGCCAGCTCCATATCTTGTTTGAGTTGGTTAATCGGCGCAGGATCTGCGGGCTTTCCAGGGTCTCCCTTATCGCCTTTTTCTCCAGTAGCTCCTTTAGGCCCTCGTTCTCCTTGGTCTCCTTTTTCAATCAGACCTTTAGAGACCGTTTTAATTCTATTTTCGCCCAGAATTGCACTAACCGAAGCTACTATCCAGCTATCACTCTCTTTATCCGTATTAAATACCCTTATTTGGACGCTATCACCAGCTTTTAACCCTGCTGTGTTTTCGATGACAGACCAATCTCCAGTATAACCATCTGCGCTGTATTGATTGATAAATTTTTGCGCATATTTGTATTGGGTGGTAAACAGTCGTAGAGACTTTCCATCTTCTCCTTTTTCACCGTTTAAACCATTCTTCCCGTCATTGACATTGCTAAAAGTGACTTGCTCTCTAGCAACCTCTTTTCCATCAATCAAGGCAATAGCTGTCAACACTAGCTTGCTAGACATGCCAGCCGCCTTAACTTCAAAAGTTGGAGACGTGCCAAATCCTTGATTATCAACTAACCACTTCCACGTACACTCAACTGGTTTTTGACCTCTCTTCAAGGTCGGATAGATTGTTGATTGTCCTTGATTGTTTTTAAAAATAATCCCGTTGTTGGTCGCTAATTTAATAGCGTAGGGTGTTGCTTCAAGCGTTAGTTGTTCCACTCTTTGCAATAGCTCATTGGCAATCTGGCTCGACTTTCGGACATAGTTTGAGAGACTAGTCTTGACCTCACTCGTCTCTAACAAAGATTCTGTTTGCTCGTTAATCCGAGCTTGTACATAAAGTGGAGGGTCAAAGTGCCGTGCGTCAGCTAGCGTCTTTCTGTCGCCGATGTTGCCGTCAACCGCACCTTCCACTTCGTAATCTACTTTTAACTCACAGTGCTTTTTCAACTCAGATAGCATATAACCAAACAGAGCTTCTTTATTAGCATATTCAGTACCGCTATCCTCATTGACGATATACCCATCATTGGTCTTTCGAGCGATAGACGGGTATTTATCTCTTGCCTGTGGTGCGTAGAGCGTATCGCCGCTACTGTAAAAGAGCAAGTTTCCTTTGCCGTCATAGATTTTTTTATTTAACCCAGCTATCGTCAGACCGTCTTTACCAGTACGACGAATCCCAGTATAAAAGTCATCCATGTTGTCCGAGTAGTTGATAACTTTCAGCTTTTCACCCACTCTAACAGGCATCCCCGTCTTGTCTTTCCCAAGATTTCCCTCACGGTAGATATTAACCACATGACGTTTGAGTGAGTAATCATTATTTAGCTCTGTGACAAATTCCAGCTCTGCGCCAAAGCTATTAGCAACCGAATAGAGCCGCGCTAGAATTGTGTCTGTTCCGCTCCACTCTAACTTAATGGACTTGTCGGCTACTTCATTGATTCCAATCTCAAATGAGTGTTCAGGGTCATAGTAATCGATGTATTGCTTAATACTCATGGCATTGGCTGGTTTGTGCGGGCCACGCTTTTCTTTGTTCGCTTCCAAACTCAATGAGTAGGCTGTTAGCTCAATCTTATAGCCTGTTTTCTTGACACTGTTAATATTCAGCCAAAAATCCTTGTCCTTAAACCGAAAAGCTAGCTTTTGTCCGCTTTGAGCAACCATCTTTTTGGAGTGATAAGTCAGCACAAGGACACTACAAGCACCTTTCAAAAACTGAGTTAGGTTGGCAGAATTATATTTGATTCCGCTTTTATTATCAAAAAAACCGACATTGTGACTGTCGGTTGTATCACGGATGGCGATTCGTACATTTCTTTTTGTCAAATCCAAGCCTCCTCAATTTCAGCTCGTGCGCTCTCTACTTCCGCAAAGCTCGACACAAGCAATTGTACTTTTGTTTTACCAGGCGGAACTTTAAAATAGTCCGTTCCCAAAATCTCATCATCTGGAGCTAACAAATTATTGACATACAACCGCCCCTTTTCTTCTGGGTTTACTTCTCCTGTTGCATCAATAAAAAGTTCTGCTCCCGTCGGATAGCGATTAGGGACATCACGCCAGAATGGCACGTTTAATTTATAAATAGCAAAGTCATTTAGATAATGATGCGTTACTAACTGATTGATGGTTGAGTTCTGCCCTTTATACTGTCCGACAAAAAACTGAACTTTAGCAGCTTGCTTGTCCTTAATTTTGGACTCGAAGTAAGAATGATAACCACCATACCAGAAATAAGTGATTTTATCCCCTTCTTTTCGCAAATCAAACATATTTCGATTTTGGTCTTTACCTTCTAGACTATAAGGGTTGTCTCTCACCCAAAGACTAGGAGTGAACTCAATGGATTTTACAACTCGACTCCCACCGGCTCCATCTCCCATAAGAAAGATGACAAGTGCTTTATTGCGCGTTCGCTCGCTTTTTTCAATCGCCATACCAGCGATAAAATGATTGTCGCTGTCTACAACTGATAAGCACCATGCCCCCGTCTGACTAACATAGCCAGTCTCAAACCAAGCACGAGCCCAGATATACCAGTCTTTTGCTTGTTGAGAAAGTTTTAACTCTTTGACTGCTCCAAACCATGATCCGTTAGCTGTATTCGTGAAATTGACCGGAAGAACCCCTAATCGTCCACCAAGATTAGAATCTGCTGCCATTTTCGTAACAACTTTTTTATTTTGGTTTTCGTAAAAAATGGTTCCGTCCGTCCAATTATTAAAGTTACCTTTCCCATTTCCAGACAATAAGACATTCTTTTTTTCTTCAACTAGATCTGCTTCCTCAATCTTACCAAACTGCATAGCACCGTACTGACTGACAATACCAACATACCCTGATTCACGCTTCAATTTGATTCGATAATTTACCGGGATTTCTTCACTACCATTATTTACGATTTCTGCTTCTAACACACCTTGCGCATTCTTTTTAAATTCAAAATAGCGTGGATTCTTAGCGTGTGCCAATCCATCAGCAATCGAAAAATTGATTGTCCCTTTGCCGCTGAACTTGATTTCTTTAAAATCAAGATCGCTGCTCGGAATAGCGTAAAAAACACGATCAGGCAGATGACTGAAAGTCAGCTTTTTCGGCTCGTCCACATTGAGAGTCGTTTGCAATGCATCGTAATCTGCAACACTGTCATATTTTACATAAAACGGTACTGGAATCTTTTTCAGCTTCTTGCGAGTCTTGACAAATTCCGATCCATCAAGTATTGGATAGTCTTGGAAAGTTGGATCATAATCTGCACCACCAAAGGCGGTGAACCCATCTAAAACAGTAATCCATTTTGTTAATTCAACATCATTAAAATGTACTTTTATCATTAAGTCCACCCCAATCCATTCACAGCGTTCAGAATAGCCTGACGCTTTTCTTGTTCTTCTGATATTGGCTGTGCCAGAACTTGAGATACCTCTCTAGTATCTAATTGCTGTGACACGATAATTGGACGATTTATCAGCTTGGCAATCATATCCAGCATATCATCTTCTCTGCTGCGGTCTTTCGTAGTGTTTAACATCTGGTCGGATAATTTACTAGACGATAGAGCAACTTGCACTTCTTGATTCGCTAACGCTCCAAGCTCAGGCACAGTCAGCTCATTTCCGAAACTATCAGTAATCTCTCCAGCCATACCGCTAACAGTCGATTTAACGGATTTAAATTGATTTCGTAACCCGTCATTTAAACCATTCATGATTGCTTTACCGGCAGGTATCAAGAGTTTGCGGTCATATTCAATCGGCCCTTTATGGTCGCGAATCCAGCCTGCAATCCCACCGACAAAGTCAGTTACACCTTTCCAAGCAGATTTTAAACCACCAAGAAAACCATCAAGAATAGCTCGACCGGCATCCCAAAGATTAATGTTGCGCAAACCATTGAAAATATTAGCGATTCCTGATACTAAATTTGAAACACCCTGTTTCATGCTGTTCCATGCATTTTGTGCGCCTTGCACAATTCCATTAATAATGGCTTGTACAGAAGATTTCAGACCATTCCATGCACTGACAGCAGTGGATGAAATAGAATTCCATAAATTAGACAAGAAATTCATAAAGCCATTCCAAATGTTTTGAGTGCCCTGTACTAGTCCAGTTATCAGATTTGATATAGTAGTTTTTATCCACTCCCATGCTGCAGAAGCTGCATTTTTAATAAAATCCCAGATAGCAGATAAGATATTTGAAAAGTTCTCAAACACGGATTGACCATATCCAACAATTGCACTCACAACTCCCATAAAATAGGTTTTGATGCCTTCCCAAACCATACTTACAGCGTCTGAAATGCCTTGCCAAATCAATCCTAGATCTTCGCCAAGTTTCCCAAAATTGCCTGTAACAATATCAAGGACGATCAAAACAGCCCCTAATACAATGGATTTGATGAAATCCCATGCTCCTTGAAAAATCATCTTAACACCTTCCCACATCTGAGAAAGTCCATCTTTTATGCCGTTCCAAATATTTATAAATCCGTCAATGAACGGCTGAACAATTGTCATGATAGTCTGCGTTATTGCAGTCCATGCAGCACTAACGCCTGATGTGATACCAGACCAAAGATTCGAGAAGAACTCTACAATCCCATTCCATGCATTTTTAATCGTATCAACTACTGCATTCCATGTGTCAGTCACGCCATTCCAAAGGTTCTTCGCACCATCAGAAATACCAGACCAGATACCAACAAAGAAATCAGCAATCTCTTGCCAGGCGTTTTTTATCCAGCTAACAAACCCAGCCCAAATCTTTTGACCAATTTTTGTTTGAGTAAAGAACCAAACTAAACCTGCTACAACAGCAGCAATTGCAGCTGCTATAGCACCGATTGGATTTGCTACTATAGCAGCATTAAAAGCCAAAACCGCTCCTTTAGCCGTGCTGATAGCTGCCGTAAAACCAGAAATAATCGTTTTAATCGTAGTTATAGTTTTAAAGGCTAAAAATCCCGCTAATAGTCCTGCCATCGTTGACTTAAGCACAGCCATTGCTGTTTCATTACTTTTAAGCCAAGTTGTGAAATTCTTGATTGCCCCAGAAGCTGACTTGATAAAACCTGTCACAGATTCAAATGCAGAACCAATGGCATTTACACCTTGCTTACTCCCGGCTATACCTAACAAATCACTGACAAAGTTACTAACAATACCAGCTATATTCCCGATAGTAGAGCCAATATTTTCAAAGGTGACGCGGATGTTCTCGCCGATGTTGACAATGTTGGAAGCTGTCTTTTCATCAAGGCCAAGATAGCTTTTTAAAAAGTCCTTGTTGTCTGCCTTATCTCCGGAACCAAAGATCATATCAGACAGTGCATTAAGAACACCGCTGACATTAGTATAGATATCATAAATTTTATCAGTGATACTTTTAGCAATTCCATCACCAAAGATTGCAGCAATTCCCTCTTTCAAAACTGTACCGATGACATTCGGTAAGCCCCGCAGGATATTTCCAATCATCGGAATAAAGTTTTTAAATAGAAACGTTGATGTCGTCTCTGCCAGAGCTTTCAACGAAGGCATAATATCTTCACCAAGAGCCAATTTCCCCAGCACATTTTGAGCGGCAGCTTTCATGGCAGAAAATGATCCACTAAAAGTAGATGCTGCCTCTTTAGCAGTCGTCCCCGTAATATCTAGCTTCCCTTGGATAGCATGAATAGCTTGATAAACATCGGATAAGTTGTTGATGTCATATTTGACACCCGTCAATTTTTCAGCGTCCGCAAGCAGCCGCTCCATCTCGGTTTTCGTACCACCATACCCCAACTTGAGATTGTCTAACATGGTATAGTTTTGCTTAGCAAATCCTTGATAGGCATCTTGAATACGATCCATAGATGTACCCATTTTGTTGGCATTATCAGACATATCAACCATGGCCATATTAGCCACATCTGCAGCTTTTTCGGTATCTCCACCCAAAGACTGCAAGAGACTAGCAGAGAAGCCAGTTACATTTTCCATGTAAGCATTAGCGGACAGTCCGGTAGTGCGATAAGCCTCATTTGCATAGGCTTTGACCTTATCAGCCGAACCCTTGAAGAGAGTTTCGATTCCTCCAAGTGATTGTTGAAGAGCTGCCCCCTCTGACAGAGCTGCAGTAAAAGCTTTACCGATGCCAGCTGCGGCAATAACACCCGTTACGGCCTTTACAAGAGTAGATCCAAGGGTTGACCCAGCGCTTTTACCTGCTGCACTAGCTTCCGGTGAAATAGCGTTTTGAATCGCTCCACTAATACCTTTAGCGGATGGCATAATCTGCACATAAGCTTGTCCTAATTCTGTTGCCACTAGTTCTCACCTCCAGTCTTGTCTAAAATTTTTGCTCTCGCTTTTTCAAATTCCTCGCCAGAAATAAAGACCATTTCATTGCTTTCTTTTTCTACTGCGGTCAATTTCTCTGTAATAGAAACAGGTCTATTATTCCCTTTTTGCCCATCTTTCGTTTTAAACCATGTAAGCAAAGAGAGCCTGTCTAGAATGCTGGCTTGTAGAAGAGTATCAAATGACACTCTTTGTCCAGACATCACTAACTTAATACGAGAATCTTCTCTGAGACCATAAGAAAAAACAGCTACCTGATAAGCAGGCAACTGTCTATAATCGTATATACGATACACCTCAGCAAGGTCACAAATCAATGCGTCTTCATCTGCTTGTATCATTTTGGCGAGGAGGACAATTTTTTTACCTTGTTTTGAGCTTCGAAGATTTCTTTAATAGCTTCTCCCATTTTGTCCATTGGCACAAGACCTTTTTCATCACGCACATGCTCTTTCAAAGCATCTGCTTGATCGCCTAGTAAAAGTTTTAGCAATTTAGGCAACACAAGAGGATTCGTATCCACTTCTGCGATTGCTTCTACTAGTTCATAGTTGCTTAGACGTTCACTTGAAATTTCAAACGAAAAACCTGATGTAGTCGTACCTTTAATTGATTTTAGCATCTATTAAGCTCCTTTAATATATTCATAGTGCGTATTCCCTTCTTTATCAGGAAACGCAGTAACAGTTGTCTCATAACCTACCGTTTCACCGTCTTTGTAGGCTACTTCCCCGATTTCGGTCACTTTTCCTTGCGGAATAACAATCCGTTTGAGTACACCACCTTTAAGGATAACCTCCACAACAAGACAGTGGTCTTTTAATTCAGTAGAATTTGCTTTGACAGTGATACCTGTTGCTAGTTCTCCCGTTACGTTAGTATCTCCATAAATTTCTTTAAGCACCGCTAAGTTTAGCGCTTCAATTAGTGTAAAACCAAACGTATCCTTTTTCTCAGTTTGAGAAGAGTTTACCACATCGCCACCCCAGGCCTTAATATCTTCCGATTCTGGGCTATTCGTGTTAGTAAGTCCGTCCTCTGAGATGTAGCCCAATGATTTAAACGCTGTATTAAGAGCTGTAGTTGCATCTGTTGGAAGTTCAGTACCCAATGGCGCAGAGTAAATTGCCCCACCAACCTTTGGTTTTGCGGTTGTTACATGTGATGAATTTGACATTTTATTCTCCTTTTCAATTTTAATAATGGTTAATATCAAATACTGCTTGATACCGGTAAGATTTTGTTTCGGTATCAGTATAGTTATAATCGCTATTTAACGAGATGCCACTAATATCATCTAGTTCTATCAAGCCTTCAACAACATCTTTGACTTCTTCGTTTAATAGCGCGGCATCGTGCATAGACTTAGCGTAACTCTGAAAAGCAAAAGTTGACGACTTCAACTGATTTCTCTTGCTACTGCCTGTTTTTTCTATCACGACATATTTATCAGGCATTTTCGCCTGATGTTCAAAAAAAGACGGCACAGTTAAATGACCGTCAAAGTATTTCTTGATGATAACTTCAATCATTTAACGCACCGCCTTTAAAAGTGTATTGTTTTTGAGATTATCTTTCTTAGCTTTGCGAGTTTTAGCACTCACCATTGCATTTGCACGATTGCGTCCAATATGGATGTCCTGCTCGTATCCATCACCACACCGATTTTTGATATTGCTAGCATGTTTGTTCAAAACAGTTTGCATAGCTTCTGATTTCATAAGATCAGCTACACCCGCACGATTTAGCTTAAATTTCATACCGCTCTACCGTCACTTTCTTGTTCCAGTCAAGTGGGATTAAATCTTCAATTCCCTCAAGTGGAAGACCAAATACCTGCCAACGTTTTCCAAAAAAACGTACCTCTTTGTTCTCCCAATCATGAGTATCACCTTTCGGAATAGCTAACGTATAGGCTGCCTTTCGACCGGTTAAATTAAGCTGTGTCGTGATATCGTCTGACGTAGTTGGACTGACTAACACATTTTCAACTTCGATTTCTTTATCTTCAAAGATTGAGTGACCGAAATCATCCTGACCCGTCTTGACCTTATCGATTAAGGTCACGGTAATTCCTTTAATCTGTGCCATAAATATCAATCACCCCAAATCTTTGTTTTTTCAAACCAAGTCGTTTTAGCTCTGAATCTTTGATAAACAGACCACCGCCCGGCACAAGATAAGAGCCACTCCAAGTGTATCCCAGAGCACTCTCAGAAACTTGTGTCATTGGCTCTTGATTTGTCGAAGTCATCAACGTTCTAGCTACAACATCCACTACTACAGACTTAACAACATAGGCATACGATTCATTGGCTACAAACAATTTGTCTAAGTCTTTACCAACCTTTTCAGCTTCAACACGCAACGAAGCAGAGACAACTTTCAACAGTGCCTCAGCTCGTTTTTGTTCATCAAGCTTTAAAGGTCGCCACAATTCCTGCAGCTCATCTACTGTTGCAAAGTTCTTCATATCTTTTACCCTTCGTGTTGTTCTAATAAGGCAATCAAGTCTGATTTCACTGCTTTGCTATCGTATTCAATTCCAAGTTCATCAAGTTTAGACTTGATTTCAGGAACAGTCAACTTATAGCTCTCTTTAAGCTCCGAAGCGGGGACCCAATCCCCGCCAAGTTCGCAGTCTGTTTCAATACTTACAAGAGTTTCTTTATTGATATATTCCATATTAAGCCTCCACACGAGCAAATGCTTGCTCATCAAGAATTCCCCAACCAGCATATACTTCTGTCCGCAGGCATACTTCGCGATAACGTTTTAAGTCTCGACCTGCCCCGTCAGGGTCGCCGTATTCAATAATTTCAAGCGGAATATTTTCTGCATATCCCCACTTCACCGCATTTTCAAAATCTCCCGCGATAACATGGTCTTTTTTAGCTGTACTTGCAACAGTTGTCAATGTTTTATTAACATCAGACTTCATTCCGTAAAATGAATCTGGATTTTGGCCAAAGCGGTATTCAGGATATTGAACTACTCCGTTTACTTTAATTTTACCAAGTGCCGCTCCTGCTGCCGGAGATAACGCAATTCCGTTCACTTCACAATCATTTGCTGTAATAGTCGCAACAGCAGCATCAATATTTTCATCAATTTTATCCGCTTCAAAAGTTACTACATTTCCTGTAATTAAGCCATCAAACGAGTTGGTCGATTTAAAAGAAGCATCTGTCATCGATTTGGGTTCTAAACCATGGAAAGAAGCAATATCAATTGCTTGTGCCACTTTCTTAGCCAAACCATCAATAAATGATTTAAGATATGATAATTGTTTTTCTTCTGAACAATGTACAAATTCTTCCGAAACCCGTGCTTGATAAGTAATTAAAACTGGTTTGATCACTTTTGGTTTCATAGTTGCATTTCCAGCACTTGAAGGATTTCCTTCACCTACAATTTCAGCGTTTCCTTCAAGGTTGAATACAAATGTTTCTGTACCAGTAAATGGAATAGGTTCTTGTGTGGTAAGTTTTGCAAGGGTTGAATGCCCTTTTACTTTACTAAAAATATCTTGTACTGTTTCTACAGGGAACAAATCCCCTGATTGCAATGTTGCCATAAATTATTCTCCTCTCATATTTCGCAGCATTCCTCTCAATGCTGCATCTTCATCATTTTCTGAGCCGACATTCGGCTCATTTGATTTTGGCGGTGCCTTTGGTTCAGCCGGCTTCACGAAACTGGCCAAACGCTCTGCGTCAGCTTTCAGGCTCTCCTCATCGTTTCCTTGCAGTCTATCAGCAAGGTCAATTGGCAGACCATTTTGCAAAGCAATCCGCGTCCGCAAAGCTGCTGTCTCATAACCAGTCACTTTTTCCTGCAAATCTGCAATCTGCTTGTCTGTATCTGCTTTTGATTGATTCGATGCTTCAAGTGTTGACTTCAAGCTACCGTTTTCTTTTTCCAATTCCGTCACACGAGACTTGATTTGGTCATAATCTGCGTATTTCTCTTTTTCACGAGCCAGACGCGCCTTAATCGCCGCATCAAATTCTTCTTGTGTAGTAATTGCTATAAATTCTGACATATAAAATATCCTTTCTCCGCATTTCCCGTGCGTTCGGTAATTTTGAGCATTAAAAAAAGCGTCAGTGCGCCTTTTTTAATAACTGATTCTTTGCTTTTTCCTAGGTTTTGTTGTGTAACAAAGCCAGTGCGCAAGCAGAGCGCTATCCATTAGACTGATATCCCTATCATCATATAGCGATTTATAGCCAAAACCGCCATTAGAACCTATATTGCGTTTATCACAGTTAGTCACGACTTCTGTCAAAGAGGGTTGGTCATTATGGCAGAGAGTTTGTTGAACTATTGCCTGTTCCCATAATGAGTTGGCCGTAATAACTTCTTTTACCGCAGGTAAAATAGGTTTTTTTAGTCCACTCTCCGTCATCTCGTTGGCCAAAAGTTCCTGACCGCTGGCGCCATCAACAACAACTTTTTCAACATCCGCTGATTGCAAGAAATTGATAATCCAATGCGTGCCGCTTCTAACTGACACACAATCAATGTTCTCTATGAATATCCTGCTATCTGCAGTACGTACTGCGATTGCCATAGCGACATTAACGCCATTCTGACCAAACTTGATACCAACAAATAACTTGCCTTTTAATCTTGGCATTGTGTTCACCTTCAATTCAGACCACTCTTTTTTAGAGATAACCGATTTTTGGTTAAATGTAGGCCAATAACCCAAACGCTGGATATTGTGATCAAGCTCATCTTCCCCAAGCTCTGCTTTAATTTTTCGCTCGTTGAGATGATAACCCATAGATGGATTTGTCAGGTACCAAGCTTCCACATCATTTATATCGTGGATACCCTCAACAGCCCATTCAGCCCATCCTGAGTACTCGCTTTTCCCTGCTAAAACCTTATCACGGAAACTTTGGAAGACAGTTCCTTTAGAAACCATGGTTGGAGGCGTCCCGCACATGATGGTTATTGGATTCTTACTATCCGTCACCGTGTACTTTAGAGCCGATTCTTGCTCCGTTGTGTACTCCTGTGCTTCGTCAATAATCAGCAAGTCAAAACCTTCACCGAGACCACCGCCTGATGTCCTTGTTCGGAATTGGATTACTGCACCAGTGGCCTTGAACTCAATGCGTTCCTGCCCTTTAGCTTTGTTTGAAGTAAAATCTTCACCATTAACATAGCCCATATCCTCAAGTATCTTCTTCAATTTTTCAAAAGAAGAGTGCGATGTACTGATTAAGTGCGCAGTATGCAAGATTTTTAAGCCTTTATGCAGTCCCCAAAGTTCGAGCAAATAGACATCTTCTGTCTTACCATTCCGCCGCGGGATAGCATAGCCAAACTTTTGATGTACCCACAATCCGTCTTCTCTAATCCCCATGATAGATTCAAGAAGATTGACCTGCCAGGGATAACAATCACGACCAGACTTCCAATATAGCTCTATAGCTTCTTGTGCCAAGCTATCAGTGTAATGTAAAGTTACCGATTGAGTAGGATTTTGATTGCCAAATCTAATCTTAGTTTTAGTAACCATAACATTTCCTTTCAATCGTCATTGCATGATAACCCTATCGCTGGGAGATAGTAGATCACCTCCTAAACTAGTTGTCCAAAAGTGCAATCATTCTTTTTCTTCTCTTCTCCTTTCCTTGCTTTTTAAGCAAAATTGTTGTATACTTAACTTAAGTAAGGAAGTAATCCTGTTCCCCTTGTCCACTATGTGGTCGGAATGACGGTTACTTCCTTTTTTGTACTATATCAATCAAGCGATTGCCACGCTTCATGATAACAGTATCAACATCTCTCCTGCCGCTTCTGTAGATTATTTCCAACTGCTGTAACACTTCTTCTGTGCTAATATTAGATTTTTCTAGTTCAAGCACAAAATTATTTGCTTGTCTTTTTGATTTTCGCATATTGTTATCAACAACATTTTTACCAGCTCCCTCAATCTCTTTTAAGTCAAATCGTTCACCATTGACCAAATAATCAGGAGTCGGAACTTTTAGCGGATAATTTACTTTTGGTACAAGCTGGACTTTAACACCAAATTTCTTGGCTAGCCACTCTGCAACCTCTTTTTCTTTTTGTGAATAATCTAAGACAACATGCTTTCCGTCAACATGATACTTGACCTCCTCATGCTCCCAGTAGCCCATTTCGGCAACAGAACCTTTACCTGAGTGCTTTAGCCACTCTTTTCTTATACTCTGATAAGGTTTACTATTCTGCTGTTGTCCAATCATCTTTCTGCGCTTGATAGCAGTTTTCTTTTCATCACTCCATTTTTTAGAATGAACATTTTGCCTGCGGCCATCACCGGGGCGGTAATCTACTGTACATCTACAATTCTCGTGCCGATGATAGACATCATCAGGTACATCAGGGTAATCATAAGAACCTGCCAGACCCTTACACCATTTACAAGGATGCCCAACAACCCTGCGAACGATTTTAGGTTTCAATCCTGCTTTTGCATGAAACTTAGCATTAGCCTCTATGCTGTCATCAACGATACTTTGACTGAAATTGACAACTGGGTCATTAAGCAACCATTTTACTTTCTCAAAACTATCCTCACTAGCCAACCGATTGACTAATCCATCGATACGGTCTTGGTTAAGCGCTGGATTCTGAATCGCAAATCCAAATCCTGCTTCATTGTTCAAAATCCGCTGAACTTCTGCCGAGTAATCACTTATCAGATCGTAATTTCTGCCCAGCGTCTCGTTTAACAGTCTTTGAGCAATGTTGTAATACATTTTCCCATCTGGCAAAACATCGTCGCTCAGAGAGCCTCTCAGAGCCTTAGAGAGAATCTCGCCAAGCTCAACGGCATAGTCATTCGCGTCAATGTAATTTGCCTTTTTCTGCTCCAATTTTGAAATAAGAATCTGCAAAGTGGAACTATTAAGCCGACCATCTTCAAAATCTAATTGTATCTTTTTGAGGAGCTCTGGTACGATATCTTCAACCATTGACATCAGCTCCCTTGATACCAGTCAGGTCTCTGATAGTCTTAGCATCCAAATAGCCAGGAACTGCCTGATTCAGCTTGATAGCTCCATCACCAATCATGGTCAACATATTGGCATCAGCCTCAAAGAGTGGCTCCCATTTTACGCTAGTTTCCATAAATTGGCTACGTAAAAAGGGGAACTTGTCGCGTAAACAAACGGCTACATAAGCCGTATTTAGCAATCCAGATGCGAAAGATCGTTGAGCTTTTCGCCCAGCCGCTCTTAGATTTTCATGAGCAGCTTTGATTGCTTCCACTGAAGATGGATTGTCAGACGGGAAACCTAAATCATCTAGAGTTAATCCGCTTCCACCAGCAAACAAAGAAGCATACATCCTAAGCTGCTCAATAAATGGAGACATGCTAGCAGTTGAGAACTGACCAACTGTAGGACTGTCACCATCAGCATCCTTAGAAAATTCCAAAAGACTGGAAACTGTCGCTTTCCATTTTTCGATAGGATCTGCATCCTGACTAGTTCCTACTACATATTTTTGAGGAAAAGAATAAAACTCTGCAGTCACTTCTGCACGCTCCAGCGTCCGCTTAGCAGCCTTTTGCTGGTACATGCCAGCACGAGTGATACGACTCCGCCCAAATGGCCGCACAGCATCTGGTCGATGGATAATTGGAACCAATAGAGGCTGTCCAGAGGGATTTGAGATAGAATACTCCTCGCCATATTTAGGATAATACCACGTTGCATCTGGTGTGAAATATGCCTCTAAAGTTGGAACACCATATTCATCCTGTTCTAAAACAGCATAACCTTCTGTCAATAGAAATGTCGTCGGATCCAGAATTCCTGTTGCCCGGCTCGCTTCTACAACCTGCATTTTAGGCAATTCACCATTTACCCCTGGCATGACGTAGACAAAGCAACAGGAGGCAATCAAAGCCGACTGTATCGCCGTATCAAAAAAGATATCCGGATTGTTAGCGTTAAAAATTTCTGTTGCATTAAAATCATCATTAGCAAACTCGCGGAAAACAATTCTATCTGCTAGAGCGTCGACTCCGTGGGCAGTCCATCCCAAAACAGAACTGTACGCATCACGAACTTTGTCTGGCACAACAATACTGCGAGATGGTTCTTTGTCTTCCATTGCATAATATCGATAACGCTTCTTTACACCCAATTGATAAAGGGCCAACTTCCTACGAAGATAGCCCATACCCATATAATTCATTCTGATTGCTCCTTTATCCTTTCTACAACTAATTGTTCAAAGTTTTCTTCGTGTACATCAATACCCTCAACGACTGTCCGACTAACGAAATCAAAAGCTTCTTCATTTGCCAAAATTCGATTTTTCAAATCACGATAGTATTTCAACAGACTTTTACTTTTTTTACGCTTTTTGGAAGTTGAAATGTTAGGATTTGAAACTTTGATTTTTTCCTGCTTCTTAGCAGCACGCTTTTTCTTCATCAGTTTGCGTTGATTCGTTCTAATCCCGTCCCTACGGCATTTGTCACTGCAATATTTTGACCGACTAGATGTAGCCGTGAACTTTTTACCACATATCGAACACTTAATTTTTTTCATTTCCTAACTCCCAAATCCTAACGCGAGAAAAAATGTACAGTGACGGCGTGAAGGGCTGCGCCCGTCAAGGGGAGGGGGAATCCCCCCCTTGTCGTCGTTTTCAAAAAAATTTTTAAAAAACTCAAACGATTTTTCAAAATTTAATCAAATCATTGTACGTGCTTCAATGATTTTTTCTTTTTTCAAAAAATTCAAATATAATCTTAAATCTCGTCATAAGACTTCAAGCTCTGTACTTCGTCCAGTCGCAGCTTTGCGGCAGATTGCGATTTCCAACCACAGTAGAGCTGGCTGCTCTATCTGCATAGAGCTTATCAGACTTCTGCCTGTTACATTGCCAGTGAGCTAGTTGCAGATTCTCAATTGATGATGGATGACCACCTTTTGATACTGGAACCACATGATCTATCACAGGACTTAGTGGGTGAGGGTACTTCAATGACTTATCCACCGGATGACCACAGATGCCGCAAGTGTTCTGAGTTTTGAGAATCACTCTTTTATTTTTTTCAAAAACCGTTCGATGGGGACCCTGACGATCCGGACGGATATTGTTCATAGCGGACCTCTAACTAATAAGAGGGGAGTACTTTTTAGCACCTCCCCTCGGTATTTTTTGATATTACAATAATATCACGTTGAAACTGTCATGCACTGTCAATCGCTGTCATTACTATTTTTTACTGTCATTTACTGTCACGGCATCAAGTTCTCTAGTAGCCACGCGCAGCAATCGAAAATAGGTACTCTCACTGCAATTCAACTCATCCATAACCTGCCAACGTGTCATCTTATCGATGTAGACCAAGCTTAGTATCGCTTGACTATCCGTATTCTCCAGGGAATCAATTAATCCCTGCAGTTCTCTCTGCTTTCTGATTGCTTCAGCTGTCTTTTGCTCAATCTCTTCCTTTGCAGTCAACAGTTCAATATAGATATCATCCTGCTTACGCTTGATACCTCCAGACACTTTATCTGCAGAGAATTTTGCGCTAGATAAAAGTGAAGCTTCGATTTTATCTCTACGTCTAATCAAGCTCGCAATATATAAATCTAGGTTTCTCAAATCTTTCAAAATAGCCTTTGCCTTCACTTTTAGCTCCTTTGTGATATAATATAAGTATAGTTGTTACAAGGAGTCAGCAAAGCGCTGGCTTTTTTTAATACTGATTTAAAATTACTACGACTTCTATATTATTTTATTCATATTTTTTGCATAAAATCAGAATGCAACACTGTGACATTTACTTTCAAAACTTTTATTTTATATAAAACAAGAATGGCTCTATAATAGGCTTTGTAGCTATTCTTATTTTTATATACTCTTTTTATTTAATAATAATGTCACAGATACTATTTAATTGTCTATAAAGTCAGTCATATCAAGTGCTAGATGGTGTGACATTTCATTTTTTTAAAATTTGCGAGAAAATCGACCTCAAACCTTGATACACTTGACCTCAAAGGGTGTGACATTATAAATGTCACAGTAATGTCACATAATGTCACGGATAGCTGTTTTTGTGACATTACAAGCTGAAAGTGTGACATTAACTTTTTTGCATATTTTTACGAAAATATCCTCTAAATTGACTACCATTTGTTCTACGAACTCCATATTCCCAATCACCATCATTATCCATCATCAACTTGATTTTCTTGGCCAACTTGCTGCCTCTTGCTGTATCTACATCAAAGACATTCTTTAAAATGTCCCTAGTAGAGACGGCTTCCTGCAGCACCACTCCGTGGACTGGATTACCGACCTCATCACGATAGATTTGATTATTGAAATAAGAGTAGGTGAATTGATGCCGCTGCACCATAGACATATCCGACCAGTTGGACGGAACCAACATATCCAGATATTCATAGATTTGCTCTTCTTCCTCGTCCTTGTAAGCAAACTGCTCTTTATAGACTTTTAGATCCTGCTCAACCTCTTCATCGAAAGTCAGACTAAAGCCTTTTTTGTATAGAGCCACAGCCTCTCCCCAAAGTTGAAGAACATCCTCATCCGTCATATCAAATGGCCGCATAAATTGATTATCTGCATGAACCAATACTGGTAGAAATCGACGTTCACCGGTTTTGTCCCGTAAATATTCAATTTCGTTACTGGTTCTGGCAATCACGAAGTTTTTTGGAAATTTCTCCGATCTCCGGCCGTATGCTTTCCGAAAGCGCAAGTCTGTCTTCGTGACAAAAGCTTTTAATTCCGCAAAAGTAGTCTTTCTTGACGCAATCATCTCGTCGTCATTAACGATTAAGGACTTAAGCATAATCTCATAATTATCCTTGTCAAAGAAATCTTTAACAGAATCTGTGTACCAGTCCATTCCTATCTTTTGCAAAAAAGTAGTCTTACCGGTTCCTTGACCGCCAACCAGATCAAGCACGTAGTCGAATTTAACACCAGGAGTAAAAACCTTGGCCACTGCGCCAACGAAAAACATTGTCGCTATTCTTGAAACATTGATGTCATCTTCTGCACCTAGCCAAGTTTGAAAAACCTGGTTCAATCGCTCCTTATGGTCCCATTGCTGATAAGCACGTTCCATATATTCTGAAACTGGATTATAGGATTTTTCTGCAAAGAATGTTGCAATCCCGTCTGATAAGGCTTGACGTTTAAAGACAACCCCAAAATGATTCTCAAGATAAACACTAAGCACCGCTTCAAAATTCCCAGGTAATTCACCTTTTGGAAGTTCGACATTATCAAGCTTGATGTCGGCCACAATCTCGTGTTCTTGAGAAAAGGAATTATGCCTTAAAAAGTCATTGAGGCGCGTGTCACTCTTGAGAGCTAGCAGCACATTTCGCGGACTGTCTGAGACGATTACATCAATTTCTTCTTTCTCGCCCTGGTCATTGACAATCTTTTTCTTCGTCCGCTTAAATTGAGCCATGGACATTTTTAAAATCTCACCAATGATACTCACCTCCTCATATCTTTATCAATCATACTCATCACCGTCCGCTCAAGTTCTTTATCAGGTAGCGGATCCAGACTGTTATTGTTTGCTATCTGAGCCAACTGCAGAACAAACTCTGCTTCTACATGCCTAGACAGCAAACCGCCCGTGAATTTGGCCAAGGTATCGTTTCTGGTTCCCTCACCACCAAATCCAATCGCAATCATTTCAAATAGCTCTGTTGTTCTATTGCGTTTTCTGTTTGAATAATTTTGATAGCGTAACTGATCCAGGTCATTGACCTTGTTCTTTTTTAAGTATTCCGATTTGATAGCCATGACCAGCGCCCTGCTGGCCGTGACCATCGTGCCGCCCTCTTTTGATTTATCAATGTCCCATTCATATTTCCCTTTTTTTGTTTTCGATGGAGCGACTAACACATAGTTATTAGGATGAGCTTTGACATCTACACCAGGAAGAAAACCAATCATCTGGGTCATGGACACATCAGGATGTTTAAAATAAAAAATATGTTTACCGCCACTTGCAGTCTTAGCCTGCAAAGTCGGAGTTATCAAGTTCAGATGTTCCCAATTCTTTAAAGATTCAAAGCCATTATGCTTACCGTGTAAATCAATGTCGATGACAAAAAACTTATCTGTCCGAACTGCAATATTAGCATCAGGATACTGCGACCAGAAATCCTCTATTTCCTGTTCTGTCAAGGCTGGCTTATCTGCAAAAGCAATCATCGGTTTCTTGCTAGTTGGACTAATAGGAATAACCGAAAATCCCTTTTTCTGATAAGCTAAGGCATGTTCTTTCATTCCCATCTAGTACCTCCTATTAGAATGGCAGATCATCATCCGATATATCCATCGGATTGCTATTGTTATTTTGTTGATTGCGACTTTCCAAAATTTGGAAGTTTTCTGCAACAACTTCGGTGACATAGACGCGCTGACCTTGCTGATTTTCATAGTTACGCGTCTGAATTCGACCAGTAATTCCGATAAGAGCTCCTTTTTTGGCCCAATTTGCAAGGTTTTCTGCCTGTTGGCGCCATATAATACAATTAATGAAATCTGCTTCTCGTTCACCATTTTGACTTTTAAAATTACGATTAACTGCAAGAGTAAAACTAGCTACTGCCGTATTACTCTGAGTCATACGCAATTCTGCATCACGGGTCATGCGACCCACAAGTACAACGTTATTTATCATTTATTCAATTCCTTTCACTTTTTTCGTTTCGTCAATCAACTGTTGAGCGGCCTTCAACTGACCAACTGGTATCTGTTCGATTTTCTCAACTCCCATCAGACCAACGAACCATTTTCCAATTGTAATAACTGGTGCATTAGTTGATTCTGCAATATATTTGATATCCTCACGCAACTTCTTAGCCTGAGCGCCTGTGATGAATTTCTTATCATTAGTTGGCTTTTTAGCACTTTCATTTGATTTAGCCGCTGACTTACTTGCCGCTTTGTTTGTAGATTTTTGATCTGTCTGTTCAGCGTATTCATCTGTGTCAGGATCCTTGTTGTCGTCAATAGCAAATAAACCATTCAAAGCGTACTTACGCGCATAGCTGGATGCTGTACCTGTTATTTGGCTGCCGTCCATCCCTTTTTTTGTTTCTTCTTCACGCGCTAATGCTTTAGATCCGATAGCCTCACCTTCAGCGTAGAGTGTGACAGAAGCCTCAACATAATGGCGCCCCTCGATATAGACGATGTCATCACTCATAGTGATTGCCGCCTTATGCTTTTTTAAAATCGGTTTTAGAGCTTCTAGGATATCCTCTGCACTTCGATAATTGTATTTTCCGAAAGAGTTATATTGACCCTTTGGAGCAACCAACTCACTTTGGATTGACTGCAATACTCCAAATATTTTTCCCATGTTAACTCCTTTTAGTCAAACAACCCTCTCAAAAAATCACGAGTAAGCTTATCAGGCTGCTTTTCAATCTCTCGAACCTCGCTGCCATTTGGATAAGTTAATTCATATGTAGCTTTAACCTTGACAACTTCACAACCAAACATTTTAGCCATGCTTTTGAATTGCATTTTGTCTTCTTCGTATTTTTCGAGAGACATGAACAAAGCATTTTGAAGATTATCCGTGTATTCTGCTTCGTAGGCTAATGTTCCGCGATCCTTAAACAATTTTAAGAAAGACCCTGTTTCTTTTCTACGCAATACAATAAATTCTTGATTAGTTTTCATTTTGATTCTCCTTAAATTTGATAACCTTCTGGGTATTTTGTAGCAAGCGGTCTGTAGTTAGATTCTGCTTTCTTTCCACATTTCTCGCATTCCATATTTGGGACCACGTTATTATGATAGTTTGCGTCATCATATCCGCCATCTATTTTCGTAAAGCCACAATGTTCACACTCATATTCTGCTGTGAAATCTCTTCGGTATTGACTGATAATTTTTTTAATTCGCATTCGTTTCTCCTTAAAAATAAAATTCTATGACTCTCACGTCATGTTGTTGGCGGCTGCCTGTTACCCGCCAAAGTAACTGCCTATAATCATCATAATCTCCATCAGACGGGCTGACTGGATCTAAGACTACAATCGTTTTAAACTTATGCTGCAAGCCGTCCACACCTACACCCAATACTTGGCTAGTGGCCACAACATTGGTCTGTTCCAGAGAATCTTTCTTGTCCCCGGTCCAGATTCCAATTTCTGGATGGCGTTCTCGGATAATCTCTACAATCTGCTTAGACTTGCTAACTATCAACATTTCTGTCTTGCTAGCTAACAGGAGGTCCAACTGGAGCAGCATAGGCGTGTCTTGATTGACCGCTTTAAGCTTTGGGAAATCCACTTCAAAGCCTGTCTGTGTGAGGTACCTTTCAAAAGTCTTTCGGCCAAATGTCTGTTTTGCCATGGCGTACTTGCCATCTTTTCCGACAATGTTCAGCTTTCTAAACTGTTCCAATTCTTCCGGATTAGCAGTCAAGCACCAGACAGGCTCAAAGATGACCTCAAAGCCATTGTTTTCAGTCGCGCCCTCAATTTCCTCAATCTCTTCCCAGCGGAAAAAATTTGGTAGATTAGAGACATATCGCTCATAGTTTCGGAAGTCCTTCCACTTCTCTTTTGAGTAGGAAAAACGGTCGTATTCCATTTCTCCGTGCGCTTTTTGCCAATCAAATTTATTATTTGGCGTAGCCCCGCCAAATACCGTTTTTTCCAAAGGATAGAAATTCTGACCCTTTTTTCTGATAGGTGTGGCCGATAGTCCGATTGTATAACTGCGTTTGATTTTTTTGTACATCTTATAGTTGGCATCACTCGACATGTTCTGCCACTCGTCAATGATAAGCACATCGCAATCAAGCTTCTCACCTTTTTTAACTCGATTCTGCAGCGTTCTATCTGTCACAATGTCAAATTCGACATCGCTATCAAATCCAACAACTTTGATTGCTTCCGCCCAGCCGGTCAAAATAGCCAGTCGATTATTTGTGATGATAATTTTCTTAGCTTTCTTGTGTTTAGCAATAACCAGGGCACAGATGGTTTTTCCTTTGCCACCTAAAGCTTCCAGAAAAATTCCATTAGTGAGCAGGTCGCTTCTTCGAACGGCCTCAGCCTGCCATTTTCTCAGTTGCAATTCTGCCAATGTCCTTGATCACCTCCTCAATGTCATTCCTTATGGCCCAAAACAATCCAAGTCTAGCAGCGGCCCTGACATCCTGATGGTGACTCTTATCAAATGTCCAAAGCCCCAAAGCTTTTAGTAAGTCATTTGGTATATCTGCCTGATAACCTGCATTCCTCTGTAAAATCAGATCAGGATAGCACAACTCAATAGCTTCAATGGTCTCAACTACCGAGTTGTCTCTGGAATAATCATTATCTCTTACCTCGAATTTCTCAACCACTACTGTATCCACTTCGAGAGTACGGCCAATTTCTTTGAACCAGGTCTTAAAGTTTTGAGCACCGAACGGCACTACCCAATAGTCGACCAATCTTGCATTATCCAGGAGCACAATTCCAGTTGTACTGCTTTCAATTCGATTGCTTGAGGGGTCAATTGATAAAATCTTCATGCTGTCACCTTCTCAGAAAGCACGCCATCAAATAGAGCTGTCTCAAACCAATTCTGTTTATTAGCTTTCGCAAAGGCAAACAGTGTTTTCAATTCTTTATGCTGCTTGTCTTTTATTTTTAGCTCTTCTTCATTTGTAAATTCAGGCTTCTCACAATCGACCGCTTGAATGATCATCTTGTACTCTGGCTTAAATACTTTCTTGCCAAGCCACGTATCCAGTTGAACTTCATCTATTTTTTGAAACCCAATTTTGATATCAAAAGGGAAATTTTCAGTTACATTAACAATGATTTCCCGGTGACCAATCACGACAGAAATATTTTCGGTAATTCTAGTTTTGTTAATCAATCCCATCAGCGAATCCTCAAACTTCTATTTTCCTGCAGCTCTGCACCCTTAATTTTTTTACCTTCTTTCAGCAACTCGTAAAGTCCTTTTTTATCGGGCGTTACCGTAACTTTTTTATTCCAGTATTTCTTAGGCAGCAGAGCTTCATCCACCTTGACACTAGCCTTAGAATTTTGAATTGCAATGGTAAACAATGATGACTTGATTCTCTCATTGCCGGTCACTTCCATGGCCGTCTGCAGATTGTCTTTGAGTATGCCGATTTTATTCTGCAAACTCTTCTTCCGATCTTGTAGCCGTTTGATTTCTTCATCAATTCCCGGAATGTCTGCTTCTAAATTTTTGATAACTTTGACATAGCCTTCTGCCTTGTTGACAAAGTCCTCTTCCCAGTCCATACCTTCCAAAGTATCTTGCTTTGTTTGTTCGTCAATATCCATTTCATAAATAGTCAGATATTGACCTGTTAATTCATATAGTGTACTCATTTTGTTACCTCTTTCATTAAGCTGCTTCCATTCGACTTCTAATATTCATCAAGAGACCTTTCAAATTGCATTTCTCAGTCTCTGATAAGTTGCACTTATCAATAAATATTGCGATAAGCTCAAAGGCTTTTTGTAAGCTTTTCTTTTTGTTAAACATTTTTACACTCCTAATTGTTTTTCACGTTTAATGTTTTCCAGCATCTCTGCCAGTGTTTCTTTTTTGGGTCTGTATCGGTTGCGAGATTTCCACTTAACAAACAGGCGAAATCCTTCGTAATTGACAAAGACGATTCTGTGAGTTGGGTTGTCAATGAATTGTCTGAAGTCTGGATGTTCTCTCATTTCTGCCGCCCAACCTTTAGCAGTTCCGACTGTCAACCCTTCCCATATTTGGCAAAGGTGTGCATAGTCACCATATGTTGCTTTTTCAGACTGATTGGCAGGTCTGTAAACTATTTCTGCTTTTGGCATAGTAAATTGTTCCTTTCTGTGTTATAATTAAGTTAGTTATTTTTGTAAGCGACTGATTTTTCAGTTGCTTTTTTTGTTATAATCGACTTATTTTGAGTTTAATTTGTTAAACATTCGTTTCAAAAAAAATCTTTTACATGTTTATTAAAAACTCCGGCTAATTTTTGAAGTGTTCGAAGTTTAACAGTTGAAAACTGACCTGATTCTATCAAATGTATTGTTGTTCGAGAAACATTTGACTTCTCTGCAAGTTCCTCTTGAGACATTTTTTCTGCCTCACGCCATTTTTTTAAACGTTCTCCTTGCACCATTCCTCACCTCCTTTTGTAGTTATGATATAATAAAAATAAAATATTCGAGGTTAAAAATGAAATTAAAACCTGATTGCATACGTGATATTCTACTTATTGTCGAAAAACACGCTACATATTCAAATGATGTTGAACAGGAAATTGTTTTTCAAGAATTAGAGAATAAATATAATCATGAAGAAATCCTGTATCATGTTCGCCAATGTGAAGCAAGCGGACTCTTCTTACAGGTACAACACTTTTTCGGTGGTTTCTCAATTATAGATTTATCTCCAGCCGGCCATCAATTTATTAACGATATTAGACAAGATACTAACTGGAACAAAATTAAAGAAATCGCAAAGAACGTTGGTTCTACTTCTCTTGATGTCTTAAAAGAAATATCTGTTCAGGTTATTTCAAATCTTATATCAAACCAATTTAGCAAGTAATTTGATATAAACCTCGGCATAGCCTTTCTCGGCTGTGCTTTTTATTTTAATAGCTTGCACGCCATTTATTTTTTGATTATTTATACGAATAGAGTTTTCTCGTATAGCGATGGTATCCATATCCTCACCTCCTTTCAAATTTGGTATAATAGAATAAAAACGATTGGAGAAAATCTATGTTTGTAGAAATTCAAATAAGTAACTATGCCAGACAAGATGTTGTAATAGAGAATTCCTGCCCTAATTGCCGAAAACCAATCATCCCAGATGTTGTAAGCAAAGGGAGCAGTGAAAAATCTGTAGGAAAAAGTAATATTTTCATAACATTGCAGTGTCCAGGTTGCGAACATTTCTGGGTAGAAGAGTTTTCTGCCACTCTTGACGGTACAAACCATTACAATCTAACACATGTTGAAGTTAAACCTGAATTGCCTAGTGATATCCCAATGCCAGAAGATATTGACATCATTTCGCCTATCGGAAAAGATATTTACCTACAAGCCCTAAAAGCTGAAAACGAGAAGCTTGACCATATTGCAGGCATTGGCTATCGTAAAGCTTTAGAATTTTTTGTTAAAGATTTTGTTATTTTGACAAACATGGATGATAAAGCCAAGATTGAAAGAATGCAACTCAAGCAAGTCATAGATACATATATTGATGATGAAGAATTGAAGACAGTTGCTCTAGCTTCAACATACATTGGCAACGACGAAGGTCACTACTTCCGAAAAAATCCAGATAAGGATATTTATGACTTAAAAAACTATTTACATGGCTTCATTTTCTACCTTGGTAAGAAACTTACTTTTCTTGATGCTCAAGAGCTTGTGAATCGCTCAAAGAAATCTTAGAATCAATTTCTTCTACTTTCCCAGCAATATACGTTACAGTCCTCAGTATTTCATTGAGGGCCGTTCTTTCTAATTCATTCATTTTCTTCTCCTTATCTAAATTCATCTAGGCTGACGTCTAATGCGTCAGCTATTTTTTGCATGTTGTCAAAGTAAATGCGTTTTGTACGACCAACCTTTAAATTGATGAGTACATTCTGGTCAATTTCAGCTTTTTTACTGACAGCATACATCGTCATTCCTTTGCGATCCATGACAGCCTTTATTTTTTCCCACATGTTACTCCTCCTACCATATATTGTATTTTTGTTTAAAAACATTGCAATAATATACCATATATTGACAATTTGCTATATTTATTTTATAATATATCCATGATTAACGATTAAGCTAACTTTAACTACCATTTAAACTTTTTTTGTTAATCAAATAATTAAGAAAGGAGAAAAGCTATGGATCTTAATCAATTTCAAGACTTCCTTCCTCTTGTTACGGGATTTCTAGGAGGCGCTACTTCTGCCGGTGTGTTTGCAGGTCCTATTCAAACATTGCAAGATTGGTGGTATATCAATTATGGTCACAACGTTTCTACTCAAGCAGCCTTGTTGAAAGCTAACCGTGAAGCAAGTGTAGAAAAATTGAAAAACGATATCTTGCAAGAAGTGGCAACTATACCTCCAGAAAATGTTCAAGAGCCATCTATTAAGATATTAGGCCCAGCACTTGAAGCGTCCAGATACTATATTGAAGAAGAGGAATTGAGAAATATGTTTTCAAAAATTATCTCTTCTTCATTCGATAATAGAAAGAACGGTATGATTCACTCGTCATTTGTGGAAGTAATCAAACAGCTAGATGTACTAGATGCACAAATATTACAATTTCTCAACGAAAGTAATTACAGTAAATTTGCAGCATCCCCAGCTATGAAGATGTTCCTACAGGACGAACAAGGAATAAAAACTCTTTTTCCTTTAATTTTTCTCACTGAAGAACTGTTTGATCTTCATCGCAATGCAGCTGCAATTATCAACCTAGAACGACTTGGTATTATATCAATAAAAGATACTCAACATCTAACAGATGAAACTGAATATTATTTTATAGAAAAACACCCAATCATAATTCATCTACTTGAGCATAATCCAGGTTTCGAATTAGGTAAACTCTGTTTTATAATTACTGAATTCGGTCAAAACTTTATTGATGTTTGTGTTGTGTAAGAGAGGTTAATAGTATTTTCATTTGTTCCTTAAACCAAACATCACTGTCGTGGATATGTTTTTCAAGCAATACCGATGTATTGTGAATATGCCATTTCATCATTATGAACGAAATGGTGATTGAAGATAATATGGATACAATCAGTATTTCCATCCTTTTCCTCCTCTCTACCAAAAATTTTTGACTAAGGTAATGACCTAAAAAATCAAATTCCAAATCACAATAGTGATTATTACACCAATAGCGACCAGTCCGCCGACTGTCCAAAGTTTATCTTTATCCATTGCTTTTCACCACACATTATGCTAGAATGACGGTGTAAGAGTTGGGGCTTGCGCCCCGTTCTTACTACTCCTTCGGCGTGACTCTTATTTAAATAAGAGTTGGAGTATAACTGCGATAAGCGCTATTATCGCTGCTATTACCGTAGCTCTTGGCTGTGTCAGCCAAGGGTCTTTTTTCTTGCGCCGGCGCTTTAGCATAATGATTTTTCCTTTCGTTTTATTTGCTTATCTCTAAGCTTGATTATAGTTTAACACGTTAAACATAATTTGTCAAGTGTGTTAAACAAAAAATATTTACTTTTTTTATTTTTAAGTGTATAATAGATTAAACAACATATAGAAAGGGGTTTTTTAATGAAATTAGGAGAATTACTAAAATCATACAGATCAGAACATAAGTTATCTATGGATGCTTTTTGCGAATTATCTGATTTAACAAAAGGGTATATTTCTATGCTTGAAAAAAATGAGCATCCGAAGTCAAAAAAACCTATTGTTCCATCTTATGAAACGATAGAAAAAATTGCTAAAGGCATGCAAATTTCTGCAGAAGATTTGATTGATATGCTTGATGACGATCAAGAAATTCAAATCAATGCTACTCCCCCTGTTCTTTCAAAATCTGAAATCCAACAAATCTACGACCAGCTCCACCAGCCGCGTCAAGAAAAAGTATTGACATTTGCTGACAAGCAGCTCAAAGAGCAGAAAAATGAAAATTCAAATAAAGCAGAAGTCACCGATCCTCTCGCCGAATACCATGTATTCGAGAAATTATCTGCAGGAAATGGTTACAACTACATGGAAGATCGTAACTACGATGTCGTATTCTATAACAAAGATATAGACCACGACTTTGCTTCTTGGGTCTATGGAGATTCCATGGAACCTAAATTCCTTGACGGATCTGTCGCCCTTATTAAAGATACTGGTTGGGACTATGATGGTGCCATCTATGCTGTTGATTGGGATGGCCAGAGTTACATAAAAAAAGTCTACAAAGAAAAAGACGGTCTAAGGCTCGTCTCACTAAATGACAAATACGATGATAAGTTTGCTAAGTGGGAGGAAGAGCCACGGATTATCGGTAAGGTGGTTGGCAATTTTATGCCGGTAGAAAGATAAAGAAGTGTTTTATGAAAATAGGAATGAGAACTCCTAGTTTAAAAAGAAGCTTAAAAGCTAGGACTACATCAAAGTGGAAGCGCCAAATAAAAAAAGCGGTGATTCCAGGATATGGACAAAAAGGAATAGGCTGGATTAAAAACCCTAAAAAAGCAATGTATAACAAAGTATATCGCAAAACAACTTTTGGATTATCGGACATTGTAAAATCTTCAAAAGAGAAAAGTTCAGCTAAAGTTAAGAAAAAAGCTATCCGACAATCAAAAGACTACACAGCAAAAGACTATAAACAGGCTGGTATTGTAATGATTATTTTAGGTCTACTATTGATGTTTGTGATACCAGTTTTAGGGATATTCTTTTTGATTCTTGGTATCATTTCATTTGGTGTTGCCACCCTATTTTCTAAAAAATATTCAAGGAGTAAATAAATGGGATTTTTTGACAAAGCAAAAGAAGAAGGATCTTTCTCTTCCGCTTCAGGTATTGAGAATCTTCATTACGTCGTATTACAGGTAACTTTAAAAGAAAAATTTATTGGAACTGGTTCAGGAAATTTAACAGAGTTAGAAAATGTAATCAATAAACAAGCCAAAAAAGGTTATCGTCTACATACCATTGCTACTAGCAATGGCGGAAGTAAAGGACTAGGTGGTGGTGATAGAATTCAAGCTACTATGGTTTTTGAAAAAATTTATTAAATAAAAAAGCCCCACGCTCTCAAAGTTTGGCGACTCTGAGCGTGAGGCAAAAACGATTGTATAAGAAACAACCATTCAAAAGGTCGTTTTCTTGTACCCATTTTACCAAAATATAGGAGAAAAAACAATGTGGGTAGAACAACACAAAAGCGGAAAAGTAAATTTTGTTGAAAGATACCGTGACCCTTATACCAACAAATGGAAAAGAACGTCTATACTCATGGAGAAAGACACCCCCAGAATACGAAAAGAAGCCCAAAAGATACTTGATACTAAGATAACTAACCTTTTGAATAACCTAAAAACGTCAGAAATGCTCTTTACAGCTCTTTTAAACCAGTGGTGGGGATTTTATCAACAAGAGATAAAACGGTCATCTATCGCTTCGTTAAGGGGGAATATCAGGGAAATAAGAGAGTCTTTTGGACTGAATGTAAAAGTGGTCAATATTGATCCCAAATATGTCCAAACTTACCTAGACAATCTCGACTGCTCCAGAAACAAGAAAGAACGTCACAAATCTATGCTCAACCTTGCTTTTGATTACGCTGTTGATCTGAATATTATTAAAGATAATCCGTCTCGGCGGGCCAAGCTCCCGCGAATAAAGAAAACTTTGGAAGATTGGAAGAAAATTGAAGAAAAATATCTTGAAGAGGATGAAATCCAACCGCTTCTTAAAGAGTTATATCGACGCCCCAACACTTACCGTTTAGGGTTACTGTCTGAGTTCATGAGCCTAAATGGCTGCCGTATTGGTGAGGCGGTCAGTATCGAACCAACAAATTATGATTTTGAAACCAGGGCTCTACAGTTGCACGGGACCTATGACCACACAGAGGGCTACCGTAACGGTGAAAAGACAACTCCTAAAACTCTTGCTTCCTACCGAGAAACAATCATGACCAACCGGGAAATGGAAATCCTCAAAGAAATAGAGTTCATGAATGAACTGGAAAAAAATACCAATCTACGATATAGAGACATGGGCTACCTTTTCACAACTAAAAACGGAGTTCCCATTCAAACTAACTCTTTCAACCTAGCTCTTAAAGCTGCCAACAAGCGATTGGAAAAACCGATTCAGAAAAATCTTACCAGCCACATCTTCCGTCATACTCTAGTCAGCCGTCTGGCTGAAAACAATGTCCCGCTTAAAGCTATTATGGATCGTGTCGGTCACGCTGATTCAAAGACAACTGTTCAAATTTACACCCACATCACCAAGAAAATGAAGTCAAATGTGGCTGACATCATGGAAAACTATTAATTTTACGCCCCAAAAATGCCCCAAAACACAAGAAAAGCCTATTGCACAACACCGAAACGTTGATACAATAGGCTTTTTATCGTTGAATTATTTAACAGCGTCTTTTCAAGATGAATATTTTCCGTTAATTTTATATAGTAGGGATTCTTGTTATGTAAGGGGTTATAGATAGCAAACCTATTTAAATTTATTCAATAAGTCTGAGTAAGTTTTAGACTTATGCCCCAGTTTTGCCCCAACAGGGCTTTATGGATTCTTTGGGGCATAAAAATTAACCTGTGATTTCTTTTATCGCTATTATACCACTTTCCGGCCACGAAAAAAAGCCCTCTGGATTTTCCAAAGGACTCTACTTGTCTTATTTTATTCTATAGGTTGCGCCTGCATAGATTAGATCACCAGACAATCCATTGAGCACTTGAATATTTTCCACTGTCGTTCCATATTTAGCAGCCATGCCAGAGAGTGTATCACCCCATTGTGCTGTATGATAAGACGCACTTTGAGGGGCTGATTGTCCTTGTCCCGTCACTTTTAGGACTTGGCCAACGTAGATGTAGTTAGGGTTGCTAATGCCATTTAGAGCCGCTAACTGTTGGTAAGTCGTGCCATATTTAGCCGCAATCCCAGAAAGGGTATCACCCGGCTGTACCGTGTATGAGCCGGACTGCTGAACGGTTGGAGATGGTGCAGGTTGGCTATTAGTAGTAGAGATAATCTCTGCATTTCGCTTGTAAATCCAAGAGTTAATACCAGCTAATAGCACTTTATCGCCGCTTACCTCTGCTACTTGGTAAGACCGACCTTTGACCCATTCGGGGATCGCTTCGCCTGTCGCCCAGTTGGTAGCCGAGAAATTAACCTTGACTGTGTCACCAGCTTTAATATCGCTTTTCGGTGTGTTATCAGCTTTTTCGCCCTCTTTAATCGCTGGCGTTTGTGTTTTAGGTGTATTCTTACGACCATAACCGTTATCTGTGATACCAGTCAAATCCACGTTACCGTCAAGCCCACCTGCTACATACGTTGAAGTAAACTGAAAAATGGCGATTCCTGGGAGTGACGGGAAAAAGTTGTAGTTTGGTGATGGGGTCACGTTGTAATCTGGATAAGCTCCAATCCACAAAGAATTTGGAAATTCGGCCAAAATCCGATTATAATCAACGTGATCAAGTGTATAAGGTTTGTATGAGTAGTATACCGGCGTATAGCCTGCTTCCCTAATCATACGCATCCCATGTAAGATGGCGTTTGTATTTGCTTCTTTGCTAGCGCTCGCTCCGCTCTCATAATCCAGAGCTACGATCGAGCCTTTTGGTGTCTGTACCTGCGGCAAGAAGTTTTTAAGAACTTGTTCACCCAAAGCAGCATTGCCACCTACTTCATACCAAACGTAAGTGTGAGCACGTTTTCCTTGTGCAATAGCACTTGCTACTTGCGTTTCATACGTTGATTGGCCGTACATACCATATGCATTGATACCGCCAATTTGAATGATGGCAAATTTATCATGACCATAACCAAAAATACCATTCGTACCTTGATAAACAGACCAGTCCACGCCTTGATCTCCTACCGCTGCTTGTGCAGCAGTAGGAAGCATGAAACCAAGTACGATTGTAACAAGAGCTAAAAGCTGCTTAATTTTCTTTTTCTGTGTCATCCGCTGTGTCTCCTTTTTTATTTTTAAAAGCCAATTCGTAATAGCCGATAGCAGATAAGCCGGCAATTAGCCCGCCCCAGCCATAAGCTGCATAGTCCCCATGCACAATGGTTGCAGCGTATGCAATCCCTACAATAATCCCCAAACCGAGAGCTAACGTAGATACTTGTTTGCCGTTTAGATTGAATTGCGTCTTAACGACATTTACAATCGCTGAAATGATGGGGGCAATAATCCCCGCTGTGATTAAAATTTGTTGCATCTTATTTCTCCTTTTCAATTTTGCTTTCGAGCTTGTCGATTTGCTCGTCAAGGTAGTTTGTTCTTTCCTCTAAGCGATAAGTTCGCTCTACTACGCTATTATGCTTTTCCACTTTTTTCTCTAACTCCTGAATTCGGAAGGTGGTTATCTTAGCACTAGTGATAATCCCGCCAAATGTGCCAATTAGCGAAGCGCTAATCGTCACAACAGCATTTATAACATCAGGTGCCATAAACTACTCCTTTTTCTTTGTTGGATCATCCCAGATTGGTTCGCCCGCTTCGTCAAATTTCATAATGTAGAAATTCTTGTCAAACATATTTGTAAATTTAAAGGTTGTGATAGAATTGTTGTATCTATCAAACGCCCAAACAAGCGGTACTTCCACCAATTTACGTTTGCCGCCCACAACTGCGGGGCGTTTTTGCGTTTCTTTGTAAATGTAGTAATCTTCTACATCGTTTTTAAAACGGATAAACTCGCCGTTTTCGTCCATATATCTAAGAGCTGTCTGTAAATCAAACGGCTCTGTAATTGTGTCAACATTTAAAAGTTCTGTCATTTCTTTTCTCCTTTTATTCTTATATAAGTTTTCCATTTGGTATATTTCCGACAATTGGAAAATCATCAACAGTCGTATACGTGACGGTTCCTGTCCATACACGATTGCCTGACTTATTATTCGTGTAGTTGATTGTTCCGTCTGGTTCAAGATGGACAACACAAGTAGCATCGATTGTCGCATTGAAGTTACCAGTTAGTGTCAAATGTACTTGTGAGATTGGCTTGAAGCCGTCAGGAATCCTCTCATTTGCTCGTGCGTTTTCAACCACGCTTGCAATATTCTTGATGACCCTTGTTACAGAAATCGTCACAAGATTACCTATACGGACGAATGTCGCACCAATACCCCACATTAAGTTAGAAGTCGCTTGCAGTCTCACTTTTTGCAAAATAGCGTCAATGCTTAGCAATGAGTAAGAGTTTGAATAACCCAAACTCCAAGAACCCGTCCCACCCTGCATTTGGGTATTATTGACTTTTTGAAATTCCATTACTTCAGGAGAAATGCGCATTGTATAATTCAATTGATCTGCTGCATTGTAAGCATTCATCAGAAATCCATTTGGAAGCATCATGATTTCTTCTTTTGGAATGTGTGAACGCGCTCCTGCAGTATTATGATTTGTGATTTTTATATTCTCACCAATCTTAATTTCACCATAAGTTCCACTGGTTCGATATTCATTGATAATTTCGCCAGATTTGACTTTTCCAAGCTTAGCACTTAGCGCACTCAACTCCTTAACATTCAGCTTATCTGCTGTGATAGCCCCATTTACAATCATATCTGCTGTAACTTTAAGCAATTTAGCGATGATTTCGACCCATTCGGGATGTTGCGCAATCATACTAGCCAGTATTTGACCGTTGACTGTTTTTTCGGAGCTAGAGACCAAACCGTTCTCGTCGATTTTGAGTTGGTTCTTCTTGACGGTATTATTGCTTAGCTCCTGCACAGATTGTGTAATCTGGTTCGCTCGCTGGTCAAATGTGGTTTGCGAGACTTTGCTTCCGACCTCTTGTTTGACCGCTGCAAGCTGACCGTCCACGCCTTGCTTGTACTCGGCGAGCTTGGTGTCGGTGTCTTCCGGCGCTGGACTCCAGTCAGACGGTATGCTTCCAAGTTCGAGCTTAAATTTCATCTCGTCTTGATTCAGCGCTCGTTTGTCTAACGAAATCGCAATGTATTTCGCTGTATTAGGTGCTTTTAAAAGCTGCTTTCGATAGCCGTTAAACCAAATTGTGGAATAGCCATTTGCGGTCGATTTGTTTACATCATCAAAAAACTGAATCCCTATCCAATTCTTGTTAGAGATTGGTTTCAATTCCCAAACTTGCAAATAGTACTCTGTCCCTTGGAGTTTAATCAAATTTGAATAGATATAATTAGCATCTGATTTCAAACCGTTTTGATAATAACCATTTTTGTTAAAGTTTGAGTAAGCAAGCAGGTTATTTCCGCCAATCGACAACTCCTCAAACCGTCGATTCACTCCTTTAACATCTTCTGTATACTGGCTTTTGCCCACGTAATTTTCAGCTGTTTTAATTCGTTCAGCCGCAATCTGCTTAGCCGTCTCTTCTCTGCTGTATTTTTCCAGCTCCTCCTTGCGCTTACCATCGTTTGCCACATAAGACTTGACTGCGACCATGTCCGTTCTAAGACCTTCCGCAGTCTTTTCTAACGTGGTCTTAGCAACGGTGATTTGTTCCTCAACATCTTCAGGTGCCGGACTCCAATCGGTCTTAATCGTCCCTCGTTCGACCTTAACTTCCCATACTTTTTTCCGAGCGTCCTTATGATAGGTGTTGACTCGCAAGTGATAAGTTCCAGTCGGTTTGTTCCATATAAAAATCGTACCTGTCGTGCCAGTATTGCTATCGGACACAATCTGATAATTCGTAACCGTCTTATCCATCAACCAGAGCACTACATTATCGCTTTCTCGATTCCCGTTGTGATCGCCGCTAAAAACTCCATCGGTTTTAGCAGAAATCAGATATTTTTCACCCTTAACTAAATCAATCGAAGTGGATTGCACGTATAAAACATTGTTATCAAAATTAGATGGATTTATATCAGGCTTAAATTCTCCCTTTGAGCCTTTCAGTAAATTCTTCCCGCCGACAGAAATCTTACTAATCTCTTCTCGGATTCCATCTGCAGTCTGTTTGACCTCTGTTTTGCTGGCTTTGTCAGCCAGCTGGCCAGTAATCCGATCGAGGTTTTGCTCATTGGATTGTTCATAGGTTGTCTGTTGCGTGCGGATAGCGCCAACATCTTTTTTGACTTGCTCGATTTTAGCGGAGCTTTCTGATTTCTCCCTGAGTAAATCTGATTTGACAGCACTCAAATCTTTCTTAGCCAGCTCCATATCTTGTTTGAGTTGGTTAATCGGCGCAGGATCTGCGGGCTTTCCAGGGTCTCCCTTATCGCCTTTTTCTCCAGTAGCTCCTTTAGGCCCTCGTTCTCCTTGGTCTCCTTTTTCAATCAGACCTTTAGAGACCGTTTTAATTCTATTTTCGCCCAGAATTGCACTAACCGAAGCTACTATCCAGCTATCACTCTCTTTATCCGTATTAAATACCCTTATTTGGACGCTATCACCAGCTTTTAACCCTGCTGTGTTTTCGATGACAGACCAATCTCCAGTATAACCATCTGCGCTGTATTGATTGATAAATTTTTGCGCATATTTGTATTGGGTGGTAAACAGTCGTAGAGACTTTCCATCTTCTCCTTTTTCACCGTTTAAACCATTCTTCCCGTCATTGACATTGCTAAAAGTGACTTGCTCTCTAGCAACCTCTTTTCCATCAATCAAGGCAATAGCTGTCAACACTAGCTTGCTAGACATGCCAGCCGCCTTAACTTCAAAAGTTGGAGACGTGCCAAATCCTTGATTATCAACTAACCACTTCCACGTACACTCAACTGGTTTTTGACCTCTCTTCAAGGTCGGATAGATTGTTGATTGTCCTTGATTGTTTTTAAAAATAATCCCGTTGTTGGTCGCTAATTTAATAGCGTAGGGTGTTGCTTCAAGCGTTAGTTGTTCCACTCTTTGCAATAGCTCATTGGCAATCTGGCTCGACTTTCGGACATAGTTTGAGAGACTAGTCTTGACCTCACTCGTCTCTAACAAAGATTCTGTTTGCTCGTTAATCCGAGCTTGTACATAAAGTGGAGGGTCAAAGTGCCGTGCGTCAGCTAGCGTCTTTCTGTCGCCGATGTTGCCGTCAACCGCACCTTCCACTTCGTAATCTACTTTTAACTCACAGTGCTTTTTCAACTCAGATAGCATATAACCAAACAGAGCTTCTTTATTAGCATATTCAGTACCGCTATCCTCATTGACGATATACCCATCATTGGTCTTTCGAGCGATAGACGGGTATTTATCTCTTGCCTGTGGTGCGTAGAGCGTATCGCCGCTACTGTAAAAGAGCAAGTTTCCTTTGCCGTCATAGATTTTTTTATTTAACCCAGCTATCGTCAGACCGTCTTTACCAGTACGACGAATCCCAGTATAAAAGTCATCCATGTTGTCCGAGTAGTTGATAACTTTCAGCTTTTCACCCACTCTAACAGGCATCCCCGTCTTGTCTTTCCCAAGATTTCCCTCACGGTAGATATTAACCACATGACGTTTGAGTGAGTAATCATTATTTAGCTCTGTGACAAATTCCAGCTCTGCGCCAAAGCTATTAGCAACCGAATAGAGCCGCGCTAGAATTGTGTCTGTTCCGCTCCACTCTAACTTAATGGACTTGTCGGCTACTTCATTGATTCCAATCTCAAATGAGTGTTCAGGGTCATAGTAATCGATGTATTGCTTAATACTCATGGCATTGGCTGGTTTGTGCGGGCCACGCTTTTCTTTGTTCGCTTCCAAACTCAATGAGTAGGCTGTTAGCTCAATCTTATAGCCTGTTTTCTTGACACTGTTAATATTCAGCCAAAAATCCTTGTCCTTAAACCGAAAAGCTAGCTTTTGTCCGCTTTGAGCAACCATCTTTTTGGAGTGATAAGTCAGCACAAGGACACTACAAGCACCTTTCAAAAACTGAGTTAGGTTGGCAGAATTATATTTGATTCCGCTTTTATTATCAAAAAAACCGACATTGTGACTGTCGGTTGTATCACGGATGGCGATTCGTACATTTCTTTTTGTCAAATCCAAGCCTCCTCAATTTCAGCTCGTGCGCTCTCTACTTCCGCAAAGCTCGACACAAGCAATTGTACTTTTGTTTTACCAGGCGGAACTTTAAAATAGTCCGTTCCCAAAATCTCATCATCTGGAGCTAACAAATTATTGACATACAACCGCCCCTTTTCTTCTGGGTTTACTTCTCCTGTTGCATCAATAAAAAGTTCTGCTCCCGTCGGATAGCGATTAGGGACATCACGCCAGAATGGCACGTTTAATTTATAAATAGCAAAGTCATTTAGATAATGATGCGTTACTAACTGATTGATGGTTGAGTTCTGCCCTTTATACTGTCCGACAAAAAACTGAACTTTAGCAGCTTGCTTGTCCTTAATTTTGGACTCGAAGTAAGAATGATAACCACCATACCAGAAATAAGTGATTTTATCCCCTTCTTTTCGCAAATCAAACATATTTCGATTTTGGTCTTTACCTTCTAGACTATAAGGGTTGTCTCTCACCCAAAGACTAGGAGTGAACTCAATGGATTTTACAACTCGACTCCCACCGGCTCCATCTCCCATAAGAAAGATGACAAGTGCTTTATTGCGCGTTCGCTCGCTTTTTTCAATCGCCATACCAGCGATAAAATGATTGTCGCTGTCTACAACTGATAAGCACCATGCCCCCGTCTGACTAACATAGCCAGTCTCAAACCAAGCACGAGCCCAGATATACCAGTCTTTTGCTTGTTGAGAAAGTTTTAACTCTTTGACTGCTCCAAACCATGATCCGTTAGCTGTATTCGTGAAATTGACCGGAAGAACCCCTAATCGTCCACCAAGATTAGAATCTGCTGCCATTTTCGTAACAACTTTTTTATTTTGGTTTTCGTAAAAAATGGTTCCGTCCGTCCAATTATTAAAGTTACCTTTCCCATTTCCAGACAATAAGACATTCTTTTTTTCTTCAACTAGATCTGCTTCCTCAATCTTACCAAACTGCATAGCACCGTACTGACTGACAATACCAACATACCCTGATTCACGCTTCAATTTGATTCGATAATTTACCGGGATTTCTTCACTACCATTATTTACGATTTCTGCTTCTAACACACCTTGCGCATTCTTTTTAAATTCAAAATAGCGTGGATTCTTAGCGTGTGCCAATCCATCAGCAATCGAAAAATTGATTGTCCCTTTGCCGCTGAACTTGATTTCTTTAAAATCAAGATCGCTGCTCGGAATAGCGTAAAAAACACGATCAGGCAGATGACTGAAAGTCAGCTTTTTCGGCTCGTCCACATTGAGAGTCGTTTGCAATGCATCGTAATCTGCAACACTGTCATATTTTACATAAAACGGTACTGGAATCTTTTTCAGCTTCTTGCGAGTCTTGACAAATTCCGATCCATCAAGTATTGGATAGTCTTGGAAAGTTGGATCATAATCTGCACCACCAAAGGCGGTGAACCCATCTAAAACAGTAATCCATTTTGTTAATTCAACATCATTAAAATGTACTTTTATCATTAAGTCCACCCCAATCCATTCACAGCGTTCAGAATAGCCTGACGCTTTTCTTGTTCTTCTGATATTGGCTGTGCCAGAACTTGAGATACCTCTCTAGTATCTAATTGCTGTGACACGATAATTGGACGATTTATCAGCTTGGCAATCATATCCAGCATATCATCTTCTCTGCTGCGGTCTTTCGTAGTGTTTAACATCTGGTCGGATAATTTACTAGACGATAGAGCAACTTGCACTTCTTGATTCGCTAACGCTCCAAGCTCAGGCACAGTCAGCTCATTTCCGAAACTATCAGTAATCTCTCCAGCCATACCGCTAACAGTCGATTTAACGGATTTAAATTGATTTCGTAACCCGTCATTTAAACCATTCATGATTGCTTTACCGGCAGGTATCAAGAGTTTGCGGTCATATTCAATCGGCCCTTTATGGTCGCGAATCCAGCCTGCAATCCCACCGACAAAGTCAGTTACACCTTTCCAAGCAGATTTTAAACCACCAAGAAAACCATCAAGAATAGCTCGACCGGCATCCCAAAGATTAATGTTGCGCAAACCATTGAAAATATTAGCGATTCCTGATACTAAATTTGAAACACCCTGTTTCATGCTGTTCCATGCATTTTGTGCGCCTTGCACAATTCCATTAATAATGGCTTGTACAGAAGATTTCAGACCATTCCATGCACTGACAGCAGTGGATGAAATAGAATTCCATAAATTAGACAAGAAATTCATAAAGCCATTCCAAATGTTTTGAGTGCCCTGTACTAGTCCAGTTATCAGATTTGATATAGTAGTTTTTATCCACTCCCATGCTGCAGAAGCTGCATTTTTAATAAAATCCCAGATAGCAGATAAGATATTTGAAAAGTTCTCAAACACGGATTGACCATATCCAACAATTGCACTCACAACTCCCATAAAATAGGTTTTGATGCCTTCCCAAACCATACTTACAGCGTCTGAAATGCCTTGCCAAATCAATCCTAGATCTTCGCCAAGTTTCCCAAAATTGCCTGTAACAATATCAAGGACGATCAAAACAGCCCCTAATACAATGGATTTGATGAAATCCCATGCTCCTTGAAAAATCATCTTAACACCTTCCCACATCTGAGAAAGTCCATCTTTTATGCCGTTCCAAATATTTATAAATCCGTCAATGAACGGCTGAACAATTGTCATGATAGTCTGCGTTATTGCAGTCCATGCAGCACTAACGCCTGATGTGATACCAGACCAAAGATTCGAGAAGAACTCTACAATCCCATTCCATGCATTTTTAATCGTATCAACTACTGCATTCCATGTGTCAGTCACGCCATTCCAAAGGTTCTTCGCACCATCAGAAATACCAGACCAGATACCAACAAAGAAATCAGCAATCTCTTGCCAGGCGTTTTTTATCCAGCTAACAAACCCAGCCCAAATCTTTTGACCAATTTTTGTTTGAGTAAAGAACCAAACTAAACCTGCTACAACAGCAGCAATTGCAGCTGCTATAGCACCGATTGGATTTGCTACTATAGCAGCATTAAAAGCCAAAACCGCTCCTTTAGCCGTGCTGATAGCTGCCGTAAAACCAGAAATAATCGTTTTAATCGTAGTTATAGTTTTAAAGGCTAAAAATCCCGCTAATAGTCCTGCCATCGTTGACTTAAGCACAGCCATTGCTGTTTCATTACTTTTAAGCCAAGTTGTGAAATTCTTGATTGCCCCAGAAGCTGACTTGATAAAACCTGTCACAGATTCAAATGCAGAACCAATGGCATTTACACCTTGCTTACTCCCGGCTATACCTAACAAATCACTGACAAAGTTACTAACAATACCAGCTATATTCCCGATAGTAGAGCCAATATTTTCAAAGGTGACGCGGATGTTCTCGCCGATGTTGACAATGTTGGAAGCTGTCTTTTCATCAAGGCCAAGATAGCTTTTTAAAAAGTCCTTGTTGTCTGCCTTATCTCCGGAACCAAAGATCATATCAGACAGTGCATTAAGAACACCGCTGACATTAGTATAGATATCATAAATTTTATCAGTGATACTTTTAGCAATTCCATCACCAAAGATTGCAGCAATTCCCTCTTTCAAAACTGTACCGATGACATTCGGTAAGCCCCGCAGGATATTTCCAATCATCGGAATAAAGTTTTTAAATAGAAACGTTGATGTCGTCTCTGCCAGAGCTTTCAACGAAGGCATAATATCTTCACCAAGAGCCAATTTCCCCAGCACATTTTGAGCGGCAGCTTTCATGGCAGAAAATGATCCACTAAAAGTAGATGCTGCCTCTTTAGCAGTCGTCCCCGTAATATCTAGCTTCCCTTGGATAGCATGAATAGCTTGATAAACATCGGATAAGTTGTTGATGTCATATTTGACACCCGTCAATTTTTCAGCGTCCGCAAGCAGCCGCTCCATCTCGGTTTTCGTACCACCATACCCCAACTTGAGATTGTCTAACATGGTATAGTTTTGCTTAGCAAATCCTTGATAGGCATCTTGAATACGATCCATAGATGTACCCATTTTGTTGGCATTATCAGACATATCAACCATGGCCATATTAGCCACATCTGCAGCTTTTTCGGTATCTCCACCCAAAGACTGCAAGAGACTAGCAGAGAAGCCAGTTACATTTTCCATGTAAGCATTAGCGGACAGTCCGGTAGTGCGATAAGCCTCATTTGCATAGGCTTTGACCTTATCAGCCGAACCCTTGAAGAGAGTTTCGATTCCTCCAAGTGATTGTTGAAGAGCTGCCCCCTCTGACAGAGCTGCAGTAAAAGCTTTACCGATGCCAGCTGCGGCAATAACACCCGTTACGGCCTTTACAAGAGTAGATCCAAGGGTTGACCCAGCGCTTTTACCTGCTGCACTAGCTTCCGGTGAAATAGCGTTTTGAATCGCTCCACTAATACCTTTAGCGGATGGCATAATCTGCACATAAGCTTGTCCTAATTCTGTTGCCACTAGTTCTCACCTCCAGTCTTGTCTAAAATTTTTGCTCTCGCTTTTTCAAATTCCTCGCCAGAAATAAAGACCATTTCATTGCTTTCTTTTTCTACTGCGGTCAATTTCTCTGTAATAGAAACAGGTCTATTATTCCCTTTTTGCCCATCTTTCGTTTTAAACCATGTAAGCAAAGAGAGCCTGTCTAGAATGCTGGCTTGTAGAAGAGTATCAAATGACACTCTTTGTCCAGACATCACTAACTTAATACGAGAATCTTCTCTGAGACCATAAGAAAAAACAGCTACCTGATAAGCAGGCAACTGTCTATAATCGTATATACGATACACCTCAGCAAGGTCACAAATCAATGCGTCTTCATCTGCTTGTATCATTTTGGCGAGGAGGACAATTTTTTTACCTTGTTTTGAGCTTCGAAGATTTCTTTAATAGCTTCTCCCATTTTGTCCATTGGCACAAGACCTTTTTCATCACGCACATGCTCTTTCAAAGCATCTGCTTGATCGCCTAGTAAAAGTTTTAGCAATTTAGGCAACACAAGAGGATTCGTATCCACTTCTGCGATTGCTTCTACTAGTTCATAGTTGCTTAGACGTTCACTTGAAATTTCAAACGAAAAACCTGATGTAGTCGTACCTTTAATTGATTTTAGCATCTATTAAGCTCCTTTAATATATTCATAGTGCGTATTCCCTTCTTTATCAGGAAACGCAGTAACAGTTGTCTCATAACCTACCGTTTCACCGTCTTTGTAGGCTACTTCCCCGATTTCGGTCACTTTTCCTTGCGGAATAACAATCCGTTTGAGTACACCACCTTTAAGGATAACCTCCACAACAAGACAGTGGTCTTTTAATTCAGTAGAATTTGCTTTGACAGTGATACCTGTTGCTAGTTCTCCCGTTACGTTAGTATCTCCATAAATTTCTTTAAGCACCGCTAAGTTTAGCGCTTCAATTAGTGTAAAACCAAACGTATCCTTTTTCTCAGTTTGAGAAGAGTTTACCACATCGCCACCCCAGGCCTTAATATCTTCCGATTCTGGGCTATTCGTGTTAGTAAGTCCGTCCTCTGAGATGTAGCCCAATGATTTAAACGCTGTATTAAGAGCTGTAGTTGCATCTGTTGGAAGTTCAGTACCCAATGGCGCAGAGTAAATTGCCCCACCAACCTTTGGTTTTGCGGTTGTTACATGTGATGAATTTGACATTTTATTCTCCTTTTCAATTTTAATAATGGTTAATATCAAATACTGCTTGATACCGGTAAGATTTTGTTTCGGTATCAGTATAGTTATAATCGCTATTTAACGAGATGCCACTAATATCATCTAGTTCTATCAAGCCTTCAACAACATCTTTGACTTCTTCGTTTAATAGCGCGGCATCGTGCATAGACTTAGCGTAACTCTGAAAAGCAAAAGTTGACGACTTCAACTGATTTCTCTTGCTACTGCCTGTTTTTTCTATCACGACATATTTATCAGGCATTTTCGCCTGATGTTCAAAAAAAGACGGCACAGTTAAATGACCGTCAAAGTATTTCTTGATGATAACTTCAATCATTTAACGCACCGCCTTTAAAAGTGTATTGTTTTTGAGATTATCTTTCTTAGCTTTGCGAGTTTTAGCACTCACCATTGCATTTGCACGATTGCGTCCAATATGGATGTCCTGCTCGTATCCATCACCACACCGATTTTTGATATTGCTAGCATGTTTGTTCAAAACAGTTTGCATAGCTTCTGATTTCATAAGATCAGCTACACCCGCACGATTTAGCTTAAATTTCATACCGCTCTACCGTCACTTTCTTGTTCCAGTCAAGTGGGATTAAATCTTCAATTCCCTCAAGTGGAAGACCAAATACCTGCCAACGTTTTCCAAAAAAACGTACCTCTTTGTTCTCCCAATCATGAGTATCACCTTTCGGAATAGCTAACGTATAGGCTGCCTTTCGACCGGTTAAATTAAGCTGTGTCGTGATATCGTCTGACGTAGTTGGACTGACTAACACATTTTCAACTTCGATTTCTTTATCTTCAAAGATTGAGTGACCGAAATCATCCTGACCCGTCTTGACCTTATCGATTAAGGTCACGGTAATTCCTTTAATCTGTGCCATAAATATCAATCACCCCAAATCTTTGTTTTTTCAAACCAAGTCGTTTTAGCTCTGAATCTTTGATAAACAGACCACCGCCCGGCACAAGATAAGAGCCACTCCAAGTGTATCCCAGAGCACTCTCAGAAACTTGTGTCATTGGCTCTTGATTTGTCGAAGTCATCAACGTTCTAGCTACAACATCCACTACTACAGACTTAACAACATAGGCATACGATTCATTGGCTACAAACAATTTGTCTAAGTCTTTACCAACCTTTTCAGCTTCAACACGCAACGAAGCAGAGACAACTTTCAACAGTGCCTCAGCTCGTTTTTGTTCATCAAGCTTTAAAGGTCGCCACAATTCCTGCAGCTCATCTACTGTTGCAAAGTTCTTCATATCTTTTACCCTTCGTGTTGTTCTAATAAGGCAATCAAGTCTGATTTCACTGCTTTGCTATCGTATTCAATTCCAAGTTCATCAAGTTTAGACTTGATTTCAGGAACAGTCAACTTATAGCTCTCTTTAAGCTCCGAAGCGGGGACCCAATCCCCGCCAAGTTCGCAGTCTGTTTCAATACTTACAAGAGTTTCTTTATTGATATATTCCATATTAAGCCTCCACACGAGCAAATGCTTGCTCATCAAGAATTCCCCAACCAGCATATACTTCTGTCCGCAGGCATACTTCGCGATAACGTTTTAAGTCTCGACCTGCCCCGTCAGGGTCGCCGTATTCAATAATTTCAAGCGGAATATTTTCTGCATATCCCCACTTCACCGCATTTTCAAAATCTCCCGCGATAACATGGTCTTTTTTAGCTGTACTTGCAACAGTTGTCAATGTTTTATTAACATCAGACTTCATTCCGTAAAATGAATCTGGATTTTGGCCAAAGCGGTATTCAGGATATTGAACTACTCCGTTTACTTTAATTTTACCAAGTGCCGCTCCTGCTGCCGGAGATAACGCAATTCCGTTCACTTCACAATCATTTGCTGTAATAGTCGCAACAGCAGCATCAATATTTTCATCAATTTTATCCGCTTCAAAAGTTACTACATTTCCTGTAATTAAGCCATCAAACGAGTTGGTCGATTTAAAAGAAGCATCTGTCATCGATTTGGGTTCTAAACCATGGAAAGAAGCAATATCAATTGCTTGTGCCACTTTCTTAGCCAAACCATCAATAAATGATTTAAGATATGATAATTGTTTTTCTTCTGAACAATGTACAAATTCTTCCGAAACCCGTGCTTGATAAGTAATTAAAACTGGTTTGATCACTTTTGGTTTCATAGTTGCATTTCCAGCACTTGAAGGATTTCCTTCACCTACAATTTCAGCGTTTCCTTCAAGGTTGAATACAAATGTTTCTGTACCAGTAAATGGAATAGGTTCTTGTGTGGTAAGTTTTGCAAGGGTTGAATGCCCTTTTACTTTACTAAAAATATCTTGTACTGTTTCTACAGGGAACAAATCCCCTGATTGCAATGTTGCCATAAATTATTCTCCTCTCATATTTCGCAGCATTCCTCTCAATGCTGCATCTTCATCATTTTCTGAGCCGACATTCGGCTCATTTGATTTTGGCGGTGCCTTTGGTTCAGCCGGCTTCACGAAACTGGCCAAACGCTCTGCGTCAGCTTTCAGGCTCTCCTCATCGTTTCCTTGCAGTCTATCAGCAAGGTCAATTGGCAGACCATTTTGCAAAGCAATCCGCGTCCGCAAAGCTGCTGTCTCATAACCAGTCACTTTTTCCTGCAAATCTGCAATCTGCTTGTCTGTATCTGCTTTTGATTGATTCGATGCTTCAAGTGTTGACTTCAAGCTACCGTTTTCTTTTTCCAATTCCGTCACACGAGACTTGATTTGGTCATAATCTGCGTATTTCTCTTTTTCACGAGCCAGACGCGCCTTAATCGCCGCATCAAATTCTTCTTGTGTAGTAATTGCTATAAATTCTGACATATAAAATATCCTTTCTCCGCATTTCCCGTGCGTTCGGTAATTTTGAGCATTAAAAAAAGCGTCAGTGCGCCTTTTTTAATAACTGATTCTTTGCTTTTTCCTAGGTTTTGTTGTGTAACAAAGCCAGTGCGCAAGCAGAGCGCTATCCATTAGACTGATATCCCTATCATCATATAGCGATTTATAGCCAAAACCGCCATTAGAACCTATATTGCGTTTATCACAGTTAGTCACGACTTCTGTCAAAGAGGGTTGGTCATTATGGCAGAGAGTTTGTTGAACTATTGCCTGTTCCCATAATGAGTTGGCCGTAATAACTTCTTTTACCGCAGGTAAAATAGGTTTTTTTAGTCCACTCTCCGTCATCTCGTTGGCCAAAAGTTCCTGACCGCTGGCGCCATCAACAACAACTTTTTCAACATCCGCTGATTGCAAGAAATTGATAATCCAATGCGTGCCGCTTCTAACTGACACACAATCAATGTTCTCTATGAATATCCTGCTATCTGCAGTACGTACTGCGATTGCCATAGCGACATTAACGCCATTCTGACCAAACTTGATACCAACAAATAACTTGCCTTTTAATCTTGGCATTGTGTTCACCTTCAATTCAGACCACTCTTTTTTAGAGATAACCGATTTTTGGTTAAATGTAGGCCAATAACCCAAACGCTGGATATTGTGATCAAGCTCATCTTCCCCAAGCTCTGCTTTAATTTTTCGCTCGTTGAGATGATAACCCATAGATGGATTTGTCAGGTACCAAGCTTCCACATCATTTATATCGTGGATACCCTCAACAGCCCATTCAGCCCATCCTGAGTACTCGCTTTTCCCTGCTAAAACCTTATCACGGAAACTTTGGAAGACAGTTCCTTTAGAAACCATGGTTGGAGGCGTCCCGCACATGATGGTTATTGGATTCTTACTATCCGTCACCGTGTACTTTAGAGCCGATTCTTGCTCCGTTGTGTACTCCTGTGCTTCGTCAATAATCAGCAAGTCAAAACCTTCACCGAGACCACCGCCTGATGTCCTTGTTCGGAATTGGATTACTGCACCAGTGGCCTTGAACTCAATGCGTTCCTGCCCTTTAGCTTTGTTTGAAGTAAAATCTTCACCATTAACATAGCCCATATCCTCAAGTATCTTCTTCAATTTTTCAAAAGAAGAGTGCGATGTACTGATTAAGTGCGCAGTATGCAAGATTTTTAAGCCTTTATGCAGTCCCCAAAGTTCGAGCAAATAGACATCTTCTGTCTTACCATTCCGCCGCGGGATAGCATAGCCAAACTTTTGATGTACCCACAATCCGTCTTCTCTAATCCCCATGATAGATTCAAGAAGATTGACCTGCCAGGGATAACAATCACGACCAGACTTCCAATATAGCTCTATAGCTTCTTGTGCCAAGCTATCAGTGTAATGTAAAGTTACCGATTGAGTAGGATTTTGATTGCCAAATCTAATCTTAGTTTTAGTAACCATAACATTTCCTTTCAATCGTCATTGCATGATAACCCTATCGCTGGGAGATAGTAGATCACCTCCTAAACTAGTTGTCCAAAAGTGCAATCATTCTTTTTCTTCTCTTCTCCTTTCCTTGCTTTTTAAGCAAAATTGTTGTATACTTAACTTAAGTAAGGAAGTAATCCTGTTCCCCTTGTCCACTATGTGGTCGGAATGACGGTTACTTCCTTTTTTGTACTATATCAATCAAGCGATTGCCACGCTTCATGATAACAGTATCAACATCTCTCCTGCCGCTTCTGTAGATTATTTCCAACTGCTGTAACACTTCTTCTGTGCTAATATTAGATTTTTCTAGTTCAAGCACAAAATTATTTGCTTGTCTTTTTGATTTTCGCATATTGTTATCAACAACATTTTTACCAGCTCCCTCAATCTCTTTTAAGTCAAATCGTTCACCATTGACCAAATAATCAGGAGTCGGAACTTTTAGCGGATAATTTACTTTTGGTACAAGCTGGACTTTAACACCAAATTTCTTGGCTAGCCACTCTGCAACCTCTTTTTCTTTTTGTGAATAATCTAAGACAACATGCTTTCCGTCAACATGATACTTGACCTCCTCATGCTCCCAGTAGCCCATTTCGGCAACAGAACCTTTACCTGAGTGCTTTAGCCACTCTTTTCTTATACTCTGATAAGGTTTACTATTCTGCTGTTGTCCAATCATCTTTCTGCGCTTGATAGCAGTTTTCTTTTCATCACTCCATTTTTTAGAATGAACATTTTGCCTGCGGCCATCACCGGGGCGGTAATCTACTGTACATCTACAATTCTCGTGCCGATGATAGACATCATCAGGTACATCAGGGTAATCATAAGAACCTGCCAGACCCTTACACCATTTACAAGGATGCCCAACAACCCTGCGAACGATTTTAGGTTTCAATCCTGCTTTTGCATGAAACTTAGCATTAGCCTCTATGCTGTCATCAACGATACTTTGACTGAAATTGACAACTGGGTCATTAAGCAACCATTTTACTTTCTCAAAACTATCCTCACTAGCCAACCGATTGACTAATCCATCGATACGGTCTTGGTTAAGCGCTGGATTCTGAATCGCAAATCCAAATCCTGCTTCATTGTTCAAAATCCGCTGAACTTCTGCCGAGTAATCACTTATCAGATCGTAATTTCTGCCCAGCGTCTCGTTTAACAGTCTTTGAGCAATGTTGTAATACATTTTCCCATCTGGCAAAACATCGTCGCTCAGAGAGCCTCTCAGAGCCTTAGAGAGAATCTCGCCAAGCTCAACGGCATAGTCATTCGCGTCAATGTAATTTGCCTTTTTCTGCTCCAATTTTGAAATAAGAATCTGCAAAGTGGAACTATTAAGCCGACCATCTTCAAAATCTAATTGTATCTTTTTGAGGAGCTCTGGTACGATATCTTCAACCATTGACATCAGCTCCCTTGATACCAGTCAGGTCTCTGATAGTCTTAGCATCCAAATAGCCAGGAACTGCCTGATTCAGCTTGATAGCTCCATCACCAATCATGGTCAACATATTGGCATCAGCCTCAAAGAGTGGCTCCCATTTTACGCTAGTTTCCATAAATTGGCTACGTAAAAAGGGGAACTTGTCGCGTAAACAAACGGCTACATAAGCCGTATTTAGCAATCCAGATGCGAAAGATCGTTGAGCTTTTCGCCCAGCCGCTCTTAGATTTTCATGAGCAGCTTTGATTGCTTCCACTGAAGATGGATTGTCAGACGGGAAACCTAAATCATCTAGAGTTAATCCGCTTCCACCAGCAAACAAAGAAGCATACATCCTAAGCTGCTCAATAAATGGAGACATGCTAGCAGTTGAGAACTGACCAACTGTAGGACTGTCACCATCAGCATCCTTAGAAAATTCCAAAAGACTGGAAACTGTCGCTTTCCATTTTTCGATAGGATCTGCATCCTGACTAGTTCCTACTACATATTTTTGAGGAAAAGAATAAAACTCTGCAGTCACTTCTGCACGCTCCAGCGTCCGCTTAGCAGCCTTTTGCTGGTACATGCCAGCACGAGTGATACGACTCCGCCCAAATGGCCGCACAGCATCTGGTCGATGGATAATTGGAACCAATAGAGGCTGTCCAGAGGGATTTGAGATAGAATACTCCTCGCCATATTTAGGATAATACCACGTTGCATCTGGTGTGAAATATGCCTCTAAAGTTGGAACACCATATTCATCCTGTTCTAAAACAGCATAACCTTCTGTCAATAGAAATGTCGTCGGATCCAGAATTCCTGTTGCCCGGCTCGCTTCTACAACCTGCATTTTAGGCAATTCACCATTTACCCCTGGCATGACGTAGACAAAGCAACAGGAGGCAATCAAAGCCGACTGTATCGCCGTATCAAAAAAGATATCCGGATTGTTAGCGTTAAAAATTTCTGTTGCATTAAAATCATCATTAGCAAACTCGCGGAAAACAATTCTATCTGCTAGAGCGTCGACTCCGTGGGCAGTCCATCCCAAAACAGAACTGTACGCATCACGAACTTTGTCTGGCACAACAATACTGCGAGATGGTTCTTTGTCTTCCATTGCATAATATCGATAACGCTTCTTTACACCCAATTGATAAAGGGCCAACTTCCTACGAAGATAGCCCATACCCATATAATTCATTCTGATTGCTCCTTTATCCTTTCTACAACTAATTGTTCAAAGTTTTCTTCGTGTACATCAATACCCTCAACGACTGTCCGACTAACGAAATCAAAAGCTTCTTCATTTGCCAAAATTCGATTTTTCAAATCACGATAGTATTTCAACAGACTTTTACTTTTTTTACGCTTTTTGGAAGTTGAAATGTTAGGATTTGAAACTTTGATTTTTTCCTGCTTCTTAGCAGCACGCTTTTTCTTCATCAGTTTGCGTTGATTCGTTCTAATCCCGTCCCTACGGCATTTGTCACTGCAATATTTTGACCGACTAGATGTAGCCGTGAACTTTTTACCACATATCGAACACTTAATTTTTTTCATTTCCTAACTCCCAAATCCTAACGCGAGAAAAAATGTACAGTGACGGCGTGAAGGGCTGCGCCCGTCAAGGGGAGGGGGAATCCCCCCCTTGTCGTCGTTTTCAAAAAAATTTTTAAAAAACTCAAACGATTTTTCAAAATTTAATCAAATCATTGTACGTGCTTCAATGATTTTTTCTTTTTTCAAAAAATTCAAATATAATCTTAAATCTCGTCATAAGACTTCAAGCTCTGTACTTCGTCCAGTCGCAGCTTTGCGGCAGATTGCGATTTCCAACCACAGTAGAGCTGGCTGCTCTATCTGCATAGAGCTTATCAGACTTCTGCCTGTTACATTGCCAGTGAGCTAGTTGCAGATTCTCAATTGATGATGGATGACCACCTTTTGATACTGGAACCACATGATCTATCACAGGACTTAGTGGGTGAGGGTACTTCAATGACTTATCCACCGGATGACCACAGATGCCGCAAGTGTTCTGAGTTTTGAGAATCACTCTTTTATTTTTTTCAAAAACCGTTCGATGGGGACCCTGACGATCCGGACGGATATTGTTCATAGCGGACCTCTAACTAATAAGAGGGGAGTACTTTTTAGCACCTCCCCTCGGTATTTTTTGATATTACAATAATATCACGTTGAAACTGTCATGCACTGTCAATCGCTGTCATTACTATTTTTTACTGTCATTTACTGTCACGGCATCAAGTTCTCTAGTAGCCACGCGCAGCAATCGAAAATAGGTACTCTCACTGCAATTCAACTCATCCATAACCTGCCAACGTGTCATCTTATCGATGTAGACCAAGCTTAGTATCGCTTGACTATCCGTATTCTCCAGGGAATCAATTAATCCCTGCAGTTCTCTCTGCTTTCTGATTGCTTCAGCTGTCTTTTGCTCAATCTCTTCCTTTGCAGTCAACAGTTCAATATAGATATCATCCTGCTTACGCTTGATACCTCCAGACACTTTATCTGCAGAGAATTTTGCGCTAGATAAAAGTGAAGCTTCGATTTTATCTCTACGTCTAATCAAGCTCGCAATATATAAATCTAGGTTTCTCAAATCTTTCAAAATAGCCTTTGCCTTCACTTTTAGCTCCTTTGTGATATAATATAAGTATAGTTGTTACAAGGAGTCAGCAAAGCGCTGGCTTTTTTTAATACTGATTTAAAATTACTACGACTTCTATATTATTTTATTCATATTTTTTGCATAAAATCAGAATGCAACACTGTGACATTTACTTTCAAAACTTTTATTTTATATAAAACAAGAATGGCTCTATAATAGGCTTTGTAGCTATTCTTATTTTTATATACTCTTTTTATTTAATAATAATGTCACAGATACTATTTAATTGTCTATAAAGTCAGTCATATCAAGTGCTAGATGGTGTGACATTTCATTTTTTTAAAATTTGCGAGAAAATCGACCTCAAACCTTGATACACTTGACCTCAAAGGGTGTGACATTATAAATGTCACAGTAATGTCACATAATGTCACGGATAGCTGTTTTTGTGACATTACAAGCTGAAAGTGTGACATTAACTTTTTTGCATATTTTTACGAAAATATCCTCTAAATTGACTACCATTTGTTCTACGAACTCCATATTCCCAATCACCATCATTATCCATCATCAACTTGATTTTCTTGGCCAACTTGCTGCCTCTTGCTGTATCTACATCAAAGACATTCTTTAAAATGTCCCTAGTAGAGACGGCTTCCTGCAGCACCACTCCGTGGACTGGATTACCGACCTCATCACGATAGATTTGATTATTGAAATAAGAGTAGGTGAATTGATGCCGCTGCACCATAGACATATCCGACCAGTTGGACGGAACCAACATATCCAGATATTCATAGATTTGCTCTTCTTCCTCGTCCTTGTAAGCAAACTGCTCTTTATAGACTTTTAGATCCTGCTCAACCTCTTCATCGAAAGTCAGACTAAAGCCTTTTTTGTATAGAGCCACAGCCTCTCCCCAAAGTTGAAGAACATCCTCATCCGTCATATCAAATGGCCGCATAAATTGATTATCTGCATGAACCAATACTGGTAGAAATCGACGTTCACCGGTTTTGTCCCGTAAATATTCAATTTCGTTACTGGTTCTGGCAATCACGAAGTTTTTTGGAAATTTCTCCGATCTCCGGCCGTATGCTTTCCGAAAGCGCAAGTCTGTCTTCGTGACAAAAGCTTTTAATTCCGCAAAAGTAGTCTTTCTTGACGCAATCATCTCGTCGTCATTAACGATTAAGGACTTAAGCATAATCTCATAATTATCCTTGTCAAAGAAATCTTTAACAGAATCTGTGTACCAGTCCATTCCTATCTTTTGCAAAAAAGTAGTCTTACCGGTTCCTTGACCGCCAACCAGATCAAGCACGTAGTCGAATTTAACACCAGGAGTAAAAACCTTGGCCACTGCGCCAACGAAAAACATTGTCGCTATTCTTGAAACATTGATGTCATCTTCTGCACCTAGCCAAGTTTGAAAAACCTGGTTCAATCGCTCCTTATGGTCCCATTGCTGATAAGCACGTTCCATATATTCTGAAACTGGATTATAGGATTTTTCTGCAAAGAATGTTGCAATCCCGTCTGATAAGGCTTGACGTTTAAAGACAACCCCAAAATGATTCTCAAGATAAACACTAAGCACCGCTTCAAAATTCCCAGGTAATTCACCTTTTGGAAGTTCGACATTATCAAGCTTGATGTCGGCCACAATCTCGTGTTCTTGAGAAAAGGAATTATGCCTTAAAAAGTCATTGAGGCGCGTGTCACTCTTGAGAGCTAGCAGCACATTTCGCGGACTGTCTGAGACGATTACATCAATTTCTTCTTTCTCGCCCTGGTCATTGACAATCTTTTTCTTCGTCCGCTTAAATTGAGCCATGGACATTTTTAAAATCTCACCAATGATACTCACCTCCTCATATCTTTATCAATCATACTCATCACCGTCCGCTCAAGTTCTTTATCAGGTAGCGGATCCAGACTGTTATTGTTTGCTATCTGAGCCAACTGCAGAACAAACTCTGCTTCTACATGCCTAGACAGCAAACCGCCCGTGAATTTGGCCAAGGTATCGTTTCTGGTTCCCTCACCACCAAATCCAATCGCAATCATTTCAAATAGCTCTGTTGTTCTATTGCGTTTTCTGTTTGAATAATTTTGATAGCGTAACTGATCCAGGTCATTGACCTTGTTCTTTTTTAAGTATTCCGATTTGATAGCCATGACCAGCGCCCTGCTGGCCGTGACCATCGTGCCGCCCTCTTTTGATTTATCAATGTCCCATTCATATTTCCCTTTTTTTGTTTTCGATGGAGCGACTAACACATAGTTATTAGGATGAGCTTTGACATCTACACCAGGAAGAAAACCAATCATCTGGGTCATGGACACATCAGGATGTTTAAAATAAAAAATATGTTTACCGCCACTTGCAGTCTTAGCCTGCAAAGTCGGAGTTATCAAGTTCAGATGTTCCCAATTCTTTAAAGATTCAAAGCCATTATGCTTACCGTGTAAATCAATGTCGATGACAAAAAACTTATCTGTCCGAACTGCAATATTAGCATCAGGATACTGCGACCAGAAATCCTCTATTTCCTGTTCTGTCAAGGCTGGCTTATCTGCAAAAGCAATCATCGGTTTCTTGCTAGTTGGACTAATAGGAATAACCGAAAATCCCTTTTTCTGATAAGCTAAGGCATGTTCTTTCATTCCCATCTAGTACCTCCTATTAGAATGGCAGATCATCATCCGATATATCCATCGGATTGCTATTGTTATTTTGTTGATTGCGACTTTCCAAAATTTGGAAGTTTTCTGCAACAACTTCGGTGACATAGACGCGCTGACCTTGCTGATTTTCATAGTTACGCGTCTGAATTCGACCAGTAATTCCGATAAGAGCTCCTTTTTTGGCCCAATTTGCAAGGTTTTCTGCCTGTTGGCGCCATATAATACAATTAATGAAATCTGCTTCTCGTTCACCATTTTGACTTTTAAAATTACGATTAACTGCAAGAGTAAAACTAGCTACTGCCGTATTACTCTGAGTCATACGCAATTCTGCATCACGGGTCATGCGACCCACAAGTACAACGTTATTTATCATTTATTCAATTCCTTTCACTTTTTTCGTTTCGTCAATCAACTGTTGAGCGGCCTTCAACTGACCAACTGGTATCTGTTCGATTTTCTCAACTCCCATCAGACCAACGAACCATTTTCCAATTGTAATAACTGGTGCATTAGTTGATTCTGCAATATATTTGATATCCTCACGCAACTTCTTAGCCTGAGCGCCTGTGATGAATTTCTTATCATTAGTTGGCTTTTTAGCACTTTCATTTGATTTAGCCGCTGACTTACTTGCCGCTTTGTTTGTAGATTTTTGATCTGTCTGTTCAGCGTATTCATCTGTGTCAGGATCCTTGTTGTCGTCAATAGCAAATAAACCATTCAAAGCGTACTTACGCGCATAGCTGGATGCTGTACCTGTTATTTGGCTGCCGTCCATCCCTTTTTTTGTTTCTTCTTCACGCGCTAATGCTTTAGATCCGATAGCCTCACCTTCAGCGTAGAGTGTGACAGAAGCCTCAACATAATGGCGCCCCTCGATATAGACGATGTCATCACTCATAGTGATTGCCGCCTTATGCTTTTTTAAAATCGGTTTTAGAGCTTCTAGGATATCCTCTGCACTTCGATAATTGTATTTTCCGAAAGAGTTATATTGACCCTTTGGAGCAACCAACTCACTTTGGATTGACTGCAATACTCCAAATATTTTTCCCATGTTAACTCCTTTTAGTCAAACAACCCTCTCAAAAAATCACGAGTAAGCTTATCAGGCTGCTTTTCAATCTCTCGAACCTCGCTGCCATTTGGATAAGTTAATTCATATGTAGCTTTAACCTTGACAACTTCACAACCAAACATTTTAGCCATGCTTTTGAATTGCATTTTGTCTTCTTCGTATTTTTCGAGAGACATGAACAAAGCATTTTGAAGATTATCCGTGTATTCTGCTTCGTAGGCTAATGTTCCGCGATCCTTAAACAATTTTAAGAAAGACCCTGTTTCTTTTCTACGCAATACAATAAATTCTTGATTAGTTTTCATTTTGATTCTCCTTAAATTTGATAACCTTCTGGGTATTTTGTAGCAAGCGGTCTGTAGTTAGATTCTGCTTTCTTTCCACATTTCTCGCATTCCATATTTGGGACCACGTTATTATGATAGTTTGCGTCATCATATCCGCCATCTATTTTCGTAAAGCCACAATGTTCACACTCATATTCTGCTGTGAAATCTCTTCGGTATTGACTGATAATTTTTTTAATTCGCATTCGTTTCTCCTTAAAAATAAAATTCTATGACTCTCACGTCATGTTGTTGGCGGCTGCCTGTTACCCGCCAAAGTAACTGCCTATAATCATCATAATCTCCATCAGACGGGCTGACTGGATCTAAGACTACAATCGTTTTAAACTTATGCTGCAAGCCGTCCACACCTACACCCAATACTTGGCTAGTGGCCACAACATTGGTCTGTTCCAGAGAATCTTTCTTGTCCCCGGTCCAGATTCCAATTTCTGGATGGCGTTCTCGGATAATCTCTACAATCTGCTTAGACTTGCTAACTATCAACATTTCTGTCTTGCTAGCTAACAGGAGGTCCAACTGGAGCAGCATAGGCGTGTCTTGATTGACCGCTTTAAGCTTTGGGAAATCCACTTCAAAGCCTGTCTGTGTGAGGTACCTTTCAAAAGTCTTTCGGCCAAATGTCTGTTTTGCCATGGCGTACTTGCCATCTTTTCCGACAATGTTCAGCTTTCTAAACTGTTCCAATTCTTCCGGATTAGCAGTCAAGCACCAGACAGGCTCAAAGATGACCTCAAAGCCATTGTTTTCAGTCGCGCCCTCAATTTCCTCAATCTCTTCCCAGCGGAAAAAATTTGGTAGATTAGAGACATATCGCTCATAGTTTCGGAAGTCCTTCCACTTCTCTTTTGAGTAGGAAAAACGGTCGTATTCCATTTCTCCGTGCGCTTTTTGCCAATCAAATTTATTATTTGGCGTAGCCCCGCCAAATACCGTTTTTTCCAAAGGATAGAAATTCTGACCCTTTTTTCTGATAGGTGTGGCCGATAGTCCGATTGTATAACTGCGTTTGATTTTTTTGTACATCTTATAGTTGGCATCACTCGACATGTTCTGCCACTCGTCAATGATAAGCACATCGCAATCAAGCTTCTCACCTTTTTTAACTCGATTCTGCAGCGTTCTATCTGTCACAATGTCAAATTCGACATCGCTATCAAATCCAACAACTTTGATTGCTTCCGCCCAGCCGGTCAAAATAGCCAGTCGATTATTTGTGATGATAATTTTCTTAGCTTTCTTGTGTTTAGCAATAACCAGGGCACAGATGGTTTTTCCTTTGCCACCTAAAGCTTCCAGAAAAATTCCATTAGTGAGCAGGTCGCTTCTTCGAACGGCCTCAGCCTGCCATTTTCTCAGTTGCAATTCTGCCAATGTCCTTGATCACCTCCTCAATGTCATTCCTTATGGCCCAAAACAATCCAAGTCTAGCAGCGGCCCTGACATCCTGATGGTGACTCTTATCAAATGTCCAAAGCCCCAAAGCTTTTAGTAAGTCATTTGGTATATCTGCCTGATAACCTGCATTCCTCTGTAAAATCAGATCAGGATAGCACAACTCAATAGCTTCAATGGTCTCAACTACCGAGTTGTCTCTGGAATAATCATTATCTCTTACCTCGAATTTCTCAACCACTACTGTATCCACTTCGAGAGTACGGCCAATTTCTTTGAACCAGGTCTTAAAGTTTTGAGCACCGAACGGCACTACCCAATAGTCGACCAATCTTGCATTATCCAGGAGCACAATTCCAGTTGTACTGCTTTCAATTCGATTGCTTGAGGGGTCAATTGATAAAATCTTCATGCTGTCACCTTCTCAGAAAGCACGCCATCAAATAGAGCTGTCTCAAACCAATTCTGTTTATTAGCTTTCGCAAAGGCAAACAGTGTTTTCAATTCTTTATGCTGCTTGTCTTTTATTTTTAGCTCTTCTTCATTTGTAAATTCAGGCTTCTCACAATCGACCGCTTGAATGATCATCTTGTACTCTGGCTTAAATACTTTCTTGCCAAGCCACGTATCCAGTTGAACTTCATCTATTTTTTGAAACCCAATTTTGATATCAAAAGGGAAATTTTCAGTTACATTAACAATGATTTCCCGGTGACCAATCACGACAGAAATATTTTCGGTAATTCTAGTTTTGTTAATCAATCCCATCAGCGAATCCTCAAACTTCTATTTTCCTGCAGCTCTGCACCCTTAATTTTTTTACCTTCTTTCAGCAACTCGTAAAGTCCTTTTTTATCGGGCGTTACCGTAACTTTTTTATTCCAGTATTTCTTAGGCAGCAGAGCTTCATCCACCTTGACACTAGCCTTAGAATTTTGAATTGCAATGGTAAACAATGATGACTTGATTCTCTCATTGCCGGTCACTTCCATGGCCGTCTGCAGATTGTCTTTGAGTATGCCGATTTTATTCTGCAAACTCTTCTTCCGATCTTGTAGCCGTTTGATTTCTTCATCAATTCCCGGAATGTCTGCTTCTAAATTTTTGATAACTTTGACATAGCCTTCTGCCTTGTTGACAAAGTCCTCTTCCCAGTCCATACCTTCCAAAGTATCTTGCTTTGTTTGTTCGTCAATATCCATTTCATAAATAGTCAGATATTGACCTGTTAATTCATATAGTGTACTCATTTTGTTACCTCTTTCATTAAGCTGCTTCCATTCGACTTCTAATATTCATCAAGAGACCTTTCAAATTGCATTTCTCAGTCTCTGATAAGTTGCACTTATCAATAAATATTGCGATAAGCTCAAAGGCTTTTTGTAAGCTTTTCTTTTTGTTAAACATTTTTACACTCCTAATTGTTTTTCACGTTTAATGTTTTCCAGCATCTCTGCCAGTGTTTCTTTTTTGGGTCTGTATCGGTTGCGAGATTTCCACTTAACAAACAGGCGAAATCCTTCGTAATTGACAAAGACGATTCTGTGAGTTGGGTTGTCAATGAATTGTCTGAAGTCTGGATGTTCTCTCATTTCTGCCGCCCAACCTTTAGCAGTTCCGACTGTCAACCCTTCCCATATTTGGCAAAGGTGTGCATAGTCACCATATGTTGCTTTTTCAGACTGATTGGCAGGTCTGTAAACTATTTCTGCTTTTGGCATAGTAAATTGTTCCTTTCTGTGTTATAATTAAGTTAGTTATTTTTGTAAGCGACTGATTTTTCAGTTGCTTTTTTTGTTATAATCGACTTATTTTGAGTTTAATTTGTTAAACATTCGTTTCAAAAAAAATCTTTTACATGTTTATTAAAAACTCCGGCTAATTTTTGAAGTGTTCGAAGTTTAACAGTTGAAAACTGACCTGATTCTATCAAATGTATTGTTGTTCGAGAAACATTTGACTTCTCTGCAAGTTCCTCTTGAGACATTTTTTCTGCCTCACGCCATTTTTTTAAACGTTCTCCTTGCACCATTCCTCACCTCCTTTTGTAGTTATGATATAATAAAAATAAAATATTCGAGGTTAAAAATGAAATTAAAACCTGATTGCATACGTGATATTCTACTTATTGTCGAAAAACACGCTACATATTCAAATGATGTTGAACAGGAAATTGTTTTTCAAGAATTAGAGAATAAATATAATCATGAAGAAATCCTGTATCATGTTCGCCAATGTGAAGCAAGCGGACTCTTCTTACAGGTACAACACTTTTTCGGTGGTTTCTCAATTATAGATTTATCTCCAGCCGGCCATCAATTTATTAACGATATTAGACAAGATACTAACTGGAACAAAATTAAAGAAATCGCAAAGAACGTTGGTTCTACTTCTCTTGATGTCTTAAAAGAAATATCTGTTCAGGTTATTTCAAATCTTATATCAAACCAATTTAGCAAGTAATTTGATATAAACCTCGGCATAGCCTTTCTCGGCTGTGCTTTTTATTTTAATAGCTTGCACGCCATTTATTTTTTGATTATTTATACGAATAGAGTTTTCTCGTATAGCGATGGTATCCATATCCTCACCTCCTTTCAAATTTGGTATAATAGAATAAAAACGATTGGAGAAAATCTATGTTTGTAGAAATTCAAATAAGTAACTATGCCAGACAAGATGTTGTAATAGAGAATTCCTGCCCTAATTGCCGAAAACCAATCATCCCAGATGTTGTAAGCAAAGGGAGCAGTGAAAAATCTGTAGGAAAAAGTAATATTTTCATAACATTGCAGTGTCCAGGTTGCGAACATTTCTGGGTAGAAGAGTTTTCTGCCACTCTTGACGGTACAAACCATTACAATCTAACACATGTTGAAGTTAAACCTGAATTGCCTAGTGATATCCCAATGCCAGAAGATATTGACATCATTTCGCCTATCGGAAAAGATATTTACCTACAAGCCCTAAAAGCTGAAAACGAGAAGCTTGACCATATTGCAGGCATTGGCTATCGTAAAGCTTTAGAATTTTTTGTTAAAGATTTTGTTATTTTGACAAACATGGATGATAAAGCCAAGATTGAAAGAATGCAACTCAAGCAAGTCATAGATACATATATTGATGATGAAGAATTGAAGACAGTTGCTCTAGCTTCAACATACATTGGCAACGACGAAGGTCACTACTTCCGAAAAAATCCAGATAAGGATATTTATGACTTAAAAAACTATTTACATGGCTTCATTTTCTACCTTGGTAAGAAACTTACTTTTCTTGATGCTCAAGAGCTTGTGAATCGCTCAAAGAAATCTTAGAATCAATTTCTTCTACTTTCCCAGCAATATACGTTACAGTCCTCAGTATTTCATTGAGGGCCGTTCTTTCTAATTCATTCATTTTCTTCTCCTTATCTAAATTCATCTAGGCTGACGTCTAATGCGTCAGCTATTTTTTGCATGTTGTCAAAGTAAATGCGTTTTGTACGACCAACCTTTAAATTGATGAGTACATTCTGGTCAATTTCAGCTTTTTTACTGACAGCATACATCGTCATTCCTTTGCGATCCATGACAGCCTTTATTTTTTCCCACATGTTACTCCTCCTACCATATATTGTATTTTTGTTTAAAAACATTGCAATAATATACCATATATTGACAATTTGCTATATTTATTTTATAATATATCCATGATTAACGATTAAGCTAACTTTAACTACCATTTAAACTTTTTTTGTTAATCAAATAATTAAGAAAGGAGAAAAGCTATGGATCTTAATCAATTTCAAGACTTCCTTCCTCTTGTTACGGGATTTCTAGGAGGCGCTACTTCTGCCGGTGTGTTTGCAGGTCCTATTCAAACATTGCAAGATTGGTGGTATATCAATTATGGTCACAACGTTTCTACTCAAGCAGCCTTGTTGAAAGCTAACCGTGAAGCAAGTGTAGAAAAATTGAAAAACGATATCTTGCAAGAAGTGGCAACTATACCTCCAGAAAATGTTCAAGAGCCATCTATTAAGATATTAGGCCCAGCACTTGAAGCGTCCAGATACTATATTGAAGAAGAGGAATTGAGAAATATGTTTTCAAAAATTATCTCTTCTTCATTCGATAATAGAAAGAACGGTATGATTCACTCGTCATTTGTGGAAGTAATCAAACAGCTAGATGTACTAGATGCACAAATATTACAATTTCTCAACGAAAGTAATTACAGTAAATTTGCAGCATCCCCAGCTATGAAGATGTTCCTACAGGACGAACAAGGAATAAAAACTCTTTTTCCTTTAATTTTTCTCACTGAAGAACTGTTTGATCTTCATCGCAATGCAGCTGCAATTATCAACCTAGAACGACTTGGTATTATATCAATAAAAGATACTCAACATCTAACAGATGAAACTGAATATTATTTTATAGAAAAACACCCAATCATAATTCATCTACTTGAGCATAATCCAGGTTTCGAATTAGGTAAACTCTGTTTTATAATTACTGAATTCGGTCAAAACTTTATTGATGTTTGTGTTGTGTAAGAGAGGTTAATAGTATTTTCATTTGTTCCTTAAACCAAACATCACTGTCGTGGATATGTTTTTCAAGCAATACCGATGTATTGTGAATATGCCATTTCATCATTATGAACGAAATGGTGATTGAAGATAATATGGATACAATCAGTATTTCCATCCTTTTCCTCCTCTCTACCAAAAATTTTTGACTAAGGTAATGACCTAAAAAATCAAATTCCAAATCACAATAGTGATTATTACACCAATAGCGACCAGTCCGCCGACTGTCCAAAGTTTATCTTTATCCATTGCTTTTCACCACACATTATGCTAGAATGACGGTGTAAGAGTTGGGGCTTGCGCCCCGTTCTTACTACTCCTTCGGCGTGACTCTTATTTAAATAAGAGTTGGAGTATAACTGCGATAAGCGCTATTATCGCTGCTATTACCGTAGCTCTTGGCTGTGTCAGCCAAGGGTCTTTTTTCTTGCGCCGGCGCTTTAGCATAATGATTTTTCCTTTCGTTTTATTTGCTTATCTCTAAGCTTGATTATAGTTTAACACGTTAAACATAATTTGTCAAGTGTGTTAAACAAAAAATATTTACTTTTTTTATTTTTAAGTGTATAATAGATTAAACAACATATAGAAAGGGGTTTTTTAATGAAATTAGGAGAATTACTAAAATCATACAGATCAGAACATAAGTTATCTATGGATGCTTTTTGCGAATTATCTGATTTAACAAAAGGGTATATTTCTATGCTTGAAAAAAATGAGCATCCGAAGTCAAAAAAACCTATTGTTCCATCTTATGAAACGATAGAAAAAATTGCTAAAGGCATGCAAATTTCTGCAGAAGATTTGATTGATATGCTTGATGACGATCAAGAAATTCAAATCAATGCTACTCCCCCTGTTCTTTCAAAATCTGAAATCCAACAAATCTACGACCAGCTCCACCAGCCGCGTCAAGAAAAAGTATTGACATTTGCTGACAAGCAGCTCAAAGAGCAGAAAAATGAAAATTCAAATAAAGCAGAAGTCACCGATCCTCTCGCCGAATACCATGTATTCGAGAAATTATCTGCAGGAAATGGTTACAACTACATGGAAGATCGTAACTACGATGTCGTATTCTATAACAAAGATATAGACCACGACTTTGCTTCTTGGGTCTATGGAGATTCCATGGAACCTAAATTCCTTGACGGATCTGTCGCCCTTATTAAAGATACTGGTTGGGACTATGATGGTGCCATCTATGCTGTTGATTGGGATGGCCAGAGTTACATAAAAAAAGTCTACAAAGAAAAAGACGGTCTAAGGCTCGTCTCACTAAATGACAAATACGATGATAAGTTTGCTAAGTGGGAGGAAGAGCCACGGATTATCGGTAAGGTGGTTGGCAATTTTATGCCGGTAGAAAGATAAAGAAGTGTTTTATGAAAATAGGAATGAGAACTCCTAGTTTAAAAAGAAGCTTAAAAGCTAGGACTACATCAAAGTGGAAGCGCCAAATAAAAAAAGCGGTGATTCCAGGATATGGACAAAAAGGAATAGGCTGGATTAAAAACCCTAAAAAAGCAATGTATAACAAAGTATATCGCAAAACAACTTTTGGATTATCGGACATTGTAAAATCTTCAAAAGAGAAAAGTTCAGCTAAAGTTAAGAAAAAAGCTATCCGACAATCAAAAGACTACACAGCAAAAGACTATAAACAGGCTGGTATTGTAATGATTATTTTAGGTCTACTATTGATGTTTGTGATACCAGTTTTAGGGATATTCTTTTTGATTCTTGGTATCATTTCATTTGGTGTTGCCACCCTATTTTCTAAAAAATATTCAAGGAGTAAATAAATGGGATTTTTTGACAAAGCAAAAGAAGAAGGATCTTTCTCTTCCGCTTCAGGTATTGAGAATCTTCATTACGTCGTATTACAGGTAACTTTAAAAGAAAAATTTATTGGAACTGGTTCAGGAAATTTAACAGAGTTAGAAAATGTAATCAATAAACAAGCCAAAAAAGGTTATCGTCTACATACCATTGCTACTAGCAATGGCGGAAGTAAAGGACTAGGTGGTGGTGATAGAATTCAAGCTACTATGGTTTTTGAAAAAATTTATTAAATAAAAAAGCCCCACGCTCTCAAAGTTTGGCGACTCTGAGCGTGAGGCAAAAACGATTGTATAAGAAACAACCATTCAAAAGGTCGTTTTCTTGTACCCATTTTACCAAAATATAGGAGAAAAAACAATGTGGGTAGAACAACACAAAAGCGGAAAAGTAAATTTTGTTGAAAGATACCGTGACCCTTATACCAACAAATGGAAAAGAACGTCTATACTCATGGAGAAAGACACCCCCAGAATACGAAAAGAAGCCCAAAAGATACTTGATACTAAGATAACTAACCTTTTGAATAACCTAAAAACGTCAGAAATGCTCTTTACAGCTCTTTTAAACCAGTGGTGGGGATTTTATCAACAAGAGATAAAACGGTCATCTATCGCTTCGTTAAGGGGGAATATCAGGGAAATAAGAGAGTCTTTTGGACTGAATGTAAAAGTGGTCAATATTGATCCCAAATATGTCCAAACTTACCTAGACAATCTCGACTGCTCCAGAAACAAGAAAGAACGTCACAAATCTATGCTCAACCTTGCTTTTGATTACGCTGTTGATCTGAATATTATTAAAGATAATCCGTCTCGGCGGGCCAAGCTCCCGCGAATAAAGAAAACTTTGGAAGATTGGAAGAAAATTGAAGAAAAATATCTTGAAGAGGATGAAATCCAACCGCTTCTTAAAGAGTTATATCGACGCCCCAACACTTACCGTTTAGGGTTACTGTCTGAGTTCATGAGCCTAAATGGCTGCCGTATTGGTGAGGCGGTCAGTATCGAACCAACAAATTATGATTTTGAAACCAGGGCTCTACAGTTGCACGGGACCTATGACCACACAGAGGGCTACCGTAACGGTGAAAAGACAACTCCTAAAACTCTTGCTTCCTACCGAGAAACAATCATGACCAACCGGGAAATGGAAATCCTCAAAGAAATAGAGTTCATGAATGAACTGGAAAAAAATACCAATCTACGATATAGAGACATGGGCTACCTTTTCACAACTAAAAACGGAGTTCCCATTCAAACTAACTCTTTCAACCTAGCTCTTAAAGCTGCCAACAAGCGATTGGAAAAACCGATTCAGAAAAATCTTACCAGCCACATCTTCCGTCATACTCTAGTCAGCCGTCTGGCTGAAAACAATGTCCCGCTTAAAGCTATTATGGATCGTGTCGGTCACGCTGATTCAAAGACAACTGTTCAAATTTACACCCACATCACCAAGAAAATGAAGTCAAATGTGGCTGACATCATGGAAAACTATTAATTTTACGCCCCAAAAATGCCCCAAAACACAAGAAAAGCCTATTGCACAACACCGAAACGTTGATACAATAGGCTTTTTATCGTTGAATTATTTAACAGCGTCTTTAAGAGCTTTACCTGCTTTGAATGCTGGCACTTTAGAAGCTGCGATTGTGATTTCTTTACCAGTTTGTGGGTTACGACCTTTACGAGCTGCACGTTCACGAACTTCAAAGTTACCAAAACCGATCAATTGAACTTTTTCACCAGCTGAAAGGAATTCAGTTACTGCTGCGAATACCGCATCAACTGCTGCTGCTGAATCTTTCTTAGTCAATTCTGTAGCTTCTGCTACTTTTGCAATCAAATCTTGTTTGTTAGCCATTTAACAAATCCTCCAAAATATTTTATGAATTAGTAGTCACTAACTCTAACAAGTATTATCATATCTAAAAAATGTTATTAGGTCAAGCACAAAACGAACTTTTTTCAATTTTTCCAAAAATATCAAACTTATTCATAGCGAACGAGGATTGCCCACGCATTTTCACCTGTATGTGTTTGAATAATAGAACCAGTCTCCAAAACAGAAATCGTTTTTCCCACACACGGTTGCAAAATCTGTTTCATTTCGTTCGCCAATTCGGCAGTTCCTGCATACGAAATTCCAATCTCTGTTACTTTTTTATCCTTCAGACTTACAGCCAAATCATTGACCCATTTTTTAAAAGTTTTTACGCCCCGCCCCTTTACAATTGGTTGTAGTTCATGCTGTTTCATCTGCATTACCACTCGAATATTCAGAAGCGAGCTGAGAAGTCCTGTTACACGACCAATGCGACCTCCTTTTACAAGATTTTCAAGAGTTGATACACCGATATAAAGTTCCGTTTTTTCACGCACTTCTTCAATTTTTGCCAAAATATCTTCTAAATCAGCACCTGCCTTGGCTAATTTGGCAGCTTCTACCACTTGAAACTTCAAAGCTTGATCTGTAAAAGAGCTATCAATGACTGTGACATCGACGTTTGATAAAGTGGCACCTTGACGGGCGGCTTCAACTGTTCCAGATAAAGCATGGGACATATGAATTGAAATGATTTTATCAGCATGTTCACCCAATCGTTCAAAAACCTCTGCAAAGACGCCGACGGGCGGTTGACTTGTTTTAGGAAGATTTTTACTGGACTGCATCAAGCGAAGAAATTCTCCTTCTTTCAGATCAGCATCGGAATAAACAACACCATCTACCATTACAGACAAAGGGACGATTGTAATCTCTAAATCCTCTACAATTTGCGGTTCAATCGTAATAGATGAATCCGTTACAATTTTGATTTTTGTCATGTTTTTCCTACTTTATAAATTTTATCTATTTAATTCATTATATCAAAAAAATAACTTTTTGTGGAATAATTTTTCTGAATAAAATATGTAAAAGATGTGTATAGCTCTTTATTGTTCTCAATAGACAGAATTATTAAATTTTCAGAAAATAATTGACACTCTAATGTTTTTTTGTTAGCCTATTCTTGTATCTTAATTTAAAGTAAATTTTAGAGAAAGAGGGAATAGTTGATAAATGAAACAGACAAAATTTTTAGGAATTCTTTGTCTTATACTGGCTTTCATTTCAATTATGGTTGGTGCTAGCAGTTTTTCTTGGCATAAACTACTCAGTGGTGAGACTAACACTTGGCTATTATTTTTAGAGTCGCGCTTACCAAGGACTATTAGTATCATTTTAGCAGGATCTAGCATGAGTATTGCGGGACTTCTGATGCAAACTGTTACACAGAATCATTTTGCGGCGCCTAGTACAATTGGAACAGTAAATGCTGCAAAGTTCGGTATGCTTCTCAGCCTCTTCTTCTTTCCAACGGCGAATTTGGCTCAAAAAATGCTCTTCGCCTTTGTCTCTTCTATTTTTTTTACGATTATTTTTATTAGATTTATCAGAAAATTATCATTTAAGGAAAAATGGTTACTGCCACTTGTCGGAATTATTTATAGTGGTGTCATTAGTGCAGCTGCTGAAATTCTTGCCTATCGTTTTGATCTAGTGCAAAGTATGACATCGTGGACGCAAGGATCTTTTGCAATGATTCAGACACATCAATATGAGTGGCTTTTTTTAAGTTTTGTTATTCTGATTGCTGTCTGGCGGTTGTCTGCTACTTTTACAATTATGAATCTAGGAGAAGATGCTAGCCATAATCTAGGGATATCTTTTTATCAAATGGAAGGATTGAGCCTATTTCTCATTGCTCTCACAACCAGTGTGACAATGATTACAGTGGGCTCGCTTCCTTTCATAGGCGTGATTATACCAAATATTGTGCGAAAATTTTATGGAGATCATATCACGCGCATCAAAAGTATTACTGCCCTGACGGGAGCAGGCTTAATTTTAATCTGTGATATTATGTCACGTATGGTGATCCGTCCCTACGAAATCTCAGTTAGTTTGATTCTGGGAATTTTTGGAAGTTTAACATTCATTTATCTTTTATGGCGAGGTGCCACTCATGAATAAAATGAAAATCCAAACAAAAGGGCTCATCATCTTACTACTCTTTGTAGCTGTAGTAGCTATATTTTTCTACCTGATGCCAACGGAGTATCCTTTGACAGGCTTTATCATAAAACTGCGATCGCAAAAGTTATTGGCCTATCTAATCATTGCAGTTGCTGCTAGTTTTTCAACAATCAGTTTCCAAACGATTACTGAAAATCGATTTTTAACACCAAGTATCCTAGGCCTGGATGCTCTCTACGTACTCATGCAGACTGTCTATCTATTTTTTGCCAATCAGTTTATTGGAAAGATATCAAATCCCTTGTTTGAGTTTATTATCATTTTGAGTATTCAATGTGGATTTTTCCTTTGTTTGCAGCCTATGATTAAAAAACTGTTACAACAAGGTTTTGTGTTCATTTTACTCATCTGTATGGCATTAGGGATACTATTTAGAAGTACAAGTACCTTTCTGCAAGTGTTGATGGATCCTAACGAATACGATAAGCTTCAAACAAAACTATTTCCTTCATTTCAACGAATGAATATGGAAATTGTTCTGATTGCTACTGTCATCATCGGACTAGTTAGTCTATATGTACTGAAAAAGAATGCTGTGCTCAATGTCTTCCGTTTAGATAAAAAGACAGCTATGATTTTAGGCATAGAGGTAGAAAAAGAGCAAAAAAAACTGCTATGGGCTATTGTTTTACTGACTTCGTCAACGACTGCTTTAGCTGGACCCATGATGTTTTTTGGCTTTATGATGTCTAATCTAGCCTATCTACTCATCAAAGAATACCAGCATAAATGGCTCTTTTTAGTGGCCAGTTTACTCGGCTTTATCTTTCTAATCAGCGGACAACTGCTGGTAGAGCGAATCTTTCAACTACAAATTAATGTCAGCATGGTCATCGAGTTAGTAGGAGGTTCTTTCTTCTTCTATCTCTTAGCAAAGGAGGCAAAACGTTAAATGCAATTAGAAAACATTAGCAAATCATTTGGGGAAGAGTTAGTCTTAGACGACATTCGTTTAAGAATTTCTCCCAGTAAATTCACCGCCTTTATCGGACCAAACGGTGCTGGAAAATCTACTCTTCTCTCTATCATGAGTCGCTTACTCAAAAAAGATCAGGGGTTTCTCAGTATCAAAGGAAAAGAAATTGAAGCTTGGAATTCTAGAGAATTAGCTAAAGAGCTAACAATTTTAAAGCAAAAAATCAACTATCAATCGAAATTAACTGTTGAAGAACTAGTTTCATTTGGGCGCTTTCCATATAGCCAAGATCACTTAACAAAAGATGATGTTCAACAAGTGGAGCAAGCCTTGATTTATCTGAATATCCTTGACTTGCGAAATCGCTTTATTGATACACTTTCAGGAGGGCAATTGCAACGTGTCTTTATTGCCATGGTTTTGGCACAGGATACAGATTTTATTCTTTTGGATGAGCCACTGAATAATCTGGATATTAAGCAAAGTATTGCCATGATGAAAATCTTGCGTTCACTTGTGGATGATCTGGGAAAAACGATTATTATTGTCATTCACGATATCAATATCGCTAGTCAATATGTGGATGAGATTGTCGCCTTTAAAGATGGGAAACTCTTTTGTCAAGGTACGACGGAACAAATCATGAAAAAAGAAACTTTAGATTCATTGTACGAAATGGACATAACCCTTGGTGAAATCAACGGGAAAAAAATCTGTGTATATCTATAATTTAAATTTGGAGGATTTCTGATGAAACAGAATACAAAAAAACTATTGTTATCTATCCTTACAGCTTTTGCTGTTGTATTTTTAGCAGCTTGTGGCGCTCATAATAAACAAAACACAAAGACAAATACCTCATCTTCTGCAAGTGAAGTCTCTATTAAATCAGCAGCAGGGGAGACTAAAGTTCCAATCAATCCTAAAAAAATTGTTACGTTTGACCTTGGTGCAGCCGATACCATTCGGGCTCTAGGAAAGGAAAGTAGTCTCGCTGGGATTCCAAAGAAAACCTTGCCTGCTTACTTGAAAAATCTTTCAAAAAACATCAAAAATGTTGGCACCATGAAAGAACCTGATATGGAAGCAATCGCCGCCTTGAAACCAGATTTAATCATTGCTTCTCCACGTACAGCACAGTATGTTAAGAAATTTAAAGAAATTGCTCCTACTGTCCTTTTTAAAGCAGATAATAAAGATTATTGGGGGTCTACTAAACAAAATATCCTCTCCCTGGCAAGTATCTTTGGAGAAGATGGAACAAAAAAAGCTAAAAGCGAACTAGCTGCATTAGATAAAGAGATTGAAAGTGTTGCAAGTGCAAATGAAAAGTCAACTAAAAAAGCCTTAACGCTTATGCTGAACGAGGGCGCAATGTCAGCATTTGGTGCGAAATCACGTTTTGCATTTCTTTATAGCACCCTGAAATTCAAAGCCACTGATGCCAAAATTAAAGACTCTCGGCACGGTCAAGAGGTCAGTTTCGAAAGTGTCAAACAAATTAACCCAGACATTATTTTCTCTCTCAACCGAACTCTTGCTATCGGTGGCGATAATTCAGTGAATAAAGATTTATTGAATAATTCACTAATTCAAGAAACAAATGCTGCTAAAAAGAAAGCGATTGTTAATTTAACATCGGATCTTTGGTACCTTAGCGGTGGTGGTCTCGAGTCTACTAAATTAATGATTAAAGATGTCAAAAATATAGCTGGAAAATAAACAAAAAGAGTTGAAAGAAAACTTACTTGAAAAGTTCTTTCAACTCTTTTGTTGTACAACATTCAGTTATCTTCAGCCACCAATGTATGATTTTTGACGAAATAATGTTCTAAAATGCCCTCGTCTCCGAATAAAACTCCATGGAGAACCCCACCATAGACAGCTCCACCATCCATACCAATTTTTTGATCCTGCGTTCTCCAAAGGTGACTTGTCCCAGGTCTCTCAGAAAAGAGATAAAAAGTTGGGGTATGACCAAATACGATTGTCTTTCCGGTTTGATTGTATCCCTGATGAAAGGGTTCACGCAACCAAACCTTTTGATAATCACTAGTTTGGTGCCAATCTTTCAAATCTAAATCAATACCGGCATGCACAAAAATATACTGTTCTGTTTCAACAAAGAAGGGCATCTGACGGATGAAAGTCACGAGATCTGGTGCCTCTTCTAACACGCGCTTAGCATCTTCCACTCCATCAACAGGAGTATCTAAAGATCGTCTTAAAATGGAATTGATTGTCGTATCTCCACCATTACGGCGATAATGTTCATATCCTCTCTCGGGATTATCTAACCAAGTTAGAAACATATACTCATGATTTCCAGAAATGCAAATTGCTCCTTGCTTTACAACAAGGTTCTTCACACACTCTAAAACTGCTCTACTATCCTCACCACGATCAATCAAATCTCCTAAAAAAATGAGCTGGCTTTTTCCATCCCATTTTTTGAGTAGCGTTTCTAGCATATTTGCCTTTCCATGTACATCTCCAATTACAAAATAATTTGTCATGGTTTTCCTCCTGATAAAAGAAGAGATTGAAACGCAAGCCTCCAACTTCAAAGCCTCTTGTATAGTAAACAACTGGTGCAGAAACGAACTACTCAAAGTACTACTTTGAAGTTACAGATAAAACTTGCGAAGTAAGTCACTCTTCCAAATTTGGAAGAGTGCTTTTGACGAAAACTTCGTTTTATTCAATTGCTGACTTAGCAGCCTTCTAGATACTTAAGCAACTTTGTAGGAATTAGATTATACAAATATCCGGGGTCATTATACCAGAACTTTGGCATAACGAAGGAGACGAACAACGTCAACCCATTCACTGTTTCAATAGTTCTCTAGCCTGCGTGAGAGCTGCTTCAGTCACATTTTCACCCGCTAACATTTTAGCAATCTCTTCGATACGCTCTTCATCAGACAACAAGCGAACTGTTGAAACTGTTGAATATTCATCTGATATTTTCTCGATGAAAAATTGATAATCTGCAATGGCAATCACTTGTGGTAGGTGCGAGATGGCAAGAACTTGTCCATTGGAGCCAATTTTATGAATTTTCTGAGCAATAGCTTGCGCAACACGTCCAGATACGCCTGTGTCTACTTCATCAAAAACAATGCTTGTCTTGCCTTCTTTACGAGAAAAAGCAGACTTGATTGCCAACATCAAACGTGACAATTCACCACCGGAGGCAATCTTAACGAGCGGTTTGTAATCTTCGCCCGGATTAGTTGAAATGTAAAATTCAACATGCTCATTTCCCTCGCGGCTAAACTTTCCTTTGGTAAATTGAACTCGAAAATTCGCCTTTTCCATATAGAGATCTTTTAATTCTTGCTGAATCTCTGCTTCCAATTGCTGGGCTAATTCGTGCCGTTCCTGACTCAGACGACCTGCTAGAGAGACCAAATCTTTCTCTAGCTTTCTCAGCTCTTGATCCAAATCATTTGATGAGAGATTCTTTCCAGTCAAAAGCGCATATTCTTTAGAAATTTGCTCTAAATAAGCTAACACATCATCCACATGCCCACCGTATTTACGAGTAATGCTATAAATCAGATCTAGACGCCTTTCAACTTCTAAGAGACGATCACCATCAAAATCCATGTTATCTAGAATGTCTTCCAAACGCTTTGTTGCGTCTTCCAGTACATAGTAAGACTCAGCAAGATTAGCCGCAATTTCTTTGTAAGTAACATCGTACTCTTCGATAGCTTCCATATCATTCATGGCAGCTCGAATATTAGATAAACTCGAAAACTCCTCATTATCCAGCATAGCGTAGGTATTTGTCAAAGTGTCTGCAATCTGCTTATGGTTGAGTAATTTATCGCGTTCTTGGTTTAATGCCAAATCTTCGCCAGCTCTTAAATTGGCCGCCTCAATCTCTGCAATCTGATATTCCAGCATATCAATCCGCGCCTTATTTTCTTCTTGATTCTTCTGAATCGTTATAACTTGCTTACGCAACTGACGATACTGATCAAAAGTTTGCTGATAATCCGCTTTGAGTTTAAAAAATACTTCATCTCCAAACTCGTCCAACATGGAAATATGAAGCTGCGGTCGCATCAACTCTTCTTGGTCGTGCTGACCGTGAATATCCACCAAATGCTGTCCAACCGATCGCAAAACGGATAAATTGACCATTTGACCATTAATACGGCTGATACTGCGACCGTTTTGGAAAATTTCTCGCCGAATAATCAACTCATCTGTCATATCAAGCCCCTGCTGCTCAAAGATTTCAACCAAAGCTTTACTCTGTTCAATCGCAAACAGTCCTTCAATCTCAGCTTTTGGTGCGCCATGACGAATCACATCTGTTGTTGCTCGGCTTCCCAACATCATATTCATAGCATCAATGATAATAGACTTCCCAGCACCCGTTTCACCTGTCAAAACGGTCATGCCTTGCTCAAAATTGAGAGAAACCTCTTCAATAATTGCAAAATTTTTAATGGAAATTTCAAGTAACATAGGCTACCTACCAATTTTTTATCTCTTCCAATACCTTATGAGCCATTTCTTCATTACGGAAAATAAGGAGGATTGTGTCATCATCCGCTAAAATACTAAAAATGTCATCAGAAAAATCTTCTACAATTTGTCGCTTCACAAAAGCTGTGCTTCCAGGGACAAGGCGAAGGTTGATCATATTTCTTAACAACTCAGAATCTAAAATATTGTTATCCGCTAATTTTAAGCTTGTACTAGCTGATTTTGGTAATTCATAGATATAGGTGTTATTCTTCTGCGGAATTTTGACAATTCCCAGCTCTTTAATGTCTCGTGAAATGGTTGCCTGTGTTGCTGTGATTCCTGATTGTTTCAGATATTCTACAATAGCTTCTTGTGTTCCAACTTCATAATCCGACACAAAATGTCTAATTTTTTCTAATCTTTCTTTTTTATTCATCCTTAAATTCCTTATGTGCTGTTTCCACGACAGTTGTAATCATCGTCTTTACTAGGTTTTCGGGGTGAAACCTTTTTTCTAAATAGGCCAGAAATTCCACGTTCCCATGTCCACCTTGAATAGGGGAGAAATCCAGACCTTTAACAGAGAATCCGGCTTCAACCATAAAGTCCGTTACTTTTTCTAAAACTGCTTGATGCACTTTTTTATCTTTTACAATTCCATTTTTACCAATTTGCTCTCTACCGGCCTCAAACTGCGGCTTAATGAGTGCCACAACTTCTCCATTTTTAGCCAAAACCTTATGCAAAGCTGGTAGAATGAGACGAAGCGAGATAAAACTGACATCAATGGAGGCAAAACTAGGTATCTTCTCAAAATCAGCTGCTTCAGCATAACGAAAGTTAAATTGCTCCATGCTGACCACTCGCTCATCTTGACGGAGTTTCCATGCCAGCTGATTCGTGCCGACATCTACTGCGTAGACTTGCTGCGCACCATTTTGCAGCATAACATCCGTAAAGCCACCTGTCGAGGCTCCAATGTCCAGCGTGACCTGCTCCTCAACTGAAATGTCAAACACCTGCAAAGCCTTTTCTAATTTTAAACCACCACGACTGACATATTTGAGCTTTTCTCCCTTGAGTTTCAACTCCATACTTTCATCAATTTTTTCACCAGGTTTATCAAAACGTTGACCATTGGCAACGGCAACAACTAAACCTGCCATGACCCCTCGTTTAGCTTGTTCTCTCGTTTCAAACAAACCTTGCTTATAAGCTAGAACATCTACTCTTTCCTTCGTCATTAAGCCTCAAACTTTCTATTATTTTTCTGATAGCAGACCCTGAAAAATCTATGTCCATTTCTACCTCTGCTAATAAAATCTCAGCTGCGCTCAACTGTTCTTCAAAGAAATGCTTAGCACCATCCAAGCCCAAAATAGCTGGATAAGTGGCCTTCCCTGCTGCTACATCTTTCTGTGGTGTCTTCCCCAAGTCCTCAAAACTCGCTGTCTCATCTAGAATATCATCTCGCACCTGAAAAGCTAGTCCAAGTAATTGACCCGTTTTTCTTAATTTTTCTTGCTGCGGTTCTGCTAGTTCAGCAATCAAACCAGCTGCAATAAAAGGATAGGTCAGGAGCTTACCAGTTTTGTTAGCATGAATAACCTGTAACTCTTCCAAACTAACGCTACGACCTTCTCCTTGCATATCAAGAACTTGACCTCCAACCATGCCAAAGGTTCCAGCAGCTTGAGATAATTCTGCAATTAAGTTTGCCCTAATCTGACTAGGTAATGCCGCTTCTGCTACTAAGGCATAAGAATCCAAAAAGAGCGAATCCCCTGCTAAAATAGCCATATCCTCTCCAAATTTTTTGTGGCTGGTTAAACGACCACGACGATAATCATCATCATCCATAGCTGGCAAATCGTCATGAATCAAACTTCCAGTATGAATCATCTCAAGCGCTGCGGCCACCTGAAAATGGGCCTCCGTCAATTCCAAACCCATACCTTCTAACAATTCCAAAAGCAGCAGAGGGCGAATCCGCTTGCCGCCTGCATTGATCGAGTAAAGAATCGCTTCAATCAAATCAGCCGATACCATCTTTTGAACATAAAAATTCTCAATAGTCCGTCCAATTCTAACCAATTTTTCGTCTTGTTTCATTCCACTTCCGTTTCTGTGCCGTCAGCCTGCATAACCTTGACTAGTGTTTTTTCTGCCTTATCTAAGGTTGCTTGAAGTTCCTTTGAAAGTTGCATTCCTTTTTGAAACTCAGAAATCGCTTCTTCCAAAGGGACATCTCCGTTTTCTAACTTTTGCACAATGACTTCTAAATCAGCTAAATTTTCTTCAAATTTCTTTTCTTTTGACATTTTTTACCTCAACTTCCAGATGACCGTCATGCATAACTACACTGACCTTGTCACCCTTTTCTATATCTTTGGTACCTGATACCACCTTGTCGTCTTTTTGAACAATCGCATAGCCACGAGCCACAATTCGACTGGTATCCAACATAAGCAATGCATCAGATAAACGCTTGACTTCTGCTACCTTGTAATCATAAATCACCGCCATATTGCTACGTAAAAGGCGTTCCAACTGGACTGCACGTTCTTGATAAGTCTGAACCATCCTTAAAGGAGATAAAGCCTCCAAACGATGTTCTAAGAGCCTTGCTTGCTGCATCCCTTCACTATAATATTCGCGAATTTGTTGCTTGAGTCGCAAATTTAATTGATCTAATTTTTGAAGATAGTTATCATATAATCGTTCCGGTTGACGAAAAATGACAGACTGGCTCAACTTAACCAATCGCTCACGATTATAGGTAAGACGATTAGACGTAGCAGTAGCCAAACGATTTTGTTGCTGCTGTATGTGCGCTAAGAGATCCAATTTTGTTACAGGTGTTGCTAGTTCTGCAGCGGCAGTTGGCGTTGCGGCGCGTCTATCTGCAACAAAATCTGCCAAAGTCGTATCTGTTTCATGCCCTACACTTGAAATGATTGGAATTTGAGATTCAAAAATGGCACGGACAACAATTTCTTCGTTAAATGACCAAAGATCTTCAATTGATCCACCACCTCGACCGATGATAAGGACATCTAAATCCCTTCGTGTATTAGCACGACGGATACTATCTGCCACCTGAGTAGCAGCTCCTTCTCCCTGTACTTTGGTTGGATAAAGAATAATCTCTACTCCTGGAAAACGACGGCTAACAGTTGTAATAATATCGCGAATCACTGCACCACTAGGACTAGTCACTACCCCAATTTTCTTAGGAAATTGGGGTAAGGTTTGTTTAAATCGAGTCTCAAACAAGCCTTCTTCCCCTAACCGTTTTTTAAGCTGCTCAAACTGAATTGCCAAAGCCCCTACACCATCTGGCTCCGCTTTTTCAATGATAATAGAGTAGGAGCCACTTGGCTCATAAAGCTGAATCCGGCCGACAACATTGATTTTCATGCCTTCTTCCAAGTCAAAACCTAGCTTTTTGTAAACTCCGCCCCAGATTGTTGCCTGAATGACAGCCTTTTCGTCTTTGAGAGAGAAATACTGATGATTCGGACGTTTGCGAAAATTGGAAACTTCTCCTGTCAAATAAACCCGCTCTAAATAAGGATCTTTATCAAACTTTAACTTTAAATATTTAGTCAAGGTCGATACAGATAAATACTCAGCCATTTCTCTCCTTTCTTCTCCTATAGTTCTTCTTCATTTGTAATGTTTATTATACCAAACTATCTATAAAAAATCATTGACAGAATTCATAAAAACTAACACCATTTCTTCATCCACTTAGGAATCTCTTTACTAATTTTTGTTGGCAAGACCACATAAGATTTTTTGCTCAACTCCTCTGCAATCGCCGAATGAAGATAGACAGCGGCAGTTACACGATCTAGTAGAGAGCTCGTTTTAAATTGTCCTGTAAAGCCCGCAATCATACCTGCAAGCGTGTCCCCCATACCGCCTGTTGCTTGATACGGACCTCCAATGGACAGTTGAAAACAGTTCCGATTTCCACTTTGAAAAATAGTCGTTCCATGCTTTTTTTGAACAACGATAGTTTTAACAGGAAAGGCATTAACTGCTTCTTGACTTTTTTCGAGTGTCTGCTCTGTTAGCTTTAATCCACTCAACCGTTCCCATTCTTTTTGATGTGGTGTAAAAATCGTCTGTGCCTTTGGAAATGGCAAAACTTCTTTGCTAAAAAAAGAAATGGCTCCACCATCCATGATAAAAACTTGACGTTCACTAGCAAGATTTATTACCAACTGTAAAGTAGCTTTTTCAAGAGGATTTTCAGCCAAACCTGGACCAATCAATAGCACATCTGCCTTTTGGATCTGTTCTTTCAATAATTTCTCGTCCCGAATATCAAAAGCCATTGCTTCAGGTAATTGTGCATGTAACGATGGGATATTTTCCTTATCTGTTGCCACTGTGACTAATCCAGCTCCACTATAGATCGCAGCCATTGCTGCCATTATTATTGCGCCACCAAACGGATAAGTACCGCCAATCAATAACAGACGACCATACTCTCCCTTGTGACCATTCAGCGCACGTGGTTGAATAACCTTTTTCAATAATGTATAGTCTACCACTTTCATGTTTGCTCCCTTCACTTATGCCAGTAGAGAAGTGACACCCTTGTTTATCTTTATTTTACCATAAACAAAATAGACATGCCTCCAAAATCGAAAACATGTCGCACTCTATTTCTTCAAACTCCGTTTGCAGGCTCTATATGTCTGTTCCATAAGCATAGTAATAGTCATGGGACCAACGCCCTTTGGCACAGGAGTAATGAGACTAGCGATTTCTGATACTTCATCAAATTTTACATCGCCAATCAATTTACCATTCTGATCGCGGTTCATCCCCACATCAATCACGACTGCACCTTCTTTAACAAAATCTTTCGTCACAAAGTGACCACGCCCAATAGCGACAACCAAAATATCAGCCTTTTTTGTGATCTCTGACAAATGATGTGTCCGCGAATGAGTCAAAGTTACTGTGGCATTTTTAGCCAGCAAGAGCTGTGCCATCGGCTTACCCACAATATTACTTCGTCCAATGACCACCGCACGTTTGCCTTCTAAGTCAACACCATACTCATGAAACATTTCCATAATACCAGCAGGTGTTGAAGGGATCATAACAGGATGACCACTCCAGAGTCGCCCCATATTCATCGGATGAAAGCCATCCACATCTTTATCGGGATCAATCGCTAGCAGCACCGCTTCTTCATCAATGTGTTTGGGAAGAGGCAATTGCACTAAAATACCATGCCAAGCTGAGTCTTGATTGTATCGTTCTATCAAAGTAAGTAATTCTTCTTGACTAGTCGTTTCTGGCAGACGTATTACTTCGCTCCGAAGCCCTACAGACAAAGCGGAGCGCTCTTTATTTCGCACATAAATCTGACTGGCTGGGTTATTCCCCACTAAAATCACTACAAGTCCTGGAATCGATCCTGTTTCGTCTTTTAATTTTCTAACCTTTTCTGCTAACTGTATTTGCAATTTTTCTGCCAAAGCCTTGCCATCAATTATCTTTGTCATATCCATCTCATTTCTAATTTCTCCATTCTATTATAACATATAACAAAAAAATGACTGCTTTTTCTTATAAAACATTATCAATCAAAAGATCGTAGAATTCCTTCCTTCTTTCAGCTTTTAATATTTTATAAAAAATTACAGAAAAAACAGAAAAAAATCAGCCAAAAAACTTAAAATTACCTTAAACCTTAAAACTATTTTAAGGTAACTGCTTTAACATAGAACACGGTACCGATTTAGTTTTAAAATATATAGAAGGGAAGAAAATTATGCAAATAGCCAAGCAGGCTTTGAATTACATCAGTAGAAAAAGAGTTAAAACTCTTCTTGTATTTCTGATACTTACTCTCATTTCAACTGCCTTAACTAGTAGCTTTTCTATTATGGGAACGACTAATAATATCGAAAAGAAAATCTATGACGCATCAAATACTGGCTTTACAATAACTAGCAAAACACTTGAACGACCACTTTCACTAAAAACAGCAGAAAAATTACTTGAGAATAAAGAAATTTCAAAATTCAACTTCAAATACGATGCTTTAGCAAGTTTGACAGATAAAACTGTTGTTAAGAAAAAACAAGGTGTCACAAGAGACAATCAAAACCCTGTCCTCAACAATCTGGTTGCTGCATTAGGAACAAGTGATTCTACTCTAGAAACAACCTTTGCAAGTGGTGTTTTCAAACTTGAACAAGGAAAGCCAATTCGTAAAGGCGATAAATCCAAGATTCTCATCCATGAAAAATTAGCTAAAAAGAACCATTTAAAGGTTGGAGATAAACTAAAACTAAAGGGAGCTTCCTTAAAGGATGAGGATGCTAAACAACTCCATGAAGTAGAGTTTGAAATTGCTGGTATCTTCTCTGGAAAAAAAGAAGAGAAACAAACAGGTTTAAGCTCAGATGCGACAGAAAATACTGTCTATATGGACTATGAATCGAGCCAACACTTACAAGGCTACAAACCAGCTGATTATAAATTATCTGCAGCCGTTTATTTCGTATCAAATCCAAATCAAATTGATAAAGTCATCAATACAGTCAAAAAGTCAAAAATTGATTGGAAGCAAACTGATCTTGTTAAAAACTCTAAAGCTTTTGAAGCAGTTTCTTCTTCTGTTACCAGTTTCAAACAGATTATTAATGTTTTAACTTTCAGTATCATTATTGGAAGTATCATCGTTCTTTCCTTGATTCTCATGTTCTGGTTGAGAGAAAGGATTTATGAAATCGGAGTACTATTATCTCTTGGTATTTCAAAAGCGATGATTATCTCTCAATTCATACTAGAACTGGTTATCATATCAGTATTTAGTATGGCACTAGCTTCTATTAGTGGCTCTTATATTTCCACCATGGTATTCAAAGGGTTTATAAAAGGCGGTCAACAACAAGATAGCTCATCCGCTATTTTTGAAAATATCGTTCCGCACTTACATGCCTCTACTATTTTGATGACTTATGGAATACTGCTCATCATTATTTTACTTGCAGTAGTAGGTTCATCTTCTATTATCCTACATAAAAAACCAAAAGATATTTTAACCGATATAAGTTAAGGAGACAAAACATGACAATTTTAAAAATGGATTCAGTTAGTTACCAATACAATAGCCTACAAGAAAATGTATTGAATCAGATCACAGCTTCATTTGAAGAAGGAAAATTTTATGCTATTATAGGGAAATCTGGTGCAGGAAAATCAACCTTGCTTTCCCTTCTTGCAGGACTTGATACTCCTACAAAAGGAAAAATCCTCTTTGAAGATCAAGACATCGCCCAAAAAGGCTATAACCATCACAGACGGAAACAAATCTCCCTGGTTTTCCAAAATTATAATTTAATCGATTACTTAACTCCGATGGAGAATGTTCGACTCGTAAATTCTCAAGCAAGTAAAGATAGCTTACTACAACTTGGACTCAACGAAAAAGAAATCCATCGTAACGTATTACGATTATCAGGTGGCCAGCAGCAACGGGTTGCTATTGCACGCGCTCTTGCATCTACAGCACCAATTATCTTAGCAGATGAACCAACTGGAAACTTAGATGAAGGTACTGCCATGGACATCATTGAAATCCTAATTAAATCAGCTAAACAAAAAAATAAATGTGTGATTGTGGTGACACACAGCAAAGAGTTAGCTAATAAAGCAGACGTCGTCTTAGAGTTAAGCAATAAGAACTTAATCGAAGTCACTAAGAATTATAAATAAGACCTCCAAGGAGAAGAAATTATATGTTAACGATAAAGAACGCTCTTGCCTATGTATGGCGCAAAAAAATAAAAACACTGATTATCTTTTTAATCCTGTTAGCCATCTCTACTTTAACACTTGGCAGTATTGCTGTTAAAAATGCAACAGACGCTGCTTCAAAAGAAACTTTCAAAAATATCACTAGCAGTTTCTCAATGCAGATTAACCGCGAAGTGAACCAAGGTACACCTCGCGGAGCAGGAAATCTTAAAGGCGAAGATATCGAAGCTGTAGAAAAAGTTAAAGGTATCTCTGGCTACATCAAACGAATGAATGTTGTCGCTGACTTAATTGATCACCAATTGGTTGAATCTGGAGAAACCGACTTTGAAAGCGAAGATAGAAAACAAAAATTCGGCCGTGCCATTATGGCAACAGGTATCAACGATTCATCTAAAGATGATAAATTTACCGCAGAAACCTTCAAACTAGTTGAAGGTAGACATATCAACAAAAATGACAAAAATGTTGCTTTAATTCATAAAGATTTTGCAGAAAAGAACAAACTTAAAGTTGGCGATACGATTAATATAAAATCGAATACTTATGACTATGATAACGTTCGCAAAGCTAATAAAACGACTAAAGTGACAGTTATCGGAATTTTTGACGGGAAAAATAAAGGAGGCGTTTCTAGTCCTCAAGAATTGTATGAAAATACCTTTATCACAGACTTAGAAACGACTAAAACTTTACAAGGTTCAACAGATAAAAACGCTATTTATCAAGATGCTACTTTCTTTGTAAACGGTAGCCAAGATATTGATAAAGTGATGGCGAAAGTAAAAGAAATATCATCTATTGATTGGGAAGCCTACACCCTTGTTAAGAGCACAAGCAACTTCCCAGCACTTCAATCTTCTATTAACGGTATTTACGGCGTTACTGGAAACCTCTTAATCGGAACGCTAATCTTTGGAGCGATTGTTCTTACGCTAGTCTTGTTCTTATGGATCAATGGTCGTAGAAAAGAAATGGGAATCATGCTTTCAATGGGAATTAGCAAAACAAAGATTTTCTTCCAATTTATCACAGAAGTTCTCTTTGTAAGTATATTTAGCTTCATTGGTGCTTACTTTGCAGGTAGTGCTGTCAGCAAGGTGATGGGAAATAGCATTTTAAAACAAGTTACCAGTGGTATTGCTGAAAAACTAGCTCGAGAAGGTAAGAGCGCCAATCTTGGAGGCGGGGCTGAAGTGGATGGCTTTAACAAGACCCTCACTAGCCTCAATGTACATGTATCTCCTGATGATATGACCAAAGTGGTCATCTTTGGACTTGCCATTATCATCGTTTCCGTCCTCATTGCTTCAATCACGCTCCTTAGTAAGCAACCAAAAGACTTACTAATGGGAGATAACAGCAAATAAGATATCAATGAGTTCAGACAAAATCGGTCCGTCAGCTAAGTTGACGGACCGATTTATTTTATAGACAGCTGGACTGACTCTCGGATGAAATGACGTGAGGTTCGCTTTGTCGACTTGGTCGATAAAATGAACCGCTTTGGATTGGATCTGTCGACCTAGTCGAAAAGATAAATGACTTTTAGTTTACCACGTCGACCCGGCGGACGAGATGAACTACTTTTGGTTTGCTCCATCAGCCCGGCGAGCAGGATGAAACTGTTTTGATTGGCTCCGTCAGCCCGGCGGACGAGATGAACTACTTTTAGTTTACCACGTCAACCCGGCGGACGAGATGAACTACTTTTGGTTTGCTCCGTCAGCCCGGCGAGCAGGATGAAACTGTTTTGATTGGCTCCGTCAGCCCAGCGGACGAGATGAGCTACTGTGGATTTGGCTCGCTTGAGCATTGTTGTTTGTATTTTTGCTCCCAACCATACTGATTGTTTACTGATTTTTACAGTTCTTTTGATGTGCTTTCAGCTTCTTCATAGCCCAGTCGTAGTGACTGGATGTGCAGCTGACAAAGTAGGAGCCAAGAGTACTCCCACCAACCCATTTATAAACGCTCTTTGAAAACAGCTCTTCATTTGTAAAGGTTTCAGCCAGGGTTAGCACTTTTTCCTGTGATTGATGAAGCAACTTGATTGCTTTTTCTAGCGGTGTCTGTTGATGTTTTTGCCAAAATGCCACATTCATCTCACCATAGCTTCTCCAATTATAAGGTGCTGGCAAAAACGATTTTTCGACACCATTTTGATTGGAATACACCCAATTGAGAAGTAATTGTTGCCACTCATAAAGATGAATGAGAACATCTCTAAGATTTTTATCTCTCTTCCAATGAGCTTCTTTCCGTTTCTCATCTTTTGAAAAATCAAATGTGGTATTCAACTCTTCTTCTGTTAATCGGGAAATCAATGACTGTAGCTTTGCATATTGCTGTGTTGCTGCACTAATCAACTCAGTCTTGCTAGTAGGTCTTACCATGTTGTGTTCTCCTTTTTTAATAAATCATATAACAAATAACCTGACAACCTCTGTCATATTTTTAGTTTTCTCTTTATTTTTGTCTCATTTTTTCTTTGATTTCACATTGACAGTCACAATCGCCACAGCGTCCTTTTCCTTTGATGATATGGTGCATAGCTGCACCTGCTAAAACTAAAATGATGATAAATACAATAATCGTGGACATAATTTCTCCTATACTGTTTGATGTGTCAGACTATCTAAAGTGATAACCTCTACTGTTTCTTTGCGCGGTTTTCTAAAGATGAAATAGAGACCCGCTGCCACAACGAGCAGAGCAAAGACAGTCACTGGAGATATTCCTTTTCCGTACAGCAAAACTTGACCAAACTGGTAAATCACAAGGCTGACATTATAAGCCAGTAGAGTTTGGAATGAAATAGCAATCCACGTCCACTTGGCATTGCCCATTTCCCGATGAATCGCACCAATCGCTGCAAAACAAGGAGCGCAGAGCAGATTAAAGACAAGGAATGAGTAGGCGGAAAGTGCCGTATAATGCTGTTGGAGATTGGTCCACAACTCTTTGGTGGTCTCTGTCGCGTCTGTCACTTTATACAAGATTCCAAAAGTAGAAATCACCGTTTCCTTAGCCAACAATCCCGTAATAGCCGCAACCGTTGCTCGCCAATTGCCAAAGCCAAGAGGGCTAAAGATCCAAGCTAGCCCCTTTCCTAATGCCGCTAAGATACTATCTTCCGTCTCAACCGCCTGCAAGCCAAAGTTATAGGAACTAGCAAACCAAATGAATATATTAGTCACAAAGATAATCGTTCCAGCACGCTTAATGAAGCTCAAAGCCTTTTGACCAGCATAGCGCAAAACCGTTTTGACTTGTGGCAGGTGGTAACTCGGCAGCTCCATGATAAAGGGCGCTACTGCTCCACCGAGACTCGCTGTCTTTTTCAAAGCAATCCCTGATAAGACAATCGCTCCCATTCCGACAAAATAAGCACTTGGTACAATCCAAGGATTATTAGGGAAGAACGCTCCAGCAATCAAAGAAATAATTGGTAATTTGGCGGAGCAAGGCATAAATGTTGTTGTCATAATCGTAATCCTACGGTCACGTTCATTTTCAATAGTTCTACTCGCCATAACGCCAGGAACACCACATCCCGTAGAAATCAGCATAGGAATAAAAGATTTCCCAGATAAGCCAAAGCGTCTAAACAGCCGATCCATAACAAAGGCAATCCGGCTCATATAACCAATGTCTTCCAAAATTCCCAAGCAAACAAATAAGACGAAAATCTGCGGAACAAAGCCCAAGACAGCCCCACAACCTGCAACAATCCCATCAACAATCAAAGATTGAAGCCAATCAGATACTGCTAAGTGTTCCAGCAGTGATTTGATACCGTTCGGAATCCATTCTCCAAAGAGGATGTCGTTTGTCCAATCCGTTCCCATCGTTCCAATCGTTTGAATAGAGAGGAAATACACCAACCACATAACAAGCGCAAAGATTGGTAAAGCTAAATAACGATTGGTCACAATACGGTCAATCTTGTCTGACAAACTTAATTTAGTAACATCGGCTTGCAGCACCATTTTGACTGCTGACTCAATAAACTCATAGCGCGCATTAACAACAATGGTCTCTGCGTCTTCAGTGTAGATTTCCTCCGTAATCCTAATCGCATCTTCAATCTCCGCTTTTTGGAAATCAGACAACACCAGCTGTTCGGATAATTCTTTATCGCGTTCAAAAAGCTTAATGGCATAAAAACGAGCCTGTTTTTGAGGCACTGCATTTCCTAAAATGCGGATAATTTCTGACAAAGCCGCTTCAAAATGACTGTCGTAAACAGGATAGAGCGTTTCATCCGTGCGCTTCATTTCTCGCAAGGCCTGCCGCATAACTTGGTCAATCCCTGTTTTTTTCAAAGCACTAGTCGCAACGACTGGTACACCTAGCTGATAACTTAATTTAGTCGTATCGATCCATTTCCCTTGTTTTTCAACGACATCGCTCATATTTAAAGCCAGCACAACCGGAATTCCTGTCTCAATCAATTGCAAGCTCAAGTATAGATTTCGTTCCAAATTGGTTGCGTCAACTACATCCAAAATCCCGTCTGCATTATCGCTTAAAAGATAATTTCTACTAACCACTTCTTCAGAAGTATAAGGCGACAACGAGTAAATTCCCGGTAGGTCTTGGATAATAATTTTTTTGTTTTTGCTAAACAGACCACTTTTCTTCTCGACAGTGACACCAGGCCAATTTCCCACATGCTGGCTACTACCAGTTAATAGGTTAAACAAACTAGTCTTTCCACTATTCGGATTTCCCGCAAGCGCTAATTCTTTCATTGTTTTGCTTCCTTTTCACCTTTCACCACACTAATCAAGCTAGCCTCCGACTTTCTTAAGGTCAAGTCATAGCCCCTAAGCTTAATCTCAAGTGGATCACCCAACGGTGCAACTTTTTGCAATTGAACGTTTGTGTTTTTGGTCAACCCCATGTCCATCAACCGTCGTTTTAAAGCACCATCTGCATGAATTGCTTCGATGTATGCCGAATCTCCAATAGCCAACTCAGATAAAGGAAGAGAAGATTTGCTACTGCCCTTTGGCACAACATCCAGTTTTTTCAAAATAGAATTATCCAAGGCAATCCTCGCAGCTCGAACTAAGAGAATAGCTGTGTCGTTTGTTTTTGAAATGACTTGAATAAAACTGCCTATCTTAATCCCTAGATCAGCTAAATGACGGACACTCGCTTCCTCTAGATCGATTCCGACAATTTCATATTCTGTTACTAATTTTATTTGAGATAAATCCATACTCTCTCCTTTTTATTTTGTCAAGAAATATGCTTACTACCATCATTAGTATACCACTTTTTTCTAAGAATTTCTGACAATTCTAAGATAGATAAGCAAAAATTATTGCAAAATAAATATCCCCTAAGCAGATGCCTAGAGGACATATTTATTAGAGACTAACAAATTTAATATAACAATTCATAGATTTCCATTGCAATCAAATCAATGCTATCAAAAGTATAGGTTTCACGCGCTGCAACATCGCGAAGAGTGAATACTGAGCCATTTTCTTCGTCATAGCTATAAGTTACTTCTGCTACAACAACCCCGTCACGTTCAAAATTACGTTTCAAATTGCCGCCATCTTTTGTCATAGCATCTAAACGATTGATAATTCTTACTAAATGTGATTCCATTTTCCTTCTCCTATTCATTTATACGTTACTATTTTACCACAAATGAAAGATGAAATACCAGCAAAAGACCCATTTTTGGTAAATTTAACACAAAATGAAATGCTCAAATATAAAATTCTATCTTTTAACACTTTATTCTTGCAATGTTTTAGAATACTGCTATAATGAAAATAAGAAGTTTGACTATTATTGACCAATTGATTTCCGTCGAGCAAATTTTAAAAGAAAGAGGTAGCACATGCTTTGTCAAAATTGTAAAATAAACGAATCAACTATTCACCTTTACACAAATGTGAATGGAAAACAACACCAAGTTGACCTCTGTCAAAATTGTTATCAAATCATGAAAACAGATCCAAATAATGCCTTATTTCGTGGCATGACCAATATGAACAATCAAAATAATTTAGACCCTTTTGATGATTTCTTTAGCAATCTAGGGAATTTTCAAAATCATCAAGAACCGCAGACCCCTCCTACTCAATCAGGTGGCGGATACGGTAACGGAGGCTATGGTTCCAATCAAGGTGGCAGCACGCGCCAACAAGTACCACAACAACCCAAAGGCCTCCTAGAAGAATTTGGTATCAATGTAACTGAATTTGCTCGGCGGGGCGAGATTGACCCTGTAATTGGTCGTGACGAAGAAATTGTGCGCGTCATTGAAATCCTCAATCGTAGAACGAAGAACAATCCTGTCCTCATCGGAGAGCCCGGTGTCGGTAAAACAGCAGTTGTCGAAGGCTTAGCTCAGAAAATTGTAGATGGAGATGTTCCACATAAACTCCAAGGCAAAGAAGTCATTCGTTTAGATGTCGTTAGTTTGGTTCAAGGGACTGGTATCCGTGGTCAATTTGAAGAACGAATGCAAAAACTCATGAACGAAATTCGCTCTCGACAAGATGTTATATTATTCATTGATGAAATTCACGAAATTGTTGGAGCTGGTTCTGCTGGTGATGGAAATATGGATGCTGGAAACATCCTAAAACCAGCACTTGCTCGCGGTGAACTCCAATTAGTCGGTGCCACAACTCTCAATGAATACCGGATTATCGAAAAAGATGCTGCACTGGAACGCCGTATGCAGCCTGTAAAAGTTGATGAACCAACAGTTGAAGAAACGATCACTATCCTCAAAGGTATTCAAAAGAAATACGAAGACTATCACCACGTCAAATACACAGACGATGCCATTGAAGCAGCAGCTGTCTTGTCCAATCGTTATATCCAAGATCGCTTCTTGCCTGATAAGGCCATTGACTTGCTAGATGAAGCAGGCTCTAAGATGAATCTGACACTTAACTTTGTCGATCCAAAAGTCATTGATCAACGATTGGTAGAAGCCGAAAACCTCAAGGCACAAGCTACTCGTGATGAGGATTTTGAAAAAGCTGCTTATTTCCGTGACCAAATTGCCAAATACAAAGAAATGCAGCAAAATAAAATGGCTGATCAAGATACGCCTCTTATCAGTGAAAAAACCATTGAACATATCATTGAGCAAAAGACAAATATTCCAGTTGGCGACTTGAAAGAAAAGGAACAATCACAATTGATTAGTCTGGCTGATGATTTGAAAGCTCATGTCATTGGGCAAGATGATGCTGTTGATAAAATTGCGAAGGCCATTCGCCGTAATCGAGTTGGACTAGGTACACCAGACCGACCAATTGGTTCTTTCCTTTTTGTTGGACCAACCGGTGTCGGCAAAACAGAACTTTCTAAACAACTAGCGATTGAGCTCTTTGGTTCAGCTGACAGCATGATTCGTTTTGATATGAGTGAGTATATGGAAAAACATAGCGTAGCAAAACTCGTCGGAGCGCCTCCAGGTTACGTTGGCTACGAAGAAGCTGGACAATTAACAGAACGTGTACGTCGTAATCCTTATTCTCTCATTTTACTTGATGAAATAGAAAAAGCTCACCCAGATGTCATGCATATGTTCTTGCAAGTACTGGATGACGGACGTCTGACAGATGGACAAGGTCGGACAGTCAGTTTCAAAGATACGATTATCATTATGACTTCCAACGCCGGTACTGGAAAAGTCGAAGCAAACGTCGGATTCGGTGCAGCGCGTGAAGGACGTACCAATTCTGTTATCGGTGAATTAGGGAACTTCTTCAGTCCAGAATTTATGAACCGTTTCGATGGTATTATTGAGTTCAAATCTCTTAGCAAGGAAAATCTCCTACAAATCGTAGATTTGATGCTTGAAGATGTGAATAAACGCTTAGCTGTAAATGGTATTCACCTAGACGTAACAAACAAAGTCAAGGAAAAATTAGTTAATCTTGGTTATGATCCAAAAATGGGAGCTCGTCCACTTCGCCGAACAATCCAAGATCACATCGAGGATGCTATCACCGACTACTATCTTGAACATCCAAGCGAAAAAGAGCTCAAAGCTGTCATGACGAGCAATAGCAAGATTGTTATCAAGTCGTCCAAAAAGTCTGAAAACGAGACCGAAAAAGAAATTAAAACAACAGCAGACGACACTGCTAACTGACTATGAAAATCACTCCTTAGAAGTTTCTCTAGGGAGTAATTTTTCGTTACTGAACTCTATATCTCAAAATTGTCTTCAACTTCTGGGGAGCTGTTCGATTTTTATTGTTCAAATAAATTTCACGATGATATGACGTACAACGTTTTAACCCATTTTCTTGACAGAAAGCATCCATTTTCGCAAAAGCTTGCGGTTCATCATCAAAAGTTCCTACATGAAGCATTGCAATACTATTTCCTTCATCCATTCGTTCAAAGCGAATTTCATCATAGTGTAAATTTGGTTTTTTCACTTTTACTTTTGCAAGAGCTTTTTCAACCATTTCTCTGGTAATAAACTCCGGCTGTGCAATCATAATGGTATAAACCAAGTCATCTTTTACTAAAACTTCTGCTTCTTTTTGCCACCAAATCCCTTCCAGCGGATAGACTGTAAAATCTGTCACTTCTAGCTCTGGATTGGATTTTTTATAATCCATTTTAACTGCATAAGCAAGAGAGTACAGAGCCGAAACCCGCTCAGAGAAATCAGAGCTATTTGGATTGCCTGCTCCGTCAATCATAATGAAAGCCTGCTCCGGAACCGTCACTAGCGTCGGACTTGCCTTTACACCATATATAGCTTTTTCAGCCTTTCTCCATTCATATTTCATTTATTTACCCCTTTCATTTTTCTATCATCAGCATAACAAAGTAAACTTGTCAGTTTCTGTCAACTTTTATATTTTTGGGAAATTTCATTTAATTTTTTTGCTAATTTCTGTCGCACTTCAGGCGGTTCTAACACTTCCACTCCATCCAAAAAGGATAAAAGATAAGCATAAAGACTGTCATGATTCGGAAATTCTGCTTCTACAAGTAAATTTCCTACCACATCTGTCGAAATCAAACCAGAAAATTCTTCATAGACACGAAAAGCTTGATGTTTTTCAAATTTCAATTGTAGCCGAATTGTTTCCTGTTGGCTTTCTTTACTTTGAAAGTCAGCTTGTCTTAACTCTCTGTCAAATATTTCAGTTGATAGCTGGCAGTGATTGACTCGACTTAGTTTGAATAACCGAAAATCCTGTTTTTCCGACAAAATCCATATAAATACCAATCTTGACTTTTAAAAATCAATTGCATAGACTCAACCCATCTGCTCATCTCTTCACCCTGTTGATTCAAGTAGTCAAATTGAAGAAGCCGCCTCTGAAAGATTCCTCTCTTAATCTGCTCAAACGTTTCTTGATGGTATTTTTGCCCACGCCAATCTGTAAAATCAATTTGTAGCCAATTATCCATTTTTATTTGAAACAAAGCCTGCAGCTTTTCTAATACTTGATGTTCCTCTCGTAAAGTTTATAAGCCTTGTACAGATAAAAGCAATTCTTCTTGCTCCTGAGCCGATAGTAAACTTTTATCCAGTACAAATGAATCCAGTAAAAAAATACCACCGCCTTTCCCCGGATTACAATAAATAGGGATACCTACACTGCTTAACCGATCCACATCACGATAAATAGTACGAATCGACACCTCAAACTTCTCAGCCAATGCTGGTGCTGTAGCATGCCCATTCCCCAGTAGATAATAAATGATACCTAGTAATCTTCCTTGAGTCATGTTCTCACCTCTCTATAATTATACCACTATAACTTGCCAAATCTTGTCTCGTTTTAATACCAAGTGATTGAACAAAAAGAAATCTTATTAAACCCTTGACAGTAATCACTTCATCCTTTATGATAATAGTAAACTAGTCACAAAAGAGGAACAAATATGACAGTCGCAACTTTTGGAGAAAAGAAAGAAAGCGTTCAATATGTAAATCGCTATGGTGTTTACGCAGTTATTCCAGATGCTAAAAAAGAAAAAATCATCTTAGTGCAAGCACCAAATGGAGCCTGGTTTTTACCAGGTGGTGAAATCGAAGAAGGTGAAAACCATCGAACCGCACTTGAACGCGAATTGATTGAAGAACTTGGCTTCACAGCTGAAATCGAGCAATATTACGGACAAGCAGATGAATACTTCTACTCTCGCCATCGTGATACCCACTTTTACAATCCTGCCTACATTTACGAAGTGAGCCATTATGAGCAATCACAAGCACCTTTAGAGGATTTTAACCAGCTTGCTTGGTTTCCAATCGAAGAAGCTATTTCCAAACTAAAACGCGGAAGCCATAAATGGGGAATTGAAATGTGGAAAAAGAGTCATAAAGTCTGAGAAATTGTTCACATTTCTTATGGAAAAGTGCTATAATAGGGTTAGCATATAGGAGGAAATCATTATGAAGCTTATCAATACAACCAATAGCCACGCGAATCTTGTCCAAAGCCAGTTAGAAAGCACAGATGCCACTTTAGTTGAAACTTTTTCTGCTGGAAATACAGATGTTGTTTTTACGCAGGCTCCACTTCATTATGAAATCCTGATTTCAAATAAACACCGCGCTATTCGCGAACAAGAAGTTGAAAAAATTCGAGAATTTTTCCTAAAACGAAAAATTGATACAAAATTGATTGATGCATCTCGAATTAAAACACTCTACTCTACTAACTTGATTGAAATTTCTATTCCAACAAAATAAGCCCACGAGGGCTTATTTTTTATCTTGCATTTCGCGCTTAAGAAATCACCCCAAAAGTTAGATAGAAAAATCTAACTTTTAAGACGATTTTTATTTCACCAAACCGCTTTTCTCTAACTATAACTTAAATCTTTTACTTCCATAACGTGCTACGAGATAAATAATTAAAGCAGAGTATATACAAGTAAATATAGCTAGAAAAACAACAAAAGAAACAATAGATACTCGCGTTGCTAGTTGATAAAAAATTCTAAATGGTAGGCTAAAAAAACCTGTTCAATCTCCAATTGCCATTCTGCTAAAGACCTAACAATCGGGTGCTCAATGTCAAACATTGCATTTAGAACAAAGATTCAAGTTTCAATAGTTTCTCGGATGGCTAAAATTGCTGGATTGTTATGCTTATCGGCGCTCTCCATATTTTTAAAAAGCAGCGTCCAAAGATGAATCCCCTTTGCCTCCAAGCGTTCTTTCAACTCTTTACTTAGGTATCCCAAATCTCCTAAAACGCGAGAATAAGGGACACAGTCTCCAGCAATTCTTCTGCTACCTGAATATCA
>NZ_JAQFJF010000010.1:0-104429 GCF_030439905.1 Streptococcus sp. SN3
TAATTCAATAGTTAAGTGACGATAGCCTAGGAGATACACCTGTACCCATGCCGAACACAGCAGTTAAGCCCTAGAACGCCGGAAGTAGTTGGGGGTTGCCCCCTGTGAGATATGGTAGTCGCTTAGCAGTTATCCGCCATAGCTCAGTTGGTAGTAGCGCATGACTGTTAATCATGATGTCGTAGGTTCGAGTCCTACTGGCGGAGTTTCAAAGAGGTTTTTACCTCTTTTTATTTTTAGTGATAGAATATACTGGAGACAAGGTATTCTATAGTCTTATTGATGAGCTATGAAACTTCTATTAGTTCTTAGTGTATTCTAAAGTTTGACTTTGTATTCTTTATAGTTGAATGAAAAAAGCAGAAGTTAGTCAGTGACTAGTTTCTGCTTTTTTGATCAGAGTTTGTTTGATAAAAATGGTTTCTAAATCTGGACTTACTTTAGAGTTTGGGGTTCAAAGAAAGCTCGGTAAAGTGCACGAATAGCAGCTTTTTCTTGATTTTTTTCAACAACAAACATGATGGATACTTCGCTTGAGCCTTGGGACATCATTTGAATGTTGATGTTATTTTCTGAAAGAGCTTTAGTTGCAGCGGCAGTAACCCCGATATGGCTTTTCATTTTTTCGCCGACAATCATGATAATGGAAAGGTTGTGTTCGATTTCTGCATGATCAACCTCTGCTTTTTGAACAAGCTGGCGAAGGATTTCTTCCTCTTTGATAGGAGTTAATTCGCGCTCGCGCAAGATAATGGAAAGGTCATCAATTCCTGTAGGCATGTGCTCCCAACCAATATTCAAATCTTCTAGAATTTGAAGGACACGTCTACCAAAGCCGATTTCTCTGTTCATCAGGTACTTGGACATGTTAATGCTGACAAAGCCAGCATCTCCAGCAATCCCAACGACCGGGAGGTGATCCTTGCTATGTTTATGAACAATTTGTGTTCCAGGATGTTCTGGATTGTTGGTATTTTTAATAACCAGCGGGATTTTGCCGCGGTAAGCTGGAAGCAGAGCTTCATCATGGAGAACTGTAAAGCCAGCGTAGGCCAATTCACGCATTTCCCGATAGGTTAGCTCAGGAATGGAATGTGGTTTGTGAACGATGCCGGGATGGGCAGCAAAGATTCCGTCAACATCAGTAAAGTTTTCATAGACATCTGCTTTGACTCCCGCAGCAATGATAGAGCCCGTAATATCAGAACCTCCGCGAGAGAAAGTACAGATTTGTCCATCTTGAGTTACACCAAAGAAACCAGGAATAACTAGAACTTCATCAGAATTGTTGAGTTCTTCAATCTTATCATAGCTGGAAGGAAGAATTCTTGCATTGCCAGGTTCACTGGAAACGACGAGTCCTGCTTCTCTCGGATGAACGTAGCTAGCTGGAACGCCATTTTGACTGAAATAAGCTGCAATTAATTTGGCATTGTTGTTTTCTCCTGCAGCAAGAAAAGTATCATAAAGAAATGCGTTATCTTCAATTGGCAAAGTTGCAAGGCTTGTGATGCTTTTGGAAATTTTCTCCAGAACTTTTGGTTTCAAACCAAGTTCTGCCACCATATCTGCATAGCGATTGATAATCCACTGTTGATTTGGTGTGACATCATTTCCTGCTATGTACTCTCGGTAGTATTTAATCAGAGCATCGGTTACTTTGATATCGTCATCGTGGCGTTTTCCTGGCGCTGATACTACAACAAACCGACGTTCAGGATCAGATTTGACAATATTCAAAACTTTTTCTAATTGAGTCGCAGAAGCCAGTGAACTTCCGCCAAATTTTACAACTTTCATAGGTTCTCCTATCTTATTTTAAAAATTATAACAAAATTCTGAAAATTATTCAAACGCTGTTTTTATACTATTTTTATCCATAATATTGCTTTTACACTTTAAATTTGAAGACCATCTAATTTTTCCCATTTTTTATTTCCTTTCTTTTATATTTTATGATAAAATATAAGTTGTGTATAATTTGAATATCAAATTATTTAAGAATAAAACAAAACGGCTGATTTGAAATCGGGTCGGGAATGGAGCTGAAATGACATTTAATGGAATTCTCTATCACGTAGCAGATGAGGTAGCAACGATTACTTTTAATCGCCCTGAAGTTTCAAATGGCTTTAATATTCCTATGTGCGAGGAAATTTTAGAGGCTATTGAACTTGCTGCTAAGGATGAGTCCGTCAAATTTTTAGTTATCAATGCTAATGGCAAGGTTTTTTCAGTGGGTGGGGATTTGGCTGAGATGCAGAGAGCTGTCAGTGATGATGATGTCCAATCCTTGGTGAAAATCGCGGAACTGGTGAATGATATTTCCTTTGCTATGAAGCGTTTGCCTAAGCCGGTTATCATGAGTGTTGATGGCCCTGTTGCTGGTGCAGCTGCTAATATGGTCGTTGCAGCAGATTTCTGCATTGCCACTGAAAAATCCCGTTTCATTCAGGCCTTTGTTGGGGTTGGTCTGGCGCCAGATGCTGGCGGTCTTTACTTACTGACTCGTGCTATCGGGGTGACTAGGGCGACCCATCTGGTTATGACTGGGGAAGCTCTGACTGCAGAGAAAGCTCTGGATTACGGCTTGCTTTATAAAGTCTGTGAAGCAGAAAAGTTGGAAAAAACAACGGAACAGTTGCTGAAGAAGCTGAAACGTGGCTCTCTAAATTCTTACAGAGCCATGAAAGAAATGGTCTGGAAGAGTCTGTTCAGCGGCTGGTCTGAGTATGCTGAGCTAGAGTTGGAACTACAGAAATCGCTGGCTTTCACAGAAGATTTCAAAGAGGGAGTTCGGGCACACTCTGAGAAGCGTCGTCCAAATTTCACAGGTAAATAATATATTGGTTCAAGGTTGCTTAATTTGTAAGTTGTTTACGAAAATATTTGAAAATCAAATTAATTTTCAAAAAAGCTTGCAAATTACTTTTCTATCTGATAAAATTTGATTGTCAAAGTATTTTCTTAAGGAGGGTTGGTTTTGAATTTTCAGTTAGTAAATGATTACTTAACGTCTATTTTCAATAATGTCTTGGTTATTGAAGAATCGAGCCTAAGAAGCAGTCGCTTCAACGACGTCTCCATTAAGGAAATGCATACGATAGATGTCATCGGTACAACCCCAAATGCTACTCCAAGTGATATATCACGAGAATTGATGGTTACTTTGGGAACTGTTACGACCAGTTTGAATAATCTGGAGCGTAAGGGGTATATTGAGAGACGTCGGTCGGAAGTTGACCGTCGTGTGGTGCATCTGAATTTGACAAAGAATGGACGGCTTTTGTATCGTCTTCACAAGCGATTCCACAACCGCATGGTCATGCAGGTAGTGGATGGGATGAGTCCAGAAGAGAGACAAGTGATGCAAAAGGGCCTGCAAAATTTATATAGTTTCCTAGAGGATTTGAAATAATGAACTATGCTAAGATTAGCCAGGTGGCTCATTATGCTCCCCGTCAGGTTGTCAGCAATGATGATCTAGCCGAGATTATGGATACCAGTGATGAGTGGATTTCAAGTCGAACTGGGATTAAAAACCGCCATTTATCGTCAGATGAAACGACAAGTGATTTAGCTACAAAAGTAGCAGAGAATTTGCTGCAAAAGTCAGGGATTCCTGCTCAGGACCTGGACTTTATCATTGTTGCCACTATTACGCCGGATTCTTTAATGCCTTCAACAGCTGCTAGAGTACAGGCAAATATCGGTGCTAAGAATGCATTTGCCTTTGATTTGACAGCAGCCTGCAGTGGCTTTATCTTCGCACTATCTACTGGGGAAAAATTTATTTCTTCAGGTCGTTATCAAAAAGGTCTGATCATAGGAAGTGAAACTCTCTCTAAGACGGTAGATTGGTCAGATCGTTCAACAGCGGTTCTCTTTGGAGATGGTGCTGGCGGTGTACTGTTGGAAAGTGCTTCAGAACAGCATTTTTTGGCAGAAAGTCAGTTTACAGACGGATCTCGCGGAGATAGTCTGACCTGCGGAAAAATCGGTTTGTCTTCACCTTTTTCTGAAAAGGGTGAGAATCAGCCTTATCTGACAATGGACGGTAGAGCTATTTTCGACTTTGCTATTCGTGATGTTGCTCGTTCTATCAGGGAAACCATTGAAAGCAGTCAGCTTTCAGCGGAAGATTTGGATTTTCTGTTGCTGCATCAGGCCAATATCCGTATTTTGGATAAAATGGCTAAGAAGCTTGGTGTTGCGCGGGAGAAACTTCCAGCCAATATGATGGAATATGGCAATACTAGCGCTGCTAGCATCCCGATTTTATTATCTGAGTGTGTGGAGCAAGGACTGATCAAACTGAACGGAAATCAGACAATTTTGATGTCAGGTTTCGGTGGAGGTTTGACATGGGGCACGCTTATTGTTACAATTTAGTTAATCAAGTGGAAACACATGATAAAAAATATTTTATTTTTAAAGGAGTCTATCCATGGCAGTATTTGAAAAAGTACAAGAAATTATCGTTGAAGAACTTGGCAAAGAGCCATCAGAAGTTACTCTTGAGTCAACTTTCGATGATCTTGAAGCAGATTCATTGGACTTGTTCCAAGTGATTTCAGAAATTGAAGATGCATTTGACATCCAAATCGAAACTGAAGAAGGTTTGAACACAGTTGGTGATTTGGTTGCTTATGTAGAAGAAAAAACTAAATAAGCAAGTAACTGAGAGTATCGAAAGATATTCTCTCTTGTTTAGGTAATAGTTTGACTGTCAAAGTAAAGAAAATACATCTAGCGTGTGGTAGTTTGAAATCAAGCTATTACTTAAGCAATGATAAAAGGAAGGTATTATGCAAACACGTATTACAGAATTATTGAACATTGATTACCCTATTTTCCAAGGCGGAATGGCCTGGGTTGCTGACGGCGACTTGGCTGGTGCAGTTTCAAAAGCTGGTGGTCTTGGTATCATCGGTGGCGGAAATGCACCTAAGGAAGTAGTAAAGGCAAATATTGACAAGATTAAGTCTTTGACGGACCGTCCTTTCGGAGTTAACATCATGCTCCTTTCTCCTTTTGCAGACGACATTGTGGATCTCGTCATTGAAGAGGGAGTAAAAGTAGTAACAACTGGTGCAGGTAATCCAAGCAAGCACATGGCACGTTTCCATGAAGCGGGGATTACAGTTATCCCTGTAGTTCCAAGTGTGGCCTTGGCTAAGCGGATGGAAAAAATCGGTGCGGATGCAGTCATTGCAGAAGGTATGGAAGCCGGTGGTCACATCGGAAAATTGACGACCATGTCCTTGGTTCGTCAGGTTGCAGAAGCTGTTAGCATTCCGGTGATTGCTGCTGGTGGTATTGCTGATGGTTCTGGGGCTGCAGCTGGATTTATGCTGGGAGCGGAGGCCGTTCAGGTCGGAACTCGCTTTGTCGTTGCTAAGGAATCGAATGCCCATCAGAACTACAAGGATATGATTTTGAAGGCTCGCGATATTGATACAACTATCTCTGCCCAGCATTTCGGTCATGCGGTTCGTGCTATCAAGAATAAGCTAACGCGTGATTTCGAAAAGGCAGAAAAAGAAGCCTTTAAGCAAGAAAATCCAGATTTGACTGTTTTTGAAAATCTTGGAGCTGGTGCTTTGGCCAATGCGGTTGTTCGCGGAGATGTGGAAAATGGTTCCGTCATGTCTGGTCAAATTGCTGGTTTAATCAGTAAGGAAGAAACAGTCGAAGAGATCCTCAAAGATATCTACTATGGTGCTGCTGAGAAGATTCAGCAGGAAGCGAAACGTTGGGCAGGAGTAACTAGAAATGACTAAAAGAGCCTTTCTCTTTGCCGGTCAGGGAGCGCAGTACCTTGGAATGGGGCGTGAGCTTTATGATCAGTATGAGCTTGTGCGGTCAACTTTTGATGAGGCTAGCCAAGTTCTAGGCTATGATGTCCGAGCTTTGATCGATCAGGATGAGGAAAAGCTCAATCAAACTCGCTACACGCAACCGGCTATTTTAACGACTTCAGTAGCTATTTATCGGCTCTTGGCTGATAAGGGAATCGAGCCTGATATGGTAGCAGGTCTCTCGCTTGGAGAATATTCTGCTTTGGTAGCTGCTGGCGCTATTGATTTTAAGACGGCGGTGGCTTTGGTTGCTAAACGCGGTAGCTTTATGGAAGAGGCAGCTCCAGCAGGTTCTGGGAAAATGGTCGCTGTTTTAAATGCTGAGGTTTCTCTCATTGAAGCGGTCTGTCAAGAAGCAAGTGCTATTGGTGTAGTCTCACCAGCTAACTATAATACGCCTAGTCAGATTGTTATTGGCGGTGAAGTCGCAGCGGTAGGTAAGGCTGTGGAGCTTTTGAAAGATGCCGGTGTCAAGCGCTTAATCCCGCTCAATGTATCTGGACCTTTCCATACGGCGCTTTTAAAGCCAGCCAGTGAACGATTGGCAGAAGTCTTAGAAACAGTTGAGTTTTCAGATTTTGTACGGCCATTAGTCGGAAATACTGAAGCAACTGTGATGGAAAAAGAAAGAGTCAATGAGCTTTTGACTCGTCAGGTAATGGAGCCAGTGCGCTTTTATGACAGCATTGCTAAGATGCAGGAAGCTGGTGTGACTGAATTTATCGAAATCGGTCCTGGCAAAGTCCTGTCTGGTTTTATTAAGAAAATTGATAAATCTGCGGATGTACGCCAAGTTGAAGATGTAGAAAGTTTGAATGCTCTTCTAGAAAAATAATGAGGAATCATCATGGAATTACAAAACAAGAATGTGTTAATTACAGGGTCCGCTCGTGGGATTGGGCTGGCAATTGCGCATAAATTTGCCAGTGTCGGAGCCAATGTTATCTTAAACGGACTAAGCGGGATTTCTGATGATATTTTGGCTGAATTTGCCGGCTATTCTGGTAAAGTCGTAGCTGTTATTGGGGATGTGTCTAAATCTGCGGATGCTCAGCGGATAGTGGAAGAAGCTGTTGCGGCTCTGGGGTCTGTTGATGTATTGGTCAATAATGCTGGTATTACCCGTGATAAGCTCATGCTGAAAATGACGGAAGAAGATTTTGAGCAGGTGCTGAAAGTGAACTTGACTGGAACATTCAATATGACACAATCAGTCCTGAAACCGATGACAAAAGCTCGTCAGGGTGCTATTATCAACCTATCGAGTGTCGTTGGTTTGGCTGGAAATATCGGTCAGGCAAACTATGCAGCTTCCAAGGCCGGTCTGATTGGTTTTTCTAAGTCAGTAGCCCGTGAAGTGGCAGCGCGAAATATCCGTGTTAACTGCATTGCCCCTGGCTTTATCGCATCTGATATGACAGATGTGCTCCCAGAAAAAATCAAGGAAGCGTCTCTGGCGCTCATTCCGATGAAGCGTTTTGGTACTCCAGAAGAAGTAGCAGATGTTGCTCTCTTCTTGGCAGGTCAAGAATATCTGACGGGTCAAGTCATCACAATTGATGGCGGCTTTACTATGCAGTAAGTCACAGTTTTTGAATATTAACGAGTAGAAAATCAGTTGATTCATCTAAATAAAGGAGCTCAATATGAAACTTAATCGAGTTGTTGTAACAGGATACGGTTTAACTTCACCTATCGGAAATACTCCAGAAGAATTCTGGAATAATTTAAAAGAAGGCAATATTGGAATCGGTCCAATTACTAAATTTGATCATAGTGAATACAGTGTTCACAATGCGGCGGAAATTCAGGATTTCCCTTTTGATAAATACTTTGTCAAAAAAGATACCAATCGTTATGATAATTACACACTTTATGCGATTTATGCTTCTCAAGAAGCGGTCAACAATGCTCACTTAGATGTAGATGCGTTGGATAAGGATCGCTTTGGTGTCATTGTGGCTTCAGGTATCGGTGGGATTCAGGAAATTGAAGAGCAGGTTGTTCGCTTGCATGAAAAAGGTCCTAAACGTATCAAACCTTTGACCTTGCCAAAAGCCCTGCCAAATATGGGGGCAGGAAATGTAGCGATGCGCTTTGGAGCCAATGGTATCTGTAAGTCTGTCAATACGGCCTGTGCCTCAGCAAACGATGCGATTGGTGAAGCTTTCCGCTCAATTAAATTCGGTTATCAAGATGTAATGCTGGTCGGTGGTTCAGAAGCTTCTATTACGCCGTTTGCGATTGCTGGTTTCCAGGCTCTGACTGCTCTTTCTACCACAGAAGATCCTAAGCGTGCTTCTATTCCTTTTGACAAGGATCGCAATGGTTTTGTCATGGGTGAAGGTTCTGGTATGCTGGTTCTGGAAAGTTTGGAACATGCTGAGAAACGCGGAGCTACTATCCTGGCTGAGGTGGTGGGATACGGTCATACTTGTGACGCTTACCATATGACTTCTCCGCATCCAGAAGGTTTGGGCGCTATCAAGGCTATCAAACAGGCGGTTGAAGAAGCTGAAATTGAGCCGAAAGATGTAGCTTATGTCAATGCTCATGGTACATCAACTCCTGCTAACGAAAAAGGCGAAAGCGGAGCCATTGTTTCTGTCTTTGGTAAAGATGTAGCAGTGTCTTCTACTAAATCCTTTACAGGACATCTGCTCGGTGCAGCGGGCGCGGTTGAGGCTATTGCGACGATTGAAGCAATGCGTCATAGCTATGTGCCAAAAACAGCTGGTACAACAGAGCTGCCAGACTATATTGAAGCCAACGTTATTTACGGTCAAGGTAAGGAACAGGAAATCCCTTATGCGATTTCCAATACATTTGGCTTTGGCGGGCACAATGCCGTTCTTGCCTTTAAACGCTGGGAGGCTTAAAAACCTATGAATATCAACGAAATTAAAGATTTAATGGCGCAGTTTGACCAGTCTAGTCTGCGTGAGTTTTCTTACAAAAATCAGAGCGATGAACTGACTTTTAGTAAGAATGAAGGGCAGGCTGCAGTTCCAACAGCTAGTGCAGCTCCAATTGCTGCACCTTTGCAGGCTGCGAGTGCACCTGTGATTGAGCCAACTCCTCAAGCAGCTCCGTCTGCAGAGCCTGAAACAGCGTCAGCAGCTCCGGCACCTGCTGCTGAAGGGGATGTTGTAGAAAGTCCTTTGGTTGGTGTGGCTTACTTAGCAGCTGGTCCAGACAAGCCGCCGTTTGTGGCAGTTGGAGACCAAGTTAAAAAAGGTCAAACCCTGATGATTATTGAAGCGATGAAGGTCATGAATGAAGTTCCAGCACCTAAAGATGGTCTGGTTACAGAAATTCTGGTTCAGAATGAAGAAATGGTTGAATTTGGGAAAGGGCTGGTACGCATCAAATGATTGATATCAATGCAATAAAAGAAGCACTTCCGCATCGCTACCCAATGCTTTTGGTAGACCGAGTTTTGGAAGTTAGTGAAGATGAGATTGTTGCTCTGAAAAATGTGACAGTCAATGAGCCTTTCTTTAATGGACATTTTCCTCAATACCCTGTCATGCCAGGTGTCTTGATCATGGAAGCTCTGGCTCAAACAGCCGGTGTGCTGGAATTGTCTAAAGATGAAAACAAGGGCAAATTAGTCTTCTACGCTGGCATGGATAAGGTTAAGTTCAAGAAGCAAGTTGTACCAGGTGATCAACTGATTATGACAGCTAAGTTTGTTAAGCGTCGCGGAACCATTGCGGTTGTAGAGGCGAAAGCAGAAGTTGATGGAAAACTTGCAGCCAGCGGTACCTTGACCTTTGCGATTGGCCAGTAGATAAAAGGAGCTTTCACCATGTTTCGTAAAATTTTAATTGCTAACCGTGGGGAAATTGCGGTCAGAATTATTCGTGCAGCCCGCGAGTTGGGAATTGATACGGTAGCTATTTATTCAACGGCTGACAAGGAAGCACTCCATACCCTACTGGCTGATGAGGCTGTCTGCATCGGTCCAGCCAAGTCCACCGATTCTTATCTAAATATGAACGCAGTCCTGTCTGCCGCTGTTCTGACAGGTGCAGAAGCCATTCATCCTGGTTTTGGTTTTTTGAGTGAAAACTCTAAATTTGCGACCATGTGCGAAGAAGTCGGCATTAAGTTTATTGGGCCTTCAGGTGCTGTTATGGACATGATGGGGGACAAGATTAATGCTCGGGCTCAGATGATTAAAGCGAAAGTACCAGTTATCCCAGGTTCTGATGGAGAAGTTCATACCTCTGAAGAAGCTTTGGAAGTTGCCGAAAAGATTGGTTATCCAGTCATGCTTAAAGCTTCTGCTGGTGGCGGCGGCAAGGGCATTCGTAAGGTTGAAAAGGCTGAGGATTTAGTAGCGGCCTTTGAGTCTGCGTCTAGCGAAGCCAAAGCGGCCTTTGGTAATGGTGCCATGTATATGGAGCGAGTCATCTATCCAGCGCGCCATATTGAAGTGCAGATCTTGGCAGATCAGCAGGGGCATGTGGTTCACTTGGGCGAGCGGGATTGCTCTTTGCAGCGTAATAATCAGAAAGTACTGGAAGAAAGTCCATCTGTGGCGATTGGGAAAACCCTACGTCAGCAGATTGGTGAAGCAGCCGTTCGGGCTGCTCAGTCTGTCGGCTATGAAAATGCTGGAACGATTGAGTTTCTGCTTGATGAAGCCAAGGGTGAATTCTACTTTATGGAGATGAACACTCGGGTGCAGGTTGAGCATCCAGTCACCGAGTTTGTCACTGGTGTGGATATTGTAAAAGAGCAAATTAAGATCGCAAACGGTCAAGAACTGTCCTTCAGTCAAGATGATGTTGAAATCCGAGGGCATGCGATTGAGTGTCGGATTAATGCTGAAAATCCAGCCTTTAACTTTGCACCGAGTCCTGGTAAGATTTCAAATGTTTATCTACCAAGCGGTGGAGTGGGGCTGCGCGTGGACTCAGCCGTCTATCCTGGTTATACCATTCCGCCTTACTACGATAGCATGATTGCGAAGATAATTGTTCACGGAGAAAATCGCTTCGATGCTCTCATGAAGATGCAACGTGCACTCTATGAACTAGAAATTGACGGTGTTGTGACCAACAGTGGCTTCCAACTGGACTTAATATCAGATCCTAATGTAATTGCTGGTGATTATGATACAGCCTTTCTCATGGAGAAGTTCCTTCCGGCTTATCAAGAGAAACAATAGATACGACATGTAAGAGCTGCTCTGTAAACTTGAAAGACAGTGGCTCTTGCTGTTTGATGTGCCTGAGTATAAAATCTTGAAAAGGAGAAGACGTAAACGATGGCTTTGTTTTCAAAGAAGGATAAATATATCCGTATCAATCCTAATCGAGCGAGTCGGGAAAAGCCTCAAGCAAAGCCTGAGGTACCAGACGAACTCTTTTCGAAATGCCCAGGTTGTAAGCATACTATTTACCAAAAAGATCTTGGGAATGACAGTGTGTGTCCTAACTGTGGCTATAATTTCCGTATTTCTGCTCATGAGCGCTTAAATCTAACTGTGGATGAGAACAGTTTTGAGGAGATGTTCACTGGAATTGAAACCAAAGATCCTCTGAACTTCCCTAACTATCAGGAGAAATTAGCACTTACCCGCGAGAAGACAGGTTTAGATGAGGCAGTTCTGACGGGGACAGCTTGCATCAAGGGGCATAAAGTGGCTCTTGGAATCATGGATTCAAACTTTATCATGGCTTCTATGGGGACAGTTGTGGGTGAAAAGATTACCCGTCTCTTTGAGTATGCGACAGAGCATAAATTGCCAGTCGTTCTGTTTACAGCTTCTGGCGGTGCCCGCATGCAGGAGGGCATTATGAGCTTGATGCAGATGGCTAAGGTCTCTGCGGCTGTTCAGCGGCACTCTGCTGCAGGCCTCTTCTATCTGACCGTCTTGACGGATCCAACAACTGGTGGTGTCACAGCCTCTTTTGCTATGGAGGGTGATATTATTCTGGCCGAAACACAGGCTCTGGTCGGATTTGCAGGGCGTCGGGTCATTGAATCCACTGTTCGTGAGAAGCTGCCAGATGATTTTCAAAAGGCTGAATTTCTCATGGAGCATGGTTTTGTAGATGCCATCGTCAAGCGTGGTGACGTGAGAGATACACTTGCTACCTTATTAGCATTCCATGGAGGTCAAGCATGACAAAAATCACTCGGATTATTAAAGAAGCGCGTGATCAGGCTCGTTTGACTGCGCTGGATTTTGCACAAGGAATTTTTGATAACTTCGTCGAGCTGCATGGGGATCGCTCTTTTCGAGATGACGGTGCGGTGATTGGTGGTATTGGGACGCTAAACGGTCAGCCTGTAACAGTGGTCGGTATTCAAAAAGGCCGTAATTTGCAGGATAATTTGCGACGAAACTTTGGACAGCCGCATCCGGAAGGCTACCGTAAGGCCCTGCGCCTCATGAAGCAGGCGGAAAAATTTGGCCGTCCTGTGGTAACCTTTATCAATACGGCAGGAGCCTATCCTGGTGTCGGTGCTGAAGAGCGCGGTCAAGGGGAAGCTATTGCCCGCAATTTGATGGAAATGAGCAATCTCAAAGTACCGATTATTGCCATCATCATTGGTGAAGGTGGTTCTGGTGGTGCCTTGGCTTTGGCTGTAGCAGACAAGGTCTGGATGCTGGAAAACTCTATGTATGCAGTTCTTAGTCCAGAAGGCTTTGCTTCTATCCTCTGGAAAGACGGCAGCCGCGCTATGGAAGCAGCAGAGCTGATGAAAATTACTTCACACGAGCTCTTGCAGATGGAAGTGGTGGACAAGGTCATTCCTGAAAGAGGCTTTAACAACCATGAATTGCTGGCGTCTGTGAAAGATGAAATCACAACTGAGTTGAATAGTCTGTCTCAGCTACCCTTGGAGCAATTATTGGAAAATCGCTACCAGAGATTCAGGAAATATTAAAAAATCGAAGCCAAAAGGCTTCTTTTTCTCGTTTCGGATTCTTGTTTGAAATTGATGTGGAGCCACCTTACAAGGGTAATATATTTTAGTTTGAAAAATCGCATTATATTCTCTTTATAGGACTTATATAAAATATATATTATACAAGCCATTGGTCCTATGTTAAGATAGTTTCTAATTAAAAGAAATGAGGTTTCATATGTCAGAATTTACTATCCACACGATTGAGTCCGCACCAGCCGAGGTAAAAGAAGTCCTGGAAACTGTTCAAAAAGATAACGGTGGCTACATTCCCAATCTTATCGGTCTTTTGGCCAATGCGCCAACGGCCTTGGAAACATATCGGACGGTTGGAGCTATCAATCGCCGTAACAGCCTGACACCGACTGAGCGTGAAGTAGTGCAGATAACGGCTGCAGTTACCAACGGTTGTGCTTTCTGTGTAGCGGGTCATACAGCCTTTTCAATCAAGCAGATTCAAATGAATGATGATCTTTTGGAGGCTCTGCGCAATCGTACTCCGATTGATACAGATCCGAAGCTAGATACACTTGCTAAATTTACCATTGCAGTCATCAATACTAAGGGACGGGTCGGAGATGAGGCTTTGGCAGACTTCCTAGAAGCGGGCTATACGCATGAGAATGTTCTGGATGTAGTTCTGGGTGTCAGCCTTGCGACCCTCTGCAATTATGCCAATAATCTGGCCAACACGCCAATTAATCCGGAATTGCAGCCTTATGCCTAGTCTTTGAGGAGGTGGCAAATGACTTTTTTTTCAGAAGAATTTATCAACTGGTTGGATAATCACGCCGACCAAATTGACAAAGAATCCTGTGCAGCGGGTAACCAACTGATTGAGCGTATCGCCGCTGAAGGAGCCTTTCGGGTTGGCGTTCCAGAAGAGCTGGGAGGCCGAGGTGGCAATGATACGGATGTGATTGAAGTGCTCAAGGAGCTAGCTCACCATTCTTTGACCGCTTCCTTTATCTCTTGGGGGCAAAGGACCTTTATTGATAACATTTTAAAATCTCCTAATCCCTACTTTAGAGACCACTATTTGGAAGGCCTTCTGTCAGGGGAATATGCAGGTGCGACAGCCCTGTCCAATGCAGTTAAATTCCTGTCGGACTTAGAAGAGTTAAATGTCTCTATTGTGGAAGAAGATGGGAATCTTTATCTCAAGGGACGTCTGCCTTGGGTAGCCAATGCTCGCGCGGATCGCTTCCTCAGCATATTTGTTGCCGGTTTCGAAGACGGGAGCCGCCAGCCGCTGGTTCTGGCTGTACCGTCTGATGCAGAGAATTTCTCCCGTTCAGCGGATTTAGAGTTTGTATCTTTGCAAGGGGGAAATACAGCTGCCCTGACCTTTAATTATGTGCCTTTGCAAAAGGAATGGATTCTTGCACAAGATGCCCAGGCCTTTTTGTCAGAAAATCGCCCAGCTTTTCTAGGTTATCAGTTTGGTTTGGCTCTTGGCCTAGCAGAGAAGTCTCTGGCGGAGGTCGAAGCCAATCTGTCAGTCCGCTCCATTTTGAGAGAGGAGAGGGAGGAGCAAGTGGCTGCTCTGACTGAAATCCAGGATCAGCTCTATAGAGGTCTTCTCCAGCCTGGCTATTTTGTTGAGCGTCCAAAGGAGCTTTTCCAGCTGCGAATTGATATAGTTGATGTGGTAGCCCAAAGTCTGCTCTTGGAGCTGCAGGCTAGTGGAGGCAGAGGATATTTGAGTAATTCGACTTCTGGCTTTATTCGCCGTTGGAACGAAGGAGCTTTTCTTCCCATTGTCTCACCGAGTGCAGTCCAGCTGCGGCATATTTTAGAAGTTTCATAGAAATGATGGCAAACAAACATTTGATTGTCATTGAAAAGGGACTTCAAGACATTACTATAAAGGAGTTGCTTCGTGAACAGGAAACGACCGCCCATTCTTTTATCTGGGTTGATTCTTGGCCTATTTGGCTTAGCTAATCTTTTACTGAACTACCATTCTATCTTTTTCTACTTCTTGAATGGTCTAGCTTTGATACTTTGGATTTATCTGACACTGGCTTTAGTGCTGTCATTTTCGGACTATCGGCAGGATTTGCAAAAGGCCCCTTTCTTATCAAGCTTTGCGACTTATCCTATGGCTAGTATGCTTTTAGCTTCTTACCTAAGCAAGCTTGGCTTATTTTGGATCAGCCAGTTGCTTTGGTACATGGCCTTGCTTCTGCATATTTTTCTAATAGCTAACTTTACTTGGAAGTATGTGCTTAAGGCCGAGGGATTATCTTTAACCCCGAGCTGGACGGTTCTCTATGTTGGCTTGGCCATGGCAAGCTTGACCCAGGGTGTAGTTCATCAGCCGCTTTTGGGCTATTTGGCTTGGTTTTTTGCTCTGCTAGTGAGTTTGATTCTCTATCCCTTGTTTTACAAGGTTAGACGGTCACAAAGACTGCCTGATGCTTTAAAGCCGCAGTGGGCCATTTACTGTGCACCTTTCTCGCTCCTGTTGGGAAGTTATATCCGTTTGGCTGGTTCTGATGCAGAAGGTTGGTTTGTTGCCTTGCTGATCCTCTTATCGCAGGCCTTTTATCTTTTGGTCCTATGCCTCTTACCTCGCATTTTCCGACTGGGTCCTCAGCTTAGCTGGTCAGCCTTGACCTTTCCTCTTGTCAATACAGCTTTTGCTCTGAGACTGGGACTTGATTATCTAGGTTGGACCTGGCTTGTTTGGCTAAGTCATGCAGAAGCTCTGCTAGCTTTCGCAATCGTCCTCTATGTCTGTTTTTACTATGCAGTCTCATTGCGAGCCAGAAAGATAACAAAAAATCCGAGATGACACTCTTTGAAAACCAGTTTTTGATTTTCTCTGAGTTGATCTCGGATTTTTTAATTTTAGCAAAATAAGTCTTTGTATAGACCTAATGATATAGGCAAAGTATCAGGATAATCTGCTTTTTATTTTGGCGCTATAACTTCTAATCCACCCATGTACGGACGCAGAACTTCTGGGATAGTCACAGAGCCATCTTCATTTTGGTAATTTTCTAAGATAGCTGCCACTGTGCGTCCGACAGCCAGTCCTGAACCGTTGAGAGTATGAAGGAGTTTGACCTTGCCATCTGCTTCGTCACGGTAGCGGATTTGAGCTCGACGAGCTTGGAAATCTTCTGTGTTAGAGCAACTAGAGATTTCACGGTAGGTGTTCTGAGCCGGAATCCAAACCTCCAAGTCATAGGTCTTAGCGGCCGAGAAGCCCATATCTCCAGTACAGAGTGCTACAACGCGGTAAGGTAGATTCAGCTTTTGCAGGATGTTTTCAGCATTGGCAGTCATCTTTTCCAGCTCTTGATAAGATTCTTCTGGCTTGGCAAATTTAACCATTTCAACCTTGTGGAATTGGTGCAAACGAATGAGACCGCGCGTGTCACGACCAGCAGAGCCCGCTTCAGAGCGGAATGATGGGCTCATAGCGGTGAAGTAGATTGGCAATTCTTTTCCGTCGAGAATTTCGTCTCGATAATAGTTGGTCAGTGGAACTTCAGCAGTCGGAATCAGAACGAAGTTGGTATCGCTTAGCTCAAAGGTATCTTCTTTGAACTTAGGATATTGCCCAGTCCCAAACATGGAATCGTGGTTGACCATGTAAGGAGTGATAACTTCGGTATAGCCTTCTTTGCCATGCTCGTCCAGCATGAAGTTGTAGATGGCACGCTCAAGTCTTGCTCCCAAGCCCTTATAGAAGAGGAAGCGAGCACCAGTAACTTTTGCTCCACGCTCCCAGTCCAAGATATCCAGATCTTCACCCAAATCCCAGTGAGCTTTAACTTCAAAGTCAAATTGGCGCGGTGTACCCCAGCGACGAACTTCGACGTTTTCGTCCTCATCTGCTCCGACAGGAACACTTTCGTGCGGGATATTCGGCAGTGTGGTAGTAAATTCGGTCAACTTAGCGTCTAGCTCAGCCAAGGTTGCGTCTAAGTTCTTGACCTCAGCAGAAAGTTTTTGCATGGCAGCAATCTTGTCATCTGCATTTTCTTTGTTGCGTTTAGCTTGGGCAATTTCAGCAGAAACAGTATTGCGCTCTGCCTTGAGTTCTTCGACCTTTACCAATAAATCCCGACGTTCTTTGTCAATGGTTTTCATTTGGTTAAGCGTAGCAGCGTCAACACCTCGCGTAGCCAATTTTTCAGCTACAGAATCAAAATCTGTACGGATACGTTTTAAATCTAACATAGGGACCTCCAAAAATAAAAAGCGCTTTATGAAACTGTTGGAGCGGCAGAGCCGCGGTTCCATCCAACTTCACAAAAGTGCACTTGCTTAATTATTCATTTTTAAACTAACGGTAGAATTTCCTATTTTCTCCTTATCTGCTCACAGCCACCGCAGACTTTCTGAAAAGTGCCCAATAGTACTTATCCGTTTCGACTATTATACAGGATTTTCCGGAAAATGTAAATCCCAGGATAGGAAAAATCTTGACAGAAAAAGATAACTATGTTATCTTTAAATAAAGGTAACGTAGTTATCTAAAGGAGTTCTTATGGCAAAACAAACAACGCGCGACCGTATGATTGAGAAGGCAAGCCAGCTTATCAGAGAGTATGGCTATCAGAATATCCCCTTGAGGAAACTGGCATCTCTGCTGGGGGTTACGACTGGCGCTTTTTACAAGGCTTTTGAGAATAAGGAGGAACTTTACTATCAGGTCTGTCTTTTGGAAAACCAGAAGCACCTTAAGCGTTTAGAGGAGCAGTATCTAGATGGAGTCTCTGATCCTCTGGATTGCATTTGGCAGATAGGACTCTTTCTTTTATCGGAATATGAAACTAACAGTCAGATAATGGATTTTCTCTTTTTCAGCCCTGTAGCGACAGAGGCTTACCGGAAAGGTGAGCTTCTGGAAATCGGGAATAAGACAGTGGTTTATCTGGATCGGCTGCCTATTGAGAGTCAAAAAGAGAAAAAGATTCTTTTGCTCAAGCTGGACACCTTCATCACAGGCTATGGGCATTTTATTGCCAAAGGCTTGGAGCCTTTTGATGAGGAAGTTTATCGCTCAATGTTCAATGATTTACTAGGAGGTTACAAATATGAGTAAAAATCTCATTGTTTATGCACATCCCTATGATAAAAGCTTTAACCATGCTATTTTAGAGCAGGTTCAGGACTTGTTGGAGAAGAAAGGTCAGACCTATGAACTGATTGATCTCTATGAGGATGGTTTTAATCCAGTCTATACCAAGGAAGAGCTAGCGCTTTTTAATAAAGGGCAGGCACTAGACCCACTAGTTTTAAAATATCAGGAAGCTCTTGCGTCCTGTGACCGCCTTATCATGATTTTTCCTATCTGGTGGGCGGATATGCCAGCTATTGTCAAGGGCTTTGAAGATAAGGTTTTTTTGAAAAATAAGATTTACGAGGAGAGCAAAACTCGCCAGTTAGTTGGTCGTTTGACCAATATTAAAGAGGTGTTAGCTATTACTACCTCTGCAGCACCGACCTTCTATCTTAAGTATTTCTGTGGTGATGTCGTCAAGAAAGCCATGTTGGGCCATACCTTTAAGTCTATCGGTGCTAGACAGCGCCGTTGGTTGAATTTCGGGAATATTTCTCAGTCTACAGCTGAAAAACGGCAGGCTTTTTTAGAAAAATTAGCAGAAAAGATTTGAAGAGGTAGTTATCATGATTCGTTTTAGAAGAGCAGATGAAAGGGATCTTGCTGCTGCAGTCTCAGTTTTAACTGCTGCTTTTGCTGAGCATGAGGTCTATAGAGAAAAATTCCGCCCTCTCTTTGGCAGCAGCCAGTCTTATATTGATTTTCTAAATAGATTGCATGCAGTTATGGTTAAGGCAGCGATGCGTCATCATATTTGTCTGCTTGCTGAAATGGACGGGCGTCTTATGGCGGTCGCTACCATTCATAAGCTCGGTAACCATCCTGTCGGTATGCTTTCCTTTTTGCGGGCAGGAGCATGGAGGATGTGGAAATATATTCCTCAACTTTTAGCTTTTCAAAAAGTCTTTGGGGAGGGCAGTAAAGAAGCTAAGAAAAGGAGTGTTTCAACTCTTTATCTTGAACTACTGGGTGTGCTGCCTGATTATCAAGGACAGGGAGTTGGCGGTCTTTTTATCTCAAAGGGACTTGAGTTGCTTGCAAAAGAAGAGAAATGCCAGCGGCTTACTTTGATTACTCATACAGAAAGCAACTGTCGTTTTTACAAAAAGAACGGATTTAAACAGCTAGATGTCCGTGATGTTGAAGGTGTCAAGACATGGACTTTCGAGAAAAATTTAGCTGATGTTTATCTTTTTTGAAAATCTAATGATGCGGTCTTGCATTGATAATGTCAGCTTACCCCACCCTATCATTTCAAGGGGCTGAAATAGTGCATTCTCAGATTGTTTAACTTTTCAATTTTTTGTGCTAGCTCCATTTTGCTGATACAAGCAGCTTTTGTCTTAGTCGAAAATAGAAAAATAAGGTTGAAACTTTTTCAACCCTATTTTTTCTTCTTAAAGATTCCAGCAATTTTTTGTAACAGAGTCGGCAATCTAACGACCTTGTCGTTGCCAATATGTTCTCGCGCAATTTTGAGAATCTTGCCAGAGTCTTTGGAGGCAAAGAGAAACTTTCCTTTGTCAGTCCAGATTTCAAAATGGCGGCTGACTTTCTTGCCAGAAACATTAGCACCGATAGTAGTGATGCTAGTCCAAGGCAGCTGAATATAATCTTCTACATTGGCATCAGCGTAAAACTCCAGAGCTGTCTCGCCGATTAAAAATTTCCCAACCTTTCCGCCTAATCCAAGATAGGATACGCCAGTAGTATTAAACTCAACTGTTTTGTTTTGTGACTGTGCCATAGAGTAACTCCCTTTTAGATAATATAGATAATATAGCTATTATACCACAATAAAAAGAAGGCCGAAACCTTCTTTTTGATTACATCAAACCAGCAACGTGAGCTAGTACACCTACTACAAAGAGGGCGATGATGATAGTGATAGGGGATACTTTCTTCTTAAGCAACCACATACAAGCGAAAGTTAGAAGTAGTCCCATCAAACCAGGAATCAAGGAATCCAAGTTTTGTTGGAAAGTTGTAACTTTTTCAGGGGTTTGAGATAGTCCTTGACCTACTTGAGCAAAGGCTTCTTGGATACCCTTATAGCCACTAGATAATTTGTCCCAATGGATATATGCTTTATCATCTAGCTTAACAGATGAAACGTTAAAGACAAACTTAATAGATACCCAGCGCTCAACCAGAACAGCCAAGATAAACATACCTAGGATTGAAGCACCTTTAGTAATGTCTTGGAGGATACCACCAGACATGTCTTTAGTGATTTCAGAACCGGCCTTGTAGCCCAATTCTTGTGTGTACCAGAGGAAAGCCATCCGGATAGCATTCCAAGCTAAGAAGAAGATAAGTGGCCCAATGATATTTCCAGTCAAAGCAAGAGATGCCCCAAGTGCTCCAAGGATAGGACGAACTGTGAACCAGAAGACAGGGTCTCCGATACCAGCCAGAGGTCCCATCATACCGATTTTAACCCCTTGAATAGCCGCATCGTCAATTGCTGCACCATTTGCTTTTTCTTCTTCAAGCGCAAGTGTAACTCCGATGATTGGAGCTGCAACATATGGGTGAGTGTTGAAGAATTCCAAGTGACGCTCAAGAGCAGCAGCTTGATCTTCTTTTTTAGTATAAAGTTTCTTAATAGCTGGAATCAGTGAATAAGCCCAGCCCAAGTTTTGCATACGTTCGTAGTTCCAAGAACCTTGCAAGAAAGTAGAACGCCACCAAACTTTTTGACGGTCAGCCTTTGAAAGAGTCAATTTTCCTGACTCATCAGGTTTTACAGTATTTAATTCTGTCATGATAGTGTGTCTCCTTTCTTAGTAGTCTTCTAGGATGTCGCCGATTGGATCGTTAGATGAAGCTGTTGCTCCGCCACCACCATTTCCACCTTTTTTAGACAAGGCAAGGTAGATGAGGGCAATAGCGACACCAATTGCACCGAGGGCAATCAGAGTGAGTTCGCTGACAGCAGCCAAAGCGAAACCAATAGCGAAGAATGGCCATACTTCACGAGTTGCCATCATGTTGATAACCATGGCATAACCAACGGCTACGACCATACCACCACCAATTTGCATACCTTCTGATAGCCAAGCTGGCATAGCTTCAAGAGCAGATTTAACAGACTCAGCTGGAATCATCAAAAGAAGTGCTGCCGGGATAGCAATACGTGCTCCTTGCATGAAGAGAGCGATAAAGTGAGCGCGTTCAACTCCTTTAATGTCTCCTTTTTTCGCAGCAGCATCTGCACCGTGAACCAAACCGACTGACAAAGTACGGACAATCATAGTCAAGAAGAGACCAGCAACAGCAAGTGGAATAGCAACACCTTGTGCTACAGCGATTCCTTTGCTTGAAAAGTCTCCACCCAGTACCATGATGATGGCAGCGGCAACAGAAGCGAGGGCAGCATCAGGTGCTACAGCAGCTCCGATATTAGCCCAGCCAAGAGCGATCAGCTGGAGAGAGCCACCCAGCATAACACCGGCTGCCAAATTACCAGTTACCAGTCCAATCAAGGTACAAGCAACCAGCGGTTGGTGGAATTGGAATTGGTCCAAGATACCTTCTAGACCAGCTAAGAAGGCAACAAAGACTACTAAAACCATAGAAATAATAGACATGTTCTAAATCCTTTCGTAAATTAATAAAAGCAAAACGTTTGATTCTACTGCACGTTGGCTTTCTTAATCAAATCAAACAAATCTTTTTTAGAGTCATTTGGTACTTTACGTACGTCGAATTCAACGCCAAGGTCGCGCAGTTTTTCATAAGTGGCAACGTCTTCCTTGTCCATTGACAGTACGTTGTTGACCATCGTTTTACCAGTTGAGTGAGCCATGGAACCAACATTAAGGGTCTTGATTGGCACACCGCCTTCAACAGCACGAAGGGCGTCTTGAGGAGTTTCAAACAGAATCAAGGCATGTGTGTTGCCAAAGCGAGGGTCTTTTGAAACGGCAATCAATTTGTCGATTGGGACAACATTGGCTTTGACATTACCTGGTGCAGCTTGCTTGATCAATTCTTTACGAAGTTCATCTTGAGCTACTGAGTCAGAGGCAACGATAATACGATCTGCTTTTGAATCTGGTGTCCAAGCTGTTGCTACCTGACCGTGCAGCAAACGTGTGTCGATCCGGGCAAGGTTGATTTTGAGCTTGCCGTCGCCGATTACAGTCCCTTCAGGGATAGCTGCTTGGGCAACTGGAGCAGCTGCAGCAGGAGCATTTGCTTCTTCAGCAGCAGGGTTCAGCTCTTCAGGCAGAGCTTTGACTCCTTCCTTAGCTTCTTTGATGATGTTAGCAACAACAGCTTCAACGCCGGCGTTGGCATCCATCATCCTTTCTGTATAAGCTTGAATCAGCATAGGCAGGTTCAAGCCTGTAATGATAGCGAACTTGCGGTCAGGATTTTCACCCATGACACGGCTAGCTTGGTTGAATGGAGAGCCACTCCAAAGGTCAGCCAAGACCAACACTTCATCGTCCGCATCAAACGAAGCCACAGCGTCATTGAACTTTGCATAGAGATCATCTGGTCCTTCGTTGGGCATGAAAGTTACAACTTGTACTTTTTCCTGCTCACCGAAAATCATAGAACCTGATTGATGAATACCAGCAGCAAATTCACCGTGGCTAGCAATAATGATTCCGATACTCATTATTGACATTCCTCCTTATAAAATGTTTGACTTAAGTTTTAAGAAAACTTTAAGGCAAGTTTATTATAAAACGTTTTCATGAAAAATGCAAGCGTTTGTTCCTAAAAACGACTTTTTCTTTCAAAAATGTCAGTATTTGCTGGAACCCTGATAAATATAGGTATAAGCAAACCTTAGCTATAGAAATGTTTTAATAAATTAGGAAAACAGAAAATAAAACAGATTAATATATGAAAAAACGTTGAAATAATATGAAAGAGACTTTTGAAATGACAGAAGAGAATTTTGTTTGAGAAAGTGTTTATTTATCAAAAAAGAAAGAGGAGGACCAAAGACAAGAATTCGCATCTTATGTCTTTAGCCTCCATCTATAATGGCAAAAGTTTCTAATAATATTAAGTCTGCCCATCATATGTTTCCAAGAGCTTGGTAAATGTTGGGACTGAAATGCTTTAAAGTATTAGTGTGTGAAGTCAAGGACCATACGTCCCTGAATGGTACCCGCTTCCATTTCGTCAAAGACATCCACTGCATCTGAAACAGGGCGTTTTTTAACGACAGGAACCACTAATCCTTCAGCACCAAACTGGAAGGCTTCTTCCAAGTCCTTACGTGTACCAACGAGGGAACCGATGACTTGAATGCCATCTAAAACTGTTTTGACAATGCTGAGATCCATCATTTCAGATGGTAATCCAACGGCAACTACCCGACCGCCAGCACGAACAGAGTCAACAGCTTGGTTGAAGGCAACTTTAGAAACGGCTGTTACTACGGCAGAATGAGCACCGCCAGTTTTTTCTTGGATAAGAGCAGCGACATCTTCAACTTCATGACCGTTGATGACGATGTCAGCACCAACTTCTTTGGCCAGAGCGAGCTTGTCATTGTTGATATCAACAGCGACTACATGGGCATTAAAGACTTTCTTGGCATATTGAACCGCTAGGTTACCCAAACCACCTGCTCCAAAGATTACTGTCCATTGGCCTGGCTGCAGCTGGGCTTCTTTGATAGCCTTGTAGGTAGTTACACCGGCACAAGTGATAGAAGAAGCTTGGGCAGGATCCAGTCCTTCTGGAACTTTGACAGCATAGTCGGCTGTAACGATACATTGCTCTGCCATCCCACCGTCAACAGAATAACCAGCATTTTTTACTGTACGGCAAAGGGTTTCGCGGCCAGTTGTACAGTATTCACAAGCGCCGCAGCCTTCAAAGAACCAAGCGACACTGACGCGGTCTCCGACTTTGAGGCTTTTTACATCTGGAGCGATTTCTTTGACAATACCAATACCTTCATGTCCTAGAACGCGGCCCGGTACCTTGCCAAAGTCACCATGCGCGACGTGAAGGTCTGTATGGCAGACACCGCAGTATTCAATGTCAACGAGAGCTTCCCCTGTTTCAAGAGGACGAAGTTCCTTATTTTCGATGAGTTGGACATTGGTTCCTTCTGGATTTACAACAACTGCTTTCATAAGTAATTTCCTCCTGTTATTTAGTTTTTGATTATGTTAATTATATCACAAACTCAAACAAATAGCAAACGCTTACAATTTCAAGCAGAAGTAACCTTTAAAACTATGATACGGCGGATAAGCTCCGATTTTTAAAGCTTTCGAGCATGATTGAGGTTGAGAGAAGACAAAAAAGAAAAGACAAACTCTCAAACAGAGTTTGCCAAATTGTCTACTTTTATAAAAATAGTTTGTTGAGCTCGTGGGCGACGCCATCTTGGTCATTGGTCAAAGATAATTGCTGGTCGGCGTAGGGCAGCAGGTCAGTATTGGCATTTTTCATAGCATAGCCGGTGCCAGCAAAGGACAGCATCTCAGTATCATTTTGCTCATCGCCAAAGGCAATCAGATTTTTGCGATCCACATTGAGAACATTAAGCAGGTACTGAAGGGCGAAGGCTTTGTTGACCCCTTTGGGAGCACACTCGAGAATGTTGAGTGGTCCGCCCCAAGAGTTGATGGAAAGTTCATGCTGGTAAAAAGCATTCATTTCCTCAGCCAGAGCATATTTGTCAGCTGCTCGCGTCTGCAGGAGAATGGCGTTAGGATTCTCCGTTACCAAATTGGCTTGAAACTGGTTTTCTGGTTTGAAAGCATCGATGCCAAAGAGCTTGGGATCAGCGATTTCCTCGTTGGGATTGGTGATATAGAATTTATTGCGGTATTCGCCGGCAATGAAATCAGCTTCAATCTCATCCCTGCGCTTAACCATATCCAGCAGAAAGGACTTATCCAGCGTCAGCGATTTTTCAAAGTCCCATTTCTTTTCTGGAATGTGAGTCAAAGAGCCATTGAAGTTGATCATGGGCGTATTGAGCTCTAATTCTTTATAATATTTCAAAGCCATGCGGTAGGGCCGGCCTGTTGTGATAATGACCTTGTGGCCCTTTTGGGAAATTTTTTTGATGGTTTCTTTGGTGAAGTCAGATAAATTGCTGTTAGAATCCAGCAAGGTTCCGTCCAAGTCCACAGCGATTACTTTTTTTGTCATGTGAGTCTCTTTTCAGTGATAATACAGACTATTATAACAGAATTCAGTGTAAATAACACGACTTATGTTATAATGGTGCTCTAGTCAGCCACAATTATGACACAGCAAGGAGGAGCTTTTCGTATGCGTAAACCGATCATGATTCATGCTCTTTTTCTGATGATTGCCTTTTTTATCTATATCCAATCTCTAAATGGCGGTCCGACCTATCTCATCTGGAATATGACCTTGGCCTTAATCAGCTATGATGCAGCTGTCTTGACGCTTTTATTCAAGAAGCAGAAGTGGGCTTATCCTCTTCTTTTCCTCTTGTGGTTGCTTTTCTTCCCCAACACTTTCTATATGATTACAGATTTGATTCATATGACTTGGGTGGCAGATGTTCTGAGTAAGCCAAGTGTTTTCCTGCTCTTTTTAGCTTTTGTTTCCAGTATTTTATTCGGGATTTTCTGTGGTATGGAGAGTTGGTATGTCATCAAGGAGCGTTGGAAACTTAACTGGTATTTGGATCTATTGCTGACGACAGCTCTGTCGGCTGTGTCCAGTCTGGCTATCTACATAGGACGTTATGATCGCCTCAATAGCTGGGATTTATTGCTTCATCCTCAGCTGGTTGTAGAGAAGCTCTTGCAAACTTTGCAGCCTGATCGTCTGCCTTTCATTCTTGGTTTTACTTTTTTGCAGTTTATGAGTTTAGTATTTCTGATGAGAGATAATAAAAAATAAGAAAAGCGAGACATTCATCTTGAAAAAGTGAATGTTTTTTATTATAATTTAAATTATCGTTCGCAAATAAACGAAATTCAATCTGTTTTTCTTTGTTTTTTGAACTAGATATTAGAAATTTTACTCAAAAGGAGATTTGTTGAAAAATGGATAAATTTTTCAAACTGACCGAAAAAGGGACAGATGTCCGGACAGAGGTTTTGGCTGGTCTGACGACTTTCTTTGCTATGTCCTACATTTTATTTGTCAATCCGGCTATGCTGGCTCAGACAGGTATGCCCAAACAGGGTGTTTTCCTAGCTACGATTATCGGGGCTGTTGCAGGTACCTTGATGATGGCTTTCTTTGCCAATCTGCCTTATGCGCAGGCACCGGGCATGGGGTTGAATGCCTTTTTCACTTTTACGGTCGTCTTTGCCTTGGGCTACACTTGGCAGGAAGCCTTGGCTATGGTCTTTATCTGTGGGATTATTTCGCTCATTATCACTCTGACCAAGGTGCGTAAGATGATCATTGAGTCAATTCCAGGCTCCTTGCGCGCAGCTATTTCAGCAGGGATCGGGGTCTTTCTGGCCTATGTAGGTATTAAAAATGCTGGCTTGCTAAAGTTTTCAATCGATCCAGGCAATTATACAGTAGCTGGTAAGGGAGCAGATAAGGCTGCAGCGGTTATCACGGCTAATTCGGCAGCAACTCCCGGTCTGGTAGACTTTAACAATCCAGCTGTCATCGTAGCCTTAGTCGGTTTGGCCATCACAATCTTCTTTATCGTGAAAAATATCAAGGGTGGTGTTATCCTATCTATTCTGGTCACGACAGTGGTAGCTATTCTGGTTGGCTTGGTTGATTTGTCAGCAATTGACTTTGGGCAGAATAACATTGGCACTGCTGTCAGTGAATTGGGACAGATTTTTGGGGTGGCAGTAGGTCCGAAAGGTCTGGGTGCCCTCTTAGCAGATTCGGGTCGCTGGCCTCAGACATTTATGGCTATTCTGGCTTTCTCCTTGACAGATATTTTTGATACCATTGGTACCTTAATTGGTACAGGTGAAAAGGTTGGAATTGTAGCAACTTCAGGGGAAAACCATGAATCAGAAGGTTTGGATAAGGCTCTTTACTCGGATCTCATCGGAACCTCTATTGGCGCCATTGCTGGAACTTCTAATGTGACGACTTATGTGGAGTCTGCAGCTGGTATCGGAGCTGGAGGCCGAACAGGTCTGACCGCCTTGGTCGTAGCCATCTGCTTTGCGGTGTCAAGCTTCTTTAGCCCACTCTTGGCTATTGTTCCTAATGCTGCAACTGCACCGATTCTCATTATCGTGGGGATTATGATGCTGGCTAGCTTAAAAAATATCCATTGGGATGATATGACAGAAGCCATTCCAGCTTTCTTTACTTCTATTTTTATGGGATTTGCCTATTCTATCACTCACGGGATAGCAGCTGGGTTTATTACCTACACCTTGGTCAAAATCTTCAAAGGTCAAGCTAAGGATGTGCATTCTATGATTTGGATTTTGGATTTTCTCTTTATTTTGAATTTCGTAAATTTGGCTTTAAATTAGGTCTAAACATTGCTGGATTTCCTTGTGTCTAGTAAAGTTTGGATAGCTTATATTTTCAGTATAAAAAATCAGCTTTTCCTGGCTGATTTTTCTTTTGCAAAATTAAGCAGAAAAAATTTTTTTCTGGTATAATAAGAGAATGTTTAGTCATAATGAGGAAGAATTAATCCAGCAGGGTCAGCGTCTGGGCAAATTGCTTCAGGCAGGGGACGTACTGGTTTTAACGGGAAATTTAGGAGCAGGGAAGACAACCTTTACTAAGGGTCTGGCTCTAGGTTTGGGCATCAGTCAGATGATTAAAAGTCCAACCTATACCATTGTTCGGGAATACGAGGGGCGCTTGCCGCTCTATCATCTGGATGTCTACCGCATCGGAGGCGATCCAGATTCCATTGATTTGGATGACTTTCTCTTCGGGGAGGGTGTGACGGTCATTGAATGGGGAGAGCTGCTAGGAGAAAATCTACCTGAAGACTATCTCAAATTAAGCCTCTTGAAAAAGGAAGACGGGCGTGAATTGGTTTTTGAAGCCAAAGGAAAGCGAGCCCAAGAGTTGCTTGAGGAACTGCAGAATGACTGAATATGAATTATGCTTGCGAGAAGCGGAAAAAACAGATGCTGCTGATCTGATTGCCTTCCTCAATCAGGTCGGGTCTGAGTCAGATTATATGACGCTGGATGAGGCTGGAATCTTGATGAATCAAGAGGAGATGGCTTCATTCATTGAGCATCAGGCTGCTTCCAGTAATCAGCTTTATCTGTTGGCGCTTTTGAATGGTAAGATTGCTGGCCTTGTCAGCATCACGGCCGATTTTCATGAGCGAATTCGCCATATTGGTCAAGTCTTTGTTGTAGTGAAGAAAGCTTTCTGGAACCAAGGACTGGGACGCATATTGCTGGAAGAGGCATTGACTTGGGCAGAAGATTCTCAAGTTATTAGACGTTTGGAATTGAGCGTTCAGGTTAGAAATGAACGAGCAGTTCACCTCTATAAAGATTTAGGATTTGAAATTGAAGGCTTACAAAAAAGAGGAGCCTATTTAAAAGAAGGGATATTTCTTGATGTTTACCTGATGGGTAAGCTGATAGACTAAAAAAGATATGTTTAAAAAGATTATAATGATGTTTCTCAGTCTCCTTGTCGTAACGACAGCTGGTATCGGTACTTATGCTTGGACGATTTATGGTCAGTCAACAGATGAACTGTCCAAGACTTATAAGGGTTTGGGAAATGAGACAGATGTTATTTCTGCAACTAAGCCCATGACTATCTTGCTGATGGGTGTAGATACAGGGAGCGGATCCCGCGAGGATACTTGGGTCGGGAACAGCGATACCATGATTCTCCTGAGTGTCAATCCTAAGACCAAGAAAACAGTCATGATGAGTTTGGAACGTGATATTCTGACTCAGATTGACGAAAACGGTCAGACAGTTGAAGCCAAGCTGAATGCTGCCTATGCGACAGGCGGAGCAGAGTTAGCCATTTCGACTATTGAGGGCTTGATGAATATCCACATCGACCGCTATGTGATGATTAATATGCAGGGCTTGGTTCAGTTAGTAGATGCAGTAGGTGGTATTGAGGTCAATAATACCTTTGACTTCCCAATTTCTATTGAAGATAATGAGCCTGAGTATACTGCCAAGGTGGAACCTGGCAAGCAAAAAATCAATGGTGATCAAGCGCTGGTATATGCTCGCATGCGCTATCAGGATCCAGATAGCGACTATGGCCGCCAAAAGCGTCAACGTGAAGTAATTGAGAAAGTGGTTGAAAAAGTTCTTAGTCTCAACAGTCTCAGCCGTTATCAGACTATTTTAAAAGCTGTCAGCAACAATATGCAGACTAATATCGCGCTTGATTCAAAAAGCATTCCTCAATTGTTAGGCTATAAAGACGCCTTTAAAAACATTAAGTCTGAGCAGCTGCGTGGAGAAGATGCGACCTTGCCTGATGGTGGAAGCTATCAGCTAGTGACGTCAGAGCATCTGCTGAGCATGCAGAATCTAATCCGCAAGTCTCTGGGCTTGGACACAGTTAAGAGTCTGAAGACCAATGCTGTTCTCTATGAAGATATTATGGGTGGCAATAGTCTAAGAAGCAGCAATAGCAGTAGTACATCTAGCAGTACAGAAAGCTATAGCAGTTACCAGAATTCTTATAGTCAGCCTACTTATAATAATGGTTATGAGAATTATTCTTATCCGACGACAGATACAACAGTTGGAACTACGAATACGACTCCGGTTGCTCCAGCAGCTTCCTCTGCCCCAGCTGCAGATGTCAGTGTCAGCACCCCACAAAGTCAGCCAGTAGTCAATGCGACTACAGAGTAGAAAGTTAAATATAAAAAGAGGCCGGGACAAAATGTCTCGGCCTCTTTTGGTAATGACAGGAGGTTCTTGACGCGGTAGCGGATTGGAGTTTTTGTTTCCCTATCAACCACCTTTTCTCTATCAAGACTCGTACTTTTCCCAGATGTCTTTGACTTGCTGGATCTGCACTTGAGCTTGGTTTTCAAGGACTTTATATTTATAAGTAAGATCTTGAGCGATGTCTTTGACTTGCTCTTTTTGCTCTTGAATGATGGCAATATTTCGTTGAATATTTGCTAGACTGTCCTTTACTTTGTCTAGACTATCTGTTGTTTCAATGATTTCTTCTTGAATTTTTTGTCGGTTTTCAACCAGTTTGTAACTGGCTGCTGCGGCACCGATAAATAGGAAAATATTTGAAAGTTTCATATTCCCTCCTTAAGCTTGTGCAATCTTTTCAGCTAATTCGGCCAGAGCTGGAAAGTCTGGTTCGTGGGCTGCGAAAGTAATCTTGAGGTCATCTGCATCACTGTAGCGCGGTGCCAAATGCACATGAGTGTGAAAGACAGTCTGTCCAGCAATTTCTTCGTTGTTGTTGATGATATTCATACCAGCTGCACCTGTGGCTTTCATCACCTTTCGAGCAATGTCAGGTACGCGAGCGAAGAGCTGACTGGTGCTGTCGGCATCCATATCCAGCACATTTCGGAAATGCTCTTTAGGGACAACCAAGGTATGACCTGGTGTTACCTGGGAAATATCCAGAAAAGCAAGGACTTTCTCGTCTTCATAGACTTTAGAAGAAGGGATTTCTCCGGCAATAATTTTACAAAAAATACAATCAGCCATAAATGGTACCTCTATTCGCTAGATTTTGTTATAATATAAGAACCATTATACCAGAATTCGGAGAAAATATGTTAGAAATCAAAGAGCTTACGGGCGGCTATGTTAATATCCCGGTTTTAAAGGATGTCAGCTTTGAAGTGGGCAATGGCCAGTTGGTTGGTCTGATCGGTCTCAACGGTGCGGGCAAGTCCACGACTATCAATGAGATTATTGGTCTTCTGACACCTTATAAGGGGCAGATTCAAATTGATGGGCTGGAGCTGAGGAACAATCCCAGCGATTACCGCAAGAAAATCGGTTTCATTCCGGAAACGCCTAGTCTCTATGAAGAATTGACCCTGCGCGAGCACATTGAGACGGTAGCTATGGCTTACGACATTGAGCAGGAGACAGCTTTTGAGCGTGTGGATAAGTTGTTGGAAATGTTCCGACTCAAGGAAAAATTAGATTGGTTCCCTGTTCACTTTTCAAAAGGGATGAAGCAAAAAGTGATGATTATCTGTGCTTTTGTAGTTGATCCCAGCCTTTTTATTGTAGATGAGCCTTTTCTGGGTCTGGATCCGGTAGCAATTGCAGACCTTATCCAGCTCTTGGATGAGGAAAAGAAGAAGGGCAAGTCGATTCTGATGAGCACCCATGTTCTGGACTCTGCTGAGAAGATGTGCGATAGTTTTGTAATTCTGCACAAGGGTCAAGTACGGGCCAAGGGCAGCTTGACTGAGTTGCGTGCTCAATTCCAAATGCCGGATGCTAGTCTGAATGACATCTATCTAGCCCTGACAGAAGAGGCAGCGCTATGAAAGAATTATTTGCTAAACGAAAGCAGGATTTTCGTCAGCAATGTTTGAAATACCTGCGTTATGTTTTTAATGATCATTTCGTGCTCTTTCTGCTGATTTTTATGGGATTTTTAGGTGTTCAGTACAGTCAGCTTTTGCGGCATTTTCCGACCAATCACCTACCCATTATTGCCAGTCTGGTTATTCTATCGGTCTTTATCCTGCCTTTTGGACGGATTGCGACCTATCTGGAAAAGCCGGATGCTCTCTTTCTCTTGGTCAGAGAAGCAGAAGTCAGGACTTTTATCAAGGCTCAGATTCTGCGTTCCTATCTCTTGTACGCAGTCTTACAGACTGGGCTATTGCTACTGTTAGCTCCGCTTTTTCTGGCTCTGGGATTGCCTATTTGGGGCTTCGGGCTCTACTGCATCTTTATGCTAGTTTTGAAATGGTTTTTGTTTCAGGCTAAGGCCAAGAAGTTCTTTACTCAAAATGGCTTAGATTGGCAGGCTCTGGTAGCTTATGAAGCAGCCCGAAAGCAGACGATTCTGCGCTTCTTTGCTCTATTTACAAATGTTAAAGGCATTTCAAACAGTGTCAAGCGCCGGGCCTATCTGGATGGTTTGACGAGACTTGTGGGCAAGCAGCATAGTAAGACCTGGCAGAATCTCTTTTTGCGCTCTTACTTGCGAAATGGAGACTTCTTTGCTCTGACCTTGAGACTGCTCTTTTTGGCTCTTTTGGCCTTGATTTTTGTCAGTCAAGCTTGGATTGCTGCAGCTTTTGCGATCTTGTTCAATTACCTCTTGCTCTTCCAATTGACAGCCTTGTACGAAGCTTTTGATTATCAGTTTTTGACCCAGCTTTTTCCGATAGAAAGAGGGGAAAAGCTGAAGGGAGCAAGACAAATTATCACATCTATTGGCAGCAGTGTCCTTTTAGCTGAAGTGATGACTGCTCTGCTATTTCTCCAAGACAAGACAGCAGTGCTGGCTATGCTGGGAGCAACTGCCCTACTCTATCTGTTCTATCTGCCGTTTAAGTTACGGAGATTGGTTGACTAAAAGAGGTAAAACTAGTAAAATGATAAAGAAACTTTTTACGGAGGGGAAACATGGACTTGGTTGATAACGAGCTGACCCTGACACCGATAGCTGGTAAGAGCGGAAAGGCCTATATGGGGACTTATCCGGACGGGGGGCGCGTTTTCGTCAAGATGAATACAACCCCTATCTTAGCAGGCTTAGCTCGAGAACAAATCGCACCGCAGCTTTTGTGGAGCCGCCGGATGCCGGACGGCAACGTAATGAGCGGGCAGGAGTGGCTTTCAGGCACTATTCTGACCCCAAATGATATGTCCAAAAAGCAGGTAATCAATATTTTGACTCGGCTGCATCGCTCGCGCCCATTGATGACGCAGCTGACCAAGCTGGGCTATACTTTGGAAACGCCAACTGATTTGCTGAATGCATGGCTCAATCAAGTTCCGCTTGCTTTGAGGAATAATCAATATCTGCAATCAGTTATCCGCGACCTACGCCAGACTGTGCCGGCCTTTCGTGAGGACTATGCCACCATCGTTCACGGAGATGTGCGCCACAGCAACTGGGTAGAGACCGACAGCGGGCTTATTTACTTGGTGGATTGGGATTCTGTGCGCCTGACAGACAGGATGATGGATGTAGCTCATATTCTGAGCCATTATGTGCCTGATTCAGGCTGGCAAGAGTGGCTGAGTGCTTATGGCTATAAGTATAATCAGACTGTTTTCAATAAGCTATATTGGTTTGGTCAGTATTCTTATCTGATGCAGATTGCCAAATACTATGAAAACAATGATTTAGAAAATGTGAACCGGGAGATTTACGCATTACGAAACTTCCGTTCCAAATACGGAAGAGGACAATGAGAGTAAGGAATCGTAAGGGAGCGACGGAACTGCTAGAGGCGCATCCCCAGTATGTGATTTTAAATCCGGCAGACGCCAAGGGCAGATGGCAGGAGATTTTTGGCAATGACCATCCCATTCATGTAGAGGTTGGCAGCGGTAAAGGAGCTTTTGTATCCGGTATGGCCAAGGCCAATCCGGAGATCAACTACATCGGGATTGATATCCAGAAATCGGTTCTCAGCTATGCCTTGGACAAAGTGCTAGCAACAGGTGTGCCCAATATCAAGTTGCTATGGGTGGACGGTTCGGATCTGACTGATTATTTTGAAGATGGCGAGATTGACCGCCTCTATCTGAACTTCTCGGATCCTTGGCCCAAGAAACGCCATGAAAAGCGCCGTCTGACCTATCAGTCCTTTCTGGCGACCTATCAGCAGATTTTGCCGGAAAATGGAGAAATCCACTTCAAAACGGACAATCGTGGTCTTTTTGAGTATAGCTTAGTAAGCTTTTCGCAGTATGGTATGAAGTTAAAGGGCGTGTGGTTAGACTTGCATGCCAGCGACTTTGAAGACAATGTCCTGACTGAGTATGAGCAGAAATTTGCTAACAAGGGACAAGTCATCTATCGGGTGGAAGCAGCGTTTGAATAAGAAAGAGTCTTCTAGGAAATACTCCTTGAAGACTTTATTATTAGGAAAGAATTTTGCTTAAAAATAAGATCGTTTTAAGTGGGATTCCGTCTTTAAAAGCTTGTACAGCATATTTCCCTTGCATTCTGGGACTTGTCGTGCTATAATACTAATAATGAATAAGGAAAGAGAGGCGAGGAAGTATCTTCGCCTCTTATCTGTGAGGAGGTGTCGTCATATCGCAACGATTGTTGAATTGGTGAGGGAGGTTATTGAACCAGCCATTTTGGCCCCCTATGAATTAGTCGATATTGAGTACGGAAAGATGGGCGGGGACTACGTTCTCAGTGTCTTTGTAGATAAACCTGAGGGCATTACGGTCAATGATACAGCGGATTTGACGGATATTATCAGTCCGCTCTTGGATCAAATCAAGCCAGATCCCTTCCCAGAACAGTATTTTCTGGAAGTGACCAGTCCTGGCTTGGAGCGCCCGCTTAAGACCAAGGAACAGCTAGCTGATGCAGTCGGCAGTTATATCCATGTTAGTCTCTATAAGGCTGTTGACAAGCAGAAAGTCTTTGAAGGCACCTTGCTGAGCTTTGAAGAGGAAGTTCTGCACATGGAATATCTGGACAAGACTCGCAGAAAAGAAGTCGAAATTCCCTACAGTCTGGTTTCCAAAGCCAGATTAGCCGTTAAGTTTTAGCCGCAGAAGCAATATAGAAAAGAAAGGAACACTTTTGTTTCGGCAAAAGTCACATGAAAATGAGTAAAGAAATGCTAGAGGCCTTCCGCATTTTGGAAGAAGACAAAGGAATCAAGAAAGAAGATATCATTGACGCAGTGACTGAGTCACTCCGCTCAGCCTATCGTCGTCGCTATGGTCAGGCAGACAGCGCAGCTATTGAGTTTGACGAAAAGTCAGGAGATTTCCGTGTCTATACTGTTCGCGAAGTCGTGGACGAGGTCTTTGACAGCCGTTTGGAAATCAGTCTCAAAGATGCCTTGACTATCAGTTCAGCCTATGAATTAGGAGATAAGATCAAATTTGAAGAAGCGCCAGCTGAATTTGGCCGCGTAGCAGCTCAGTCTGCCAAGCAAACCATCATGGAAAAGATGCGCAAACAAACTCGCGCTATCACTTACAATACCTACAAAGAACATGAAAATGAAATCATGAGCGGGACGGTGGAGCGCTTTGACAATCGCTTTATCTATGTCAATCTTGGCAGCATTGAAGCGCAGCTATCGAAACAAGATCAGATTCCTGGTGAGGTCTTTGCCTCTCATGACCGCATCGAAGTCTTTGTCTACAAAGTAGAAGACAATCCTCGCGGTGTCAATGTCTTTGTAAGTCGCAGCCATCCAGAAATGATCAAGCGCTTGATGGAGCAAGAAATCCCTGAAGTATATGACGGAACTGTGGAAATCATGAGCGTGTCACGGGAAGCAGGCGATCGGACTAAGGTAGCCGTTCGCAGTCACAATCCTAATGTGGATGCCATCGGTACAATCGTCGGACGCGGTGGAGCTAATATCAAGAAAATTACTAGCAAGTTCCATCCTGCTAAATACGATCCGAAGAGCGGGCGTATGGTACCGACTGAAGAAAATATCGACGTCATCGAGTGGGTAGCAGATCCAGCTGAGTTTATCTACAACGCTATTGCTCCTGCAGAAGTTGACCAAGTTATCTTTAACCAAGAAGATAACAAGCGGGCTTTGGTTGTCGTACCGGACAGCAAGCTTTCTCTGGCTATCGGTCGTCGCGGACAGAACGTACGCTTAGCAGCTCATTTGACAGGCTTTAGAATCGATATCAAGTCTGCCACAGAGTTTGAAGAAATGGAAGCAGCCAATGAACTGGGCGGATTTGCTCAGGAAGCAGAAGAAATTCTTGCGGATGCAGATGTTCTAGAGACAGAAGTTTCATCAGCAGAAGCAATAGACTTTGACGCAGCTGCAGAGGAAACTGTACTGGAAACAGCTGGTTTAGAAAGCGAAGCTGAAGAACTAGATTAAGGGGGCTGGAATGGCAAAAACAAGAAAAATCCCTTTAAGAAAATCAGTGGTGTCCAACGAAGTGATTGACAAGCGCGATTTATTGCGGATTGTCAAGAACAAGGAAGGTCAAGTCTTTATCGATCCGACAGGCAAGGCAAACGGCCGTGGAGCCTATATCAAGCTGGACAATCAAGAAGCCCTTCAAGCTAAGAAGAAGCGGATCTTTAACCGCAGCTTCAGTATGGAAGTGGATGAGGCTTTCTATGATGAATTAATCGCTTATGTCGATCATAAGGTCAAAAGAAGAGAGTTAGGTCTTGAATAAAGAGAAACTTGCAAATTTGCTGGGACTGGCTCAGCGGGCTGGCCGCATCATTTCTGGTGAGGAGCTGACCGTCAAGGCTATTCAGGAGGGAAAAGCGCATCTGGTCTTTTTGGCCCAGGATGCAGCTCCTAATCTCAGCAAGAAAATCACTGATAAAAGTCGTTACTACCAAGTAGAAGTATCAACCGTGTTTTCAACACTGGAATTAAGCTCTGCCATTGGCAAGGCCAGAAAAGTGCTTGCCGTGACGGATGCTGGTTTTACAAAGAAAATGAGGTCTCTTATGTAATAGAAGAGGAGGACAAGATTTGTCTAAAGTAAGATTGTATGAAATCGCCAAAGAACTGGGAAAAGAAAGCAAGGAGGTAGTGGCTCGTGCTAAGGAGCTGGGACTGGATGTCAAAAGTCATTCATCCAGCGTAGAAGCTGACGCTGGTGAGCGAATCAAATCCAGCTTTACAAAAGCAGCCGCACCTCAAGCTGCTGCAGAAAAGCCTGTAGCAGCCCAACCATCACCGAAAAAAACTCCTGCCAAAGAGGCGGCACCAGTCAAGGCAGAACAGACAGAAGCAAAAGCAGCAGCTCAGCCAGAAGCGAAAGCAGAAACGGTAGCGCCAGTCAAGCGCCCGCAAAGCCGGAACTTTAAGGCAGAACGTGAAGCGAGAGCCAAGGAAGAGGCAGAGCGTCGGAAGCAGCAAGGCAACCGCAAACCACAAAATAAAGAGCAAGGCAAGCGTGAGGACCGTGATAATCGAAATAAGAATCGCGGAAACCGCAACGACCGAGATAGGGGCAATCGTCCAAATGACCGTCGCGATAATCGTGGTCAAGATGGCCGCCGCAATGGTCAGAATCATCAAGGATTTAACGGTCAAAACCGCCAACAGCCTCAAGGACCAAAGATTGACTTTAAGGCCCGAGCAGCAGCTTTGAAAGCAGAGCAGAATGCTGAATACGCTCGCTCCAGCGAGGAACGCTTTAAGCAAGCACAAGAAGCTAAAGAAGTGTTGGAACGGCAAAATCGCCGCAAGGAGCAGCCTAAGGCAGAAGCAAGTGCACCAGTTCAGCCTGCACCAGCTCCATCTGCACCAGCAGCGAATCCAAGCCCAGCTCCAGCCGCCGTGGATACGCGTCGTAAGAAGCAAGCTCGACCAGATAAGAAGCGCGATGATTTTGATCGCGAAGAAGAAGGTCCAAGAAAACAACAAAAGAATCGAAGCAGTCAAAATCAAGTGAGAAATCAAAGAAATAGTAATTGGAATAAAAACAAGAAAAATAAAAAAGGAAAGGGCAACAATAATCAGGCACCAAAACCTGTTACAGAACGTAAGTTCCATGAGTTGCCAACTGAATTTGAATATACAGACGGAATGACCGTTGCAGAAATTGCAAAACGGATCAAGCGCGAACCAGCTGAAATTGTCAAGAAACTCTTTATGATGGGCGTGATGGCAACGCAAAACCAATCTCTTGACGGCGATACTATTGAACTCCTTATGGTGGACTACGGTATCGAAGCTAAGAAGAAGGTGGAAGTTGACACAGCTGACATTGAGCGCTTCTTCGTAGAAGAAGGTTATATCAACCAAGATGCCTTGGTAGAGCGTCCACCGGTTGTAACCATCATGGGACACGTTGACCATGGTAAAACAACCCTCTTGGATACCCTGCGTAACTCTCGCGTAGCAACAGGCGAAGCAGGTGGTATCACTCAGCACATCGGTGCTTACCAGATTGAGGAAAGCGGCAAGAAGATTACTTTCTTGGATACGCCTGGACACGCGGCCTTTACTTCTATGCGGGCTCGCGGTGCCTCTGTTACGGATATCACTATTCTGGTCGTGGCAGCTGATGATGGTGTTATGCCGCAAACGATCGAAGCTATCAACCACTCCAAAGCCGCTGATGTCCCAATCATCGTAGCTATCAACAAGATTGATAAGCCGGGAGCGAATCCTGAGCGCGTGATTGGTGAATTGGCTGAGCATGGTGTCATGTCAACAGCTTGGGGCGGAGATTCTGAATTTGTTGAAATCTCAGCGAAATTCAATCAAAATATCGACAGCTTGCTAGAAACAGTCCTCTTGGTGGCTGAAATTCAAGAGCTCAAGGCAGATCCTACTGTTCGAGCGATTGGTACAGTCATTGAAGCCCGTCTGGATAAAGGAAAAGGTGCTGTCGCAACCCTTCTGGTTCAGCAGGGAACTCTGAATGTGCAGGATCCAATCGTTGTTGGTAATACTTTCGGTCGGGTTCGGGCTATGACCAATGACTTGGGCCGTCGTGTTAAGGTGGCAGGACCATCTACACCGGTTTCTATCACTGGTCTCAATGAAACTCCGATGGCTGGTGACCACTTTGCGGTCTATGAAGATGAAAAAGCTGCGCGTGCAGCTGGTGAAGAACGTGCCAAACGTGCTCTTCTCAAGCAGCGTCAAGCTACTCATCGCGTTAGTCTGGAAAATCTCTTTGATACCCTCAAAGCTGGTGAAGTTAAGTCTGTCAATGTTATCATCAAGGCTGATGTGCAAGGTTCTGTAGAAGCCCTGTCTGCTTCCCTACAGAAGATTGAAGTGGAAGGCGTTAAGATTACCATCGTCCACTCAGCGGTTGGTGCTATCAATGAATCTGACGTGACACTGGCGGAAGCTTCAAATGCTTTCATCATCGGATTTAACGTTCGTCCAACATCTCAGGCTCGCCAACAGGCAGAAGCTGATGATGTCGAAATCCGTCTCCACAGCATTATCTACAAGGTTATCGAAGAAATGGAAGATGCCATGAAGGGAATGCTGGACCCAGAATACGAAGAAAAAATCATCGGGGAAGCTCTTATCCGCGAGACCTTCAAGGTTTCCAAGGTTGGTACTATCGGTGGATTTATGGTTATCAACGGTAAAGTTACCCGTGATTCCAAGGTTCGTGTTATCCGTGACGGCGTCGTGATTTACGATGGGGAACTTGCCAGCCTCAAGCACTTCAAGGATGATGTTAAGGAAGTTACCAACGGCCGTGAAGGTGGACTCATGATTGATGGCTACAATGACATCCAAGTAGATGACACGATCGAAGCTTATATCATGGAAGAAATTAAGAAATAAGATAAGAAGTAGGTTAAAAACTCGCAGTGAAATCATATTTGGTGGAAGTTGATATTTTTAGTCCCACATCTTTTTCACAAAGAGTTTAGATCGAATTTCATTCATTAAAACTAAAATATAAGCTAGGCTAGGCCTAGCTTATATTGCAGAAGAGAAAAATTAGAAAGGAAATCTCATGGCAAATAATTTTCGTACAGACCGTGTGGGCATGGAAATCAAGCGCGAAGTCAATGAAATTTTGCAGAAGAAAGTTCGTGACCCGCGGGTACAGGGAGTAACCATTACCGATGTCCAAATGCTGGGCGACCTATCCATGGCCAAGGTCTACTACACGATTATGAGCAATCTGGCCTCTGATAATCAAAAAGCTCAGACCGGTCTGGAAAAAGCGACCGGTACCATCAAGCGGGAGCTGGGCCACAATCTGAAGATGTACAAGATTCCAGATTTGACCTTTGTCAAGGATGAATCCATCGAGTATGGCAATAAAATCGACCAGATGCTGCGCGATTTAGAGAAAAAATAAAGCAGAAACTCAGCTGTCATGGCTGGGTTTTCTTATTTTTAAATTTAATATAACAATTTTTCATAAAAATAGGTATATACCATTTACAAATAAAAAAGAAAGAGTTATAATATAGTCAAGAAAACTCAGAGATTCAAAAGCGGGAGTTAGAAAGTGGCTATAGAAAGATGTTAGCTCTATCACAGAATTCCGCTTTGAATGGCAGAGAATACAGAAGTCAAGACAAGGGAGGCAGTCTTATGCCTACATATATTAAAGCAGATCAATTTTTCTATCCTCAGGGAATCCGTCAGGGCGGTTATTTAGAGCTGATTGACGGCAAGTTTGGCAAGCTGGTGCAGTCTGTCCCACAGGATGCAGAAGTCATAGACTACAGTGGCTACTCAATTGCACCAGGTCTGGTGGATACTCACATTCACGGCTTCGGCGGTGTTGATGTGATGGATAATAACATCGAAGGAACTCTTCATACCATGAGTGAGGGTCTCTTGACTACCGGTGTGACCAGCTTTTTACCAACAACGCTGACTTCGTCCTATGAGCGGCTCTTAGCAGTCACTGAAAATATCGGTGCACGCTATCAAGAAGCCAGTGGGGCCAAGATTCGCGGTCTCTATTTTGAAGGGCCTTACTTCACCGAAAAGTACAAGGGCGCTCAAAATCCGGCCTATATGAAAGATCCTAGCATGAATGAGTTTCGTGCTTGGCAGAAGGCCGCAAATGGCTTGCTCAATAAAATTGCTCTCGCGCCAGAACGTGATGGCGTTGAGGAATTTGTCCGCACGCTGACTGATGAAGGCGTGACCGTTGCTCTGGGGCACTCTAACGCAACCTATGATGAAGCCAAAACTGCGGTCGAAGCAGGTGCCAGTGTCTGGGTGCATGCTTACAATGGTATGCGGGGCTTGACTCATCGGGAGCTAGGCATGGTTGGTGCCATGTATGAGTTGCCCCACACCTATGCGGAACTGATTTGTGACGGCCACCATGTGGACCCTAAGGCCTGTGACATCTTGCTCAAGCAGAAGGGACATGAAAATATTGCCCTCATTACTGACTGTATGACCGCAGGAGGTCTTGAAGATGGTGACTACATGCTGGGAGAATTTCCAGTGGTTGTGGCGGAAGGAACAGCTCGGCTCAAGTCAACGGGCAATCTAGCTGGCTCTATCCTCAAGCTCAAGGACGGATTGAAAAATGTGGTCAAATGGGGCATTGCCAATCCTCATCAGGCAGTCATGATGGCTAGCCTGATTCCAGCAAAATCCGTCCATATTGATGATGTCTGCGGACAGATCAAGGAAGGCTACGATGCTGACTTTATCGTTTTAGATAAAGATTTAGAGCTGGTAGCTACTTATCTTGATGGTCAAGAACGATTCCATGTATGAGAACCGCAGGTATTTAAATTAGTCTCCTTATATTTTTCAGAAAGAGCAGGGAAACCTGTTCTTTTTGCTTGTCAAGCTACTTGATAGCCTTCTCCTAGATTTGAATTGCTTTCTTAGGCGTGATATAATGAGACTATAATGTAAACAGGAGTAGGCTATGAAACGAATTGATGCGAAATTTTTGATAATGGGACTTGTTTTACTGCTGGCGGGACTGATCTTTGGTCGAATCTTGATCCTTGTTGCAGGAGTTGCTTTCATTATCTATAGCTTTTTCAGTAAAGGCATGGAGCCGACCAAGGAAAATATCTTTAAACCCAAGCCAATACTGAAGAAAAAGGAAAAGAAGTGAGCAGTTCTGCTCTTGTGATTGCTGTAGCAGCTGCCTTGCTGAAGGCAGTAGATGGAACTTGTAAAGGAGACATGAGATGAGAGAATATCTTTTGAACAATGGTGTTGGCATTCCGGTGCTGGGCTTCGGTACTTGGAAGGCTCAGGATGGCGAAGAAGCCTATCAGGCAACATTAGCCGCTCTTAAGGCAGGCTATCGTCACATTGATACGGCAGCCATCTATAAGAACGAAGAGAGTGTCGGACGGGCAATCAAGGACAGCGGCATTCCGCGGGAGGAACTCTTCATCACGACCAAGCTCTGGAATGACATTCATACTTATGAGGAGGCTCAAGAGGCCTTTGCTGCCTCAGTGGAGCGGTTGGGACTGGACTATCTGGACCTATACCTCATCCACTGGCCTAATCCCAAACCCCTGAGGGAAAACGATGCTTGGAAAAAGCGCAATGCCGAAGTCTGGCGGGCTATGGAAGATCTTTATAATCTCGGCAAGATTCGAGCGATTGGCGTCAGCAATTTCCTGCCTCATCACTTAGAAGCCTTGCTTGAAACAGCGCGCATGACTCCTGCTATCAATCAAATCCGCCTGGCTCCAGGTGTTTATCAGACAGAGGCGGTGAACTTCTGCCGTGAGCATGAGATTTTACTGGAAGCTTGGGGACCATTTGGACAAGGGGAGCTCTTCCAAAATCCAGCTGTACAGGCTGTGGCTTACAAGTATGGCAAGACTATTGCCCAAGTCGCGCTAGCTTGGAGCTTGCAGGAAGGCTTCCTGCCCCTGCCTAAGTCGGTCACTCCGAGCCGGATTGCCAGCAATCTGGACTGCTTTGGCATCGAGTTAGATGCTGCTGATTTGGAAGTGCTCAAAAATGTCAGCGGTTTGGCCGGTGGCGCACCAAATCCGGATGGGATGGATTTTTAGGTGAAAACATAAATAGGAAATTGCTAGAAGTCAATGTCTAATTTATTTCATTTTATACACGAAAATGGTGTAGATAAAATTAATCTCTCAATTTATAGATTGAGAGATTTTTAAATTTACTGAGTTATTTTATGTAATGAATAAGAAACGAGTGAAAAAATGGTATAATAAGAAATAATAGATTTTATAGTAAGGGTTGATTATATGAGAACAAGAGCAGACCAAATTAGATTTTCTGAATTAACTCGCGTACAGATTCCTGCAGTACTACACCTAATTAGGATAGGATATACCTATTTGTCTCGTAAAAGCCAAGAAATTATTGAAAGGGATTCCGAAACGAATATTTTGGTATCTATTTTTAGAGAACAGTATCGTAAGTTGAATAATTATGCAACTGATATGGACTTTGAACGAGATTTAAATAATATCAAGCTAGAGCTGAATCAAAACGATTTGGGTCGAGCTTTCTATAATCGTATTCAAGGGGATGGCGGTGCGACCTATATTGATTGGAACAATCCGGAAGCGAATACTTTTCATGTAGCTATGGAAGTATCTTGTCAAAATGGTAATGATGAGTTCAGACCAGATGTGATGATTTTTATTAATGGCTTGCCGCTATCTTATATTGAAGTGAAACAGCCCAATGCGATTAGAGATGGAAAAACTGGCATTCAATCCGAGCAGAATAGAACGAGATATCGCTTTGAAAATAAGAAATTTCGCCGTTTCAATAATATAACACAATTTATTTCGTTTTCAGATAATTCATATTACGTGAGTGGACAAGGAGGACAAAAACAGGGGTCTTATTATTGTTCAAACGCCTTTTCTAAGACTAAATTCAATGCTTTTAAAGAAGAAATAGAGGTTGATTTTCTTCATAGTTTTCAGACTCTGACTCAGGATGATATTGAATATGTTTTGGAAGATATGAATCAGCTACCACTTCAAACTCTTCCAGAGTTTGCAACAAATATGCAACCTGATACACCATGCAATTCGTTTTTGACTTCTCTATATCAAAAAGAACGCCTATTTTTTATGCTACGTTTTGGTCTTGCTTATGTTGAGGAAGAAGGTAAGGACGGGCAACGCCAACTCCAAAAGCATGTAATGCGCTATCCGCAATATTTTGCTACCCGAGCTATCAAAGATATGATTTCAAAGGGTATTAAAAAGGGTGTTATTTGGCATACTCAAGGTTCGGGTAAGACAGCCTTGGCTTATTTTAATATTCGTTATTTAAAGAATTATTTTTCAAAACAAAGCATTATTCCAAAATTCTATTTTGTTGTTGATCGCTTAGATTTGGCTGACCAAGCTTATAGAGAGTTTGCTAAGCGCGGTTTACGGGTTAAACGTATCAATAAACCGAAAGAATTAAACCAGAAACATGATGGCTATGATGTAGCTGTTGTAAATATACAAAAATTTAAAGACAGCTCCGATTTGACGGATAGTTCTGGCTATGACCTTAACTGCCAAAATGTTTATTTTATTGATGAAGCTCATCGTTCTTATAATGAACGTGGATCCTACCTACCAAATCTTTATAACTCGGACAAGCGGGCCATTAAAATTGCTCTAACGGGAACACCTTTGATTACGTACAAGAAAGACGGACGGACCAAAGAAAGTCATGCCACTACGCGAGATATTTTCGGAAATTACATCCATAAATATTACTATAACCAATCTATTGAAGATGGCTTTACTCTCCGACTGATGCGAGAAGATATTGAAACCTCGTATAAAGAGAATCTTCGTTCGATAAATGAAGAAATTCAACGTGGCGGGCTCTCTAAAGAGGCTATCTTTGCTCATCGTAAGTATGTCTCACCTATGTTAGATTTTATCTTAGAAGATTTCACTAGAGCAAGGAAGTTTATTTTTGATGATGATTCTATCGGAGGGATGATTGTTTGCGATTCTTCTAAACAGGCGCGTGAGCTAGAACGGCAGCTTGAGGAACGACGTCAAAATGGACAAACGAACCTAAGTTCAGCTCTCATTTTGCATGATGAAGGGGATAAGGACTATAAGAAAGAAAGGGTGGAAGCATTTAAGGAAGGCAAGATTGATTTGATTATTGTCTACTCTATGCTTCTAACTGGCTTTGATGCTCCCAGACTGAAACGTCTTTATTTAGGTCGCAAAATAAAAGCTCATAATCTCTTACAAACTCTGACTCGTGTTAATAGACCCTATAAAGATTATTTGTTCGGTTATGTAGTTGACTTTGCGGATATTTCCCAAGAATTTGATAAGACCAATCGAGCCTATCTTGAGGAACTTAATCATGAGTATGATATTACGGTCACTGGTGAAAATGAAGAAGATGTCTTTGGGTCTCTTTTTGTACCAGCTGATGAGATTAGTCGAGAATTAGAAAAATCAAATCTTATTTTGATGGATTACCCAACTGGAAATCGAGCGGCTTTTGCAATAGTTGTTGATGAAGTGAAGGACAGAAGAGAGTTGATTGAACTCAAAAAAGCGATAGAATCTGTCAAGCAGTACTATAACATTGCAAGTCTTCTAGGCTATAAGGAATTAATGGACCAAATTGATATCAAATTAATTTCGACTTTTTTGAACATCATCTCCAGAAGATTGATCAACCTTTCTGCTATGGAAAGACCAGATGACTTTTCTAGCCAGGCATTGCTGAACCTCGCGATGTCAGAAACTAGTTTCGCTTTTGTAAAGATTGCAGAAGAGGAATTGCGATTAGCTGCTAATGACCTGGACGATTTACGTCGGCGGATCGCCAATGGACTTAATAATCAGAAAGATAAAAAAGATCCTGAATGGGTTCAACTTTTTGAAGAGTTCAAGCGAATTATGAAAAAACATATGATCCATGAGGAAGAAGGCTACACCATGGATGTTATTCTGCATACCAAAGAGGCTTATCATAAACTTTTTGGAGCAGTTGATGATTATCGAAGTCGTATGAGACGTTTGACAATGAATTTTGATGGAGATGAGATGGCTGCTAGAAGCTATAAGCATGCAACTAATTCGTCCAAAGTTAGTGCTTTTCCAGCAGTTTATCATGTCATCAAGGGAGCTAAGATTCAGGTTGATAGACTAGTCGGTCAAAATCAAGGTGTACTGGACAATGAGGCCTTTCTAAAAAGAATGATTAGTCAGGCAGCTCGCGAGGAAATGAAAAAAACAAAATTAAACAGTAGTTTGACCAGAGAAAATTTTGAAAAGCTTGTTGAATCACTGTTTGAACAATATGAAGAGGAATACCAACATTAATGAATGAGAATTACAAAAATCTTGTCCAAGATTTAGTTGATGATTTAAAAGCTGTTTTTACACATGCTGGTTTAGGAGGAGAGGCTGGTGAATACAAGCTTCTTACCCAATCTTTCTTATATAAGTTTTTAAATGATAAGTTTCTCTATGAAGCAAAGGCAGTAGATACAAAGAATATCTATGAGGAACTTGTTAAGATGAGCCTTGATGATTATAGGTGGCTTTTGGAAGATATAGGTACTGCGACTGCTCAGCTTAAACCTGAGCAGTTCATTGAGACTTTGCATCGTAAGCAAAATGAAGACAATTTCTATGAAATATTTGAAACGACTCTCAACCAAATAGCTATTGACAATAATGATATCTTCTCTGTTCATACGGATGGAGACACAGCTATTCGTCTTTTTGATGAGCGTTTAATTACAGATAATATTTCAGATTCAAGCAAACGTAATCAAGTCGCAAGAGCTATCATCAATCTACTTGCTCGTATCAAATTTGATGAGACCATTTTTTCACAAGGTTTCGACTTTTTCTCTACTCTCTTTGAGTACATGATCAAGGACTATAACAAAGACGGTGGAGGCAAGTATGCAGAGTACTATACGCCTCACTCTGTGGCTAAGATTATTGCTGATATTCTTGTGGGAAATGACCAGCCATCAAACGTGCGTATCTATGATCCGTCAGCTGGTTCGGGGACCTTGCTCATGAACCTAGCTAGCCGTATCGGTGTGGATAAGACCACAGTCTATAGTCAGGATATCTCGCAAAAATCCTCTAATCTCCTCCGTCTCAATCTGATCTTGAATGGATTGCAACATTCCATCCATAATATCGTACAGGGAAATACCATCATCGCCAATCGTCACCCTGAAAAGATGGACTATATCGTCTCCAACCCGCCTTTCAAGCTGGACTTTTCAGAGTGGCGTGACCGAGTGGAGACCTTGCCAGAAGCCAGTGAGCGTTTTTTTGCAGGAGTGCCAAAGGTTCCAGCCAAGTCTAAGGACAAGATGGCGATTTACGAGCTCTTTGTTCAGCATATCATCTACTCCCTGAAGTCAGATGGTCAAGCAGCCGTTGTCTTGCCGACAGGTTTTATCACGGCCCAGTCTGGGATTGATAAGACTATCCGCCAACATTTGGTGGATAATCAAATGCTGGCAGGTGTCGTTTCCATGCCGTCCAATATCTTTGCGACGACAGGTACTAACGTATCCATCCTCTTTATCGATAAGAAAAATAAGGGCGATGTTGTCCTCATCGATGCCTCAAACCTCGGAACCAAGGTCAAGGAAGGCAAGAACCAAAAGACTGTGCTTTCTTCAGAGGAGGAGCAGAAGATCGTCGAGACCTTTATCAAGAAAAAAGCCGTCGATGACTTTTCTGTCACTGTCTCTTATGAGGACATCAAGGAGAAAAACTACTCTCTTAGCGCAGGCCAATACTTTGACATCAAGATCGACTATGTGGACATCACAGCAGAAGAGTTTGAAGCCAAGATGACTGCCTTTCAAGACAAACTCTCAGACCTCTTCCAGCAATCACATGCATTGGAGCAGGAGATTGAAGAGCAAATGAAGGGATTGAAGTATGAGTGAGTGGAAAGAATATACCATCGGTGAGATTTGTTCAAGGTTTAGTAGTGGTAAATCGATAAAAGCAAGCCAAATATCTGCTGAAGGTCTATATCCAGTGTATGGTGGGAATGGATTAAGGGGCTTCACTGACACATTTAACTTTGATGGAGAGTGCTCAATAATTGGACGCCAAGGTGCTTACTGTGGAAATGTTAGATATTTCAAAGGGAAAGCATTTATGACTGAACATGCAATTGTGGCAGTGGTTAATGAAAATCATAATAATGGCTATGTTTCAAATTTGTTATCAATGATGAATCTAGCTCAATATCAAGGACAGTCTGCTCAGCCAGGATTATCAGTTTCAACGTTATCAAAAATTATAATTAAGCTACCAGATTTAGCTACTCAAGAGCAGTGCTTCAATGTTTTGAATCTAATTGACCAAAAAATCCAAATCAACAACCAAATCAACCGAGAGTTGGAAGACATGGCTAAGACACTCTATGACTACTGGTTTGTGCAGTTTGATTTCCCAGACCAGAATGGCAAACCCTACAAATCATCAGGCGGAAAGATGGTCTATAACCCAGAACTCAAACGCGAAATCCCAGAAGGGTGGAGAGTGGAAAAGTTGGGGGATGTGGCAAAATTTAAAAATGGTATTAACTATGAAAAAACTTCTAGTGGAAGTGAAAAAATTAAAATCATTAATGTCAGAAATATCTCATCCTCAACAATATTTGTCAATCAAACAGATTTAGATGAAATATCTTTAGAGAATGATAAATCAACAAATTTTATTGTTAATGAGGGAATGATTTTAATTACACGAAGTGGAATTCCAGGAGCTACACGATTAGTTTCAGAACTTGAAGCAAAAACCGTATATTCTGGATTTATTATTGCATCAGAAGTTAATGATTTGATTTTTAAAAATCTGATTTTTTACTACTTAAAAAATGTGGAAGAAGTATTAAAAAATCAATCAGCGGGTACTATCATGAAAAATATTTCTCAATCAGTACTTACTGATATGGTTATTTCACTTCCTCCCCAAAATGTTCTGTTGAAATTTAATTCAATCATTGATAACTTACTTGAACAAATGAAAAACGTTCAAAGACAAAACCAAGAACTCACCCAACTTCGCGATTGGCTCTTGCCAATGCTGATGAATGGACAGGTGAAGGCATAATATTAAGGAGATGATAAGATGGAAAAGCGACTAAGATTGTTTCACTTTTCAAGAGAAAGTGACAATGTTAATGTAGTATCAGGGAAAATCTTCGAATCAAGCTCAATTGATTTTAAAGAAGAATTCGATAAAATTATTGATGATTTAGACACACGAGTTCAAAAATGTATGGACGATAAATTTGCAAAAAATTTTAGATTTAATCGAAGAACTTCTCAAATGGTTACAAACATTTCTGAGATATTTGTTAGTCATAATAAATTTAAGTCAAACTCAGATGATATTGCAAGTAAGTTTAAGGATGCAATAGGCAATCAATTCCATAATGATTTCTATCTAGTAGTACTAACCACTATGCTAAATGATAGTGAGGTGCTTTTTATAGTAAAAATGGAAACTGGAACTGCTATACAAGTCACGGATGAAAATACTTTAAAGACACTTGATAGAATCTTACCTGATAAAAAATCTAGGCTTCAGAAAGCTACTGTAATATTCAAAGATAGAACTATTTCTTTTAAAGAAGGAACAGAGCCAAGCAATTCAGAAAGAGAAAATATTCATTCAAGGGTATTAGATAGGACTGATGATAACATTTCTCGTTACTTCTTCAAAACGTTTTTAGAAAGTACAAACGTCATTGATGATCCCGATTCAGCAGCAAAAGCAGCTATAGAAGCAATTGAAATAGTTTCAAAACCATATCTAAAGTCTAATAACTCTTCTAACGATGTAAAAGAGAGATTACAAAGTTTTTTATCTCAAAAACGAGAGACATCTTTTGATGGTTTGATTGGGGAAATTAGTACTTTACTTGATTTTGAAAAAGCTGGAACCTATATGGATTCTGAAAAACTAGCTCAAGAAGCATATCAAAATGCCAAAAAAAGAAATGGCACGGTTATATTTACATTTACAGCCGAGCTAAAAACACCACCAAGGACAGTGTATGTTTCAAAGGATAATAATAAAGAGTTAGAGATTAGAGTTTTTGATAGTTTATTGGAACAAGGAGATGTTGTATGGGAGGTAGAAGGGAATTATTCAATAATGAAGATAAATACAGATAGGATCACAATATTGAAGAGGTGATTATTATGTGTAACCAAATTTTTTCTTCGATCAGCAATTATAATTTGCAAGGGAGTTGGTTTAATTTTTTAGAAAAGGAGAGAATATTTAAATATAATATTAAGTTTATAGTTTACGAAAAAGAAGTTAGTAAATTTAAACATGATTTTTCATTACCCTTACCAGATAATATAAGTGTTAGATGTAATGATTTTCCATTTGCTCAGTTTGATAATCCTGAGAGTGAAAATATTATTATTCTTACTATTGAACAAAACTTAGTTCCTGAAAAAAATAAAAAGATATTCTTTTACTCAGAAAAAGATTTTATTGAATTCGAAAAAGAATTTTTAAGAAAAATTGCAATAAAAGAATTAAAAAATAGACATAATAAAATTGCGATAGATATTTTTAAAGGTGATTTTAGAATTATTTCTCCAATATTTTCTCTAGTAACAGAAGAATTAAAGATTCCTAAAATAGTTCTAACTAAATCAGAATTTAATCACGTGAAGATATGTGCTTTGCCAAATGTGATTACTAATATTAACTACGAAGATTGTAAAAAAATATCATTAATTAATTTATTGGATTTACTATCTGAACGAATGATCTCTGATAATGGAGAAAATACTGAATTTGTAATTAGTTTTGAAAAAAATGCAATCTTAAAATTAGATGATGTTAGTGTAACAGAAAAATTTTTCAATAATTTTGAAAATATTTTTGACTTTATTTTTAGTGATGATAAAACTTATTATGAAAAGTTAATTATTTTTAGAGAACTGTTCTCAGATTTAGTAAATAATAAATTAAAAATAGATGATAAAGACATAGACATAACCTGGAAAAAATTAAAAATTAATTATAATTTATTTATAAAAGATAAGTTAAAAAAATATATTGATGATAAGAAAAAAATCACTGAAGACTTCACTAATCTGCAAAGGAAGACTTCCGATAGTATAAAAACTATAACAAATTCATTGTTGCAACAAATTTTAGTTTTGGTAGTAACAGTTTTAACAACTTTTATTCTTAAAAATTTCTCTACTAGATCAGCTATGTTGTTAACTCTTATTGTTGGATTGTTCTATTTGATTCTTGTAATAGGAATAAATCGTTTAAAAGGATGGAATTGTGAATCAAAATCTATTGAGTTAGAATACAAAAAAATAGAAAATATGTATAGTATTTTTTATAATGTTGAAGAAGATTATTTTAATGAGTTGAAGCAAGATTATAAAGACAAAATAAATGATTTAATACAGGTTGAAAAATGGAGTCATAAATTTGTATATTTAATTACAGTTTTTGTTGCTTTTTCTATATTATTTGTTTATTTACATCCATGTTTGTACACTCATTGTGAATTTTATAAAAATATGGTCGATTTCTTTAGTCAACATTTTTGAATCAATAAGTCTATTTGAATTCTGAATATTTGTAAGTTGTTAAAAAAACATGATGTTTATATTTACTAAATAATAGCATATATCCCAGCCAAATCAATCTTTGGCTGGTTTTTATTGTTTAAAGATGGTATAATTAAATTACCTAATAGGTAATTTAATTTAACGGAAAGGGATTTATGAAGCTTATCTATACAAACAAAACTGTTAAAAAGCAGTGCACAGAGCTGAGGCAGGCGAAAAAGGATTTTTCGGATAAGATTGCTGTAAAGTTGCATCAGTTGATCAACTTTTTGAAAGCGGCGGATTCTTTGGCTAGTGTGACGGCTTTTCCTAAGTATCACTTTCACCAACTAAAGGGAAAGAGACAGGGACAGTTTGCTTTGGATATAGATGGTCGAAAGAGTTCCTATCGTTTGATTGTAGAATTTCGTGAGGAGGATTTAGAAAAGGTTTTTCCTAGTCCCATTGAAATCGAAATCCTAAAAATAGAGGAGGTCAGCAATCACTATGAGTAATAAAATTGTTGAATACAAAGACCTGATTGCTTTTCATCCAGGTCAATATGTTGAAGAGATGATTGAAGATTATAACGTGACGCAAAAAGAATTTGCGGAGCGTTTAGGAGTTTCTGCAAAGACTGTCAGCAAGCTCGTCAATGCTGAGGAGTCCATTAGTAAAGAAACAGCTCATAAGTTAGCCAAGCTAAGCGGAGTTTCCATGCAAACCTGGCTCAATCTTCAAAATGCTTATGATGTAAAAGTTGCTGAGATTGCAGAACAAAGAGAGCTAGAAGAAGGTTGTGAGAAAGAAATCTGTGAGATGATTGATTTCAAGTATTTTAAGGAAGAGGGCTATGTTACAGAAAAGCGCTATACTTTGAAAGAAAAGATTGTCGAACTTCGCAAGATTCTAGGTGTTGCAAGTTTAGAAAACCTCTTAACTTTCAATCATCTAGTGAGTTATCGGAATACACGTGAGTTTACGCCTAAAAGTATAGTGAATTCCAACGTCATGCTGGAGTTGGCATCTAAAAAAGCACGTGATAAAACGACTACCAAGCTCAATCGTAGAAAGCTAGAGAAAAGCCTGCCTGCCTTGAGAGAGTTGACTAGACAAGATCCAGAATCCTTTCCTCAACTCTTGTCTGACATTCTGCTAGACTGTGGTATTGTCTTAGTCGGTCTACCTGCTTTAGCAAATGCCAATCTGAATGGTGCTACGAAAAAATTTGGAAATGGCAGTGCCTTGCTTTTACTCACGGATAGAAATAAAGCATCCGATATTTTCTGGTTCTCACTTTTCCATGAGATTGGGCACATTTTGGAGAATGATTTTTCTTCTGATGATGGTAATAGTGAATCATACCTTCGTTCCGAGGAGCAAGCAGACCAGTTTGCAAAAGATCTCTTGATTAGACCTGAAGACTATCAAGCTTTTGTTGAAAAAGGGAATTTCGATAAGTCAGATGTCATACGCTTTGCTGAGGAGATAGATATTCATCCTAGTGTCGTTTTAGGAAGATTACAAAATGAGGGTATTCTCAGTTTTGACCGATTCCGAGAATTAAAAGAAAACTATTACTTTGTTTCTTGAGAATTTTTGATTTTATGAGATTCTTATTTCAAGAAGTAGTCCGTTTGCTTATTTATCAATGAGAAATAATATTTCATAAAGTTCCTATCACAAACCAATCAAACTGGTGCATCCTGCGCTAGTTCTGATTGGTTTTTCTTATTTCCGGATTTTAAACTGTATTTATTCTGTATTTCAAATAAATAGAGACTTGAAACTTTATCATATAGCAGCTTTTGGCTAGAACATTCGCCATTATTACGTTTTGGTTACATTTGTTATAAGTGTATGAATTGTCAGAAAATTTTTATTATAATATGGTTTATAAATAAAGTAAGGAGACTTCTATGCAAAGACAACGTTTTTCACTCCGTAAATACAAGTTCGGTTTGGCTTCTGTTCTGCTGGGGACTGCTCTGGTTTTTGGTGCGGGACAGGCTCAGGCGGATGAGCAGGCGACAGCTAGTCCGTCAGGGCAAGGTCAGCAGACTGCCACTGTGGTGGCTGCGACTGAGTCTGCTTCTCAAACAGCAACACTTGAGAGTCAGCCGGCAACTCAAGCCACTGTGGAGAAAGTAACGCCAGCTTCTTCTGAATCGGCTGCTTCAGGTACAGAGCAGGCTAGTCAGCCTTCTACGGCAGAGGCTAAGGAAGCATCTGCAGCTCCTGTAGAAAAAGGATCGACTTCTTCATCAGAACAGGCTTCTTCAAGTGCTGAGAAGGTAACTCAACCATCTACTACAGAGACCAAGCCGACAGCTCCAGCTAGTCCGACTGTAGAGTCTCCGGCAGCTGCAAACTCAGACAAGCCTGCTGCTAATTCTGATGCAGTAGCAGAGTCAGCAACTTCTCATGATGCTAAACCAAGCAGCATCAGCACCAATGAGATTATTAAGGTCCCTCAGACTTGGTCACAGGGTTATAAAGGTCAAGGCCGTGTGGTAGCGATTATCGACTCAGGTCTGGATGTCCATCATGAGGTTCTGAAGATTTCTGATCCGTCAAAGGCCAAGTATCAGACAGAGGCAGCTCTGGAAGAGGCTAAGAAAAAGGCTGGTATTGACTACGGGAAATGGTACAACAGCAAGGTTGTCTATGCCTATAACTATATCGACGGTGATGACAATATCAAGGAAAAGAACAGTTATTCGCATGGTATGCACGTAACAGGGATTTCAGTGGGAAATCCCAACAAGAAAGCTCCTAATGATGAGTATGTCTATGGTGTTGCGCCAGAAGCACAAGTTATGTTTATGCGGGTCTTCTCAGACCGTCAGCGCACAACAAGCGACGCTATCTATATCAAAGCCATTGATGATGCAGTAGCTTTGGGAGCTGATACCATCAATATGAGTCTAGGTTCAGCAACAGGTTCAACGGTTGATGTCAGCCCTAGTCTGCAGGCGGCTATTGAGCGCGCTCGGGCCAAGGGGGTGAGTGTGATCATTGCTGCGGGTAATGACAACACCTTCGGAAGTGAATACTCTAAACCGCTGGTTGAAAATCCAGACTATGGTCTAGTTGGCAGTCCTTCAACAGCAGAAAGCTCTATCTCAGTAGCCTCTGTCAATAATACTGTCCTGACAGAGGAAGTCATGGAAGTGCGTGGTCTGGAAAAGAACGATAAGCTTTTGAACGGTCATTTCAGCTACTCCATGGGTGAGACAAATGCAACCTTTGAAAAGGGCAAAGAATATGAGTATGTCCATGTTGGTCTTGGCCGTGAAGAGGACTTTGCTGGTAAGGATCTGACAGGTAAGCTGGCCCTTATCCAGCGTGGTTCCTTTACCTTTGCTGAAAAAGTTAGAAATGCCATTAGCCATGGTGCTGTTGGTGCTCTGATCTACAATAATGTCGACGGAGCTAACCTAACGATGAGCCTAGACAGTGAATCTAAAAAGGTTCCGTCAGCCTTTATTAGTAAGGAATATGGAGAGGCTTTGGCAGCTGGTAATTACAAGGTAGTCTTTAATGGTCTTAAGGTCAATCGGCCGCATCCAGGAGCTGGTAGTCTGTCTGACTTCTCTAGCTGGGGAGTGACGACAGATGGTTTGCTCAAGCCAGATGTGACAGCACCAGGTGGCGATATTTACTCTTCGCTTAATGACAATACCTATGGCTCTATGAAGGGAACCAGTATGGCTACGCCTCATGTGGCTGGTGTGGCGGCTCTTGTCAAGGAATATCTCCTTCAGCACTATCCAGAACTGACGCCTGCCCAGAATGCAGATTTGGTCAAAGCGCTCCTCATGTCAACAGCTAAGCTGCACGTCAACAAGGAAACTGGTGTCTACACCTCTCCACGTCAGCAGGGTGCTGGTATTGTGGATACGGCAGCGGCTATTTCTACCGGCCTCTATGTGACAGGGGATAATCAATATCCTAGCGTTTCCTTGGGCAATGTTCAAGACAGCTTCACCTTTGATGTTACGGTTCATAATATCACGGATAAGGACCGGACGCTGAAGATGATTGTCAATACCAACACGGATGCGGTCAAGGATGGCTACTTTACCCTGACACCTCGCAAACTAACTGAAACGGTCTGGCCTGAAGTTACTGTCAAGGCTCACAGCAGCCAGAAAGTGACGGTCAAGGTAAATACTGCTAAGTTTGCGGAAGAGTTGCTCAAGCAGATGCCAAACGGTTATTTCCTCGAAGGTTTTGTCCGTTTTGTCGATCCAGCGGATGACGGCGATGTGGTTAGTCTGCCATTCATGGGCTTCCGTGGGCAATTCCAAGATTTGCCAGCTGTAGAAAGACCAATCTATGATCTGGTCCAAGAAGGTAAGTCAGGCTTCTATTACCCAGTGCCAAAAGACAAGAGTATCCTGTCTGATGACAATGTCTCTTCCCTTGTGACAGAGTCAAATGATACACTCTACTCTACCGGTCGAACAGCTGCTCGCAGCTCAATTGTACTGGGAACTGCAGAAAATGCGGATGGTAAGCATGTGCTGCAGCTGGGAGCAGATGGCAAGATTCGTCTGGCCTTCTCACCTAATGGTGATGGCAATCAGGACAGCATCCAGTATCGGACAGTTCTCTATCGCAATATCAATAATCTGACAGCTAGTGTCTATACGGCAGATGATACAGACTATCGCTTCCCAATCTGGCAGAGCAGCACGATTAGAGAAGGCCGCAAGAACTACTATAGTGGCCAGTCAGACAATCCTAAGTCCTACCTACTGGAAGATACATACTGGGACGGTCGTGATAGCAAGGGTGAGAAGCTGGAAGATGGCCTCTATACCTATCTGGTTCGCTATACGCCAGATGTACCAGGTGCTAAAGAGCAGCAGATTAGCTTTAAGCTGCAGATCGATACGCAGAAACCTTTGATTAGTTCAGGCTATATCAGTACCAAGGATGGTGCGGAAACCTTTACGGCTCGCAAGCCAAAAGATGTTGGCAACGGCGGTATTTTGAGAGAGCAGGTCTTCTATCTGCAAGCAGATGAAAAAGGGAAAGAGACCTATAAAGCCGTGGATGATTTTGGCATTGAGCGTGATTACGAGCGTCGAGTTTACATCTCAGCCAATGCGGATGGCAGCTACACCTTGCCAAAAGGAGTGGACAAGTCCAAGATCTTCTATGTGGTAGAGGACTATGCGGGCAACCGTGATGCCATAGCTCTGTCAGAACTGGTCAGTGCTGAAAATGATGGTCGTATCCGTGTCGCTCTGGTCGATGCTAATACGCATCAAGATGTATCGTCGACCTTTGTCTATCGAATCAAGGATAGCAAGGGCAAGTATGTCGAACTGGACAAGGGCAAGCAAATCAACGCTCTGCCATTTGGCCGCTATACAGCAGAGATCTTTAGTTATGATAAGGATGGGCTTCGTTTCTACAGCGATCTGACTCAGGAGTTTGAGCTGACAGCCCAAGATAGCTTTAAGACAATTGAGTTTCTAGTCAAGAAGCTGGTCTTTGCACCGGTCAGCGTTGCCTTTGATCAAGCTGTTCCGAAGAATACCCAAGTGGTTCTCAAGAATAATAATGGCGATGCTTATACGCTTCCAGCAGAACTGTTTGGCAAGCATGCCTTCGGAAGATCCGTAGCATCTGGATTCTACTCTGTCTTTGTCAACCTGCCGACTGGTTATGAGCTCTGGGAAAATGAGCCGACCGTCGAGGTCAAAGAAGGCAAGAATAATCTGCTGAAGCTGGGAGTTATCGTCAAGTCAGGCTTGCTGGCAGCTGTCAATCAGCAGTCTAGTCTGGTCGGCACTGCTCAGTATTACAATGCTTCTGCAGCGAAGCGCACAGCCTACGACCAAGCGTATCAAGCAGCCAAGGAAGCTTTGACAAGCAAACTGACCCAAGCGCAAGTTGATGACGTAAGAGCGAAACTGGAAACAGCTTCAGCTAATCTAGACGGCAAGGACTCTGATATTGCTGCGGTTAAGGCGGCTGTGGAGGCTTATGCAGCTACCACTAAGACAGGTGCTTATGCCAATGCTAAGGATAGGACTCGCCGCGCTTATGACAAGGCCTTCCAAGCAGTAGCTCTGCTCTTGGTGCAGGACAAGGTGACCCAGGAGCAAATTGATACAGCCCTAGCTCAGCTGACTACAGCAGAGAAGAAGCTGGATGGCAAGGCGACTAACTTTACTAACCTTAAGAAGCTAGTTGATGATGAGGTGCATTACCAAGCCATCAGCAATAAGTTTATCTATGCGACTGACGCGGTTAAGGCGGCTTATCTAGAGGCTTATGCACAGGCTAAGGAAGTTTTGGCTAATCCAGGTGCCAGCCAGGAAGATGTCAAAGAAGCTATCGCCAATCTCAGAGCAGCCAAGAGAAAACTTGATGGCAGAAAGCCAAGAGTTGTGAGACCGAAAAACCCTAAACAAGTCTAATTGGTTTTCAAGTCAGTTAAAATCCCTTAAGTTGAAACTTGAGGGATTTTTCGATAAGTATTTTACATTAGGTCTATTTTCTGCTATAATCTTTTTTAGAAAGAATTCTCATTGTCTACTTTTTAGCGAGTTCGGGATAGTGTGAGCCGGATAGGGAAGCAGTGCAGATGGCGCTTTCGGATATAATTTCAAAAGTAATGAAGTAATAAATTAGGGTGGAACCGCGTCTTGACGCCCCTAGGTGAATAGCCTAGGACTGTCGGATGTGGTTCTTTTGCGTACTGAGTCTATTGTTCGAAAGAAAGGAGATTCGTGGAGAACCTTTATCTTGTAAAAGACGAGAACCAATTAGCAGCTTTTCGAGATTTCGTCGCAAAGAATTCCGCAAAGTTGCAGGCTTATCTAACATTTTTAAAAGACGAGTTTGCGGTTTATGACTTGCCGCAAGCCATCATTTGGTCCGATTTTGATTCTGCTACGCAGATCATTCGGGAAATTCCTGTACCAGCCTATACAAATGATAGGCGGATGGTTATGACTCCCGAATTGACGGTTTGGAAAGATTTATATCTTCTTCAGTTGGAGAATTACGAGACCTCTCACCAAACTCAAGCAATAGCCAACCACTATCAGTCTTTGTCTGAAAAATCCCTCTTGCAGATTGTGGGCCATGAGTTGGCTCATTGGTCGGAGCATTTTTTAGATGACTTTGATGGATACGGTGCCTATATCTGGTTTGAAGAAGGGATGGTTGAGTATATTAGTCGCAAGTATTTCTTTACAGATGAGGAATTTCGAGTGGAAAAAGCTTGTAATCAGTCTCTTGTTGAGCTCTTTCAGAAAAAGCACGGTTGGCACTCATTGAATGATTTCGGTACTTCGACTTATCAAGGGAATTATGCTAGTATTTTTTACGAATACTGGCGCAGTTTTTTGACCGTCGACAAGCTAGTAGAAAATCTAGGCAGTGTGCAAGCGGTCTTTGATTCTTATCATCGGTGGGCAAACACAGATAAAACACTTCCCTTGTTGGATTGGTTCATACAGCAGAAAATAATAGACAAAGAGATATAAACAAAAGGAGTTAAAAATGTCTAAGAAGTTAACATTTCACCTCGCCAAAGTCAATTGCGAACCTAAGGGTTCGATTGACTAACGACAAACGCTACGGGCGGTTTGTCTAGGCGATATACTAGCTTTTCAAAAGGGAAATAATCGTTCCCTTTTGAACGCTTCGCAAGAATCTCAAGAAACTAAAGGAGTAACTAATGTCTAAGAAACTTACCTTTCAAGAAATTATTTTGACTTTACAGCAGTTCTGGAATGACCAGGGTTGTATGCTCATGCAGGCTTATGATAATGAGAAGGGGGCGGGAACGATGAGTCCCTATACTTTCCTGCGGGCAATTGGGCCAGAGCCGTGGAATGCGGCCTATGTAGAGCCGTCTCGCCGACCGGCAGATGGTCGTTATGGGGAAAATCCTAACCGCCTTTATCAGCACCATCAATTTCAGGTGGTTATGAAGCCATCACCAAGTAATATCCAAGAACTTTACTTGCAGTCTTTGGAGCTCTTGGGGATCAATCCGCTGGAGCACGACATCCGCTTTGTTGAGGATAATTGGGAAAATCCGTCAACTGGCTCGGCTGGTCTAGGCTGGGAAGTCTGGCTGGATGGTATGGAAATCACTCAATTCACTTACTTCCAGCAGGTCGGAGGTCTACCAACTAAGCCGGTGACTGCTGAGGTGACTTATGGCCTGGAGCGTTTGGCTTCTTATATCCAAGAAGTGGACTCTGTCTATGATATTGAGTGGGCTGATGGCGTTAAGTACGGCGAAATTTTCACGCATCCTGAGTATGAACATTCCAAGTACAGCTTTGAGGTCAGCGACCAAGACTTGCTCCTGGGGAATTTTGAAAAGTTTGAAGCAGAAGCCAAGCGCTGTCTGGACGAGCATCTGGTGCACCCGGCCTATGACTATGTTCTCAAATGCTCGCATACCTTTAACCTCTTGGATGCGCGTGGAGCCGTATCTGTGACAGAACGGGCTGGTTATATCGCCCGTATTCGTAACCTGGCTCGTGTTGTGGCTAAGACCTTTGTGGCTGAGCGCAAGCGTCTGGGCTACCCACTTTTGGATGCTGAGACTCGCGAGAAACTCTTGGCAGAGGAGGGAGAATAATCATGGTAAAAAATTTATTAGTTGAATTAGGCTTGGAGGAAATGCCAGCCTATGTCGTAACTCCGAGCATGAAGCAGCTGCGCGACAAGATGGGAGCCTTTCTGACAGACCATCGTCTGACCTTTGAGAAAATTGAAATGTTCTCCACGCCTCGTCGTCTGGCGGTGCGCGTGGTTGGCTTGGCGGACAAGCAGTCTGATCTGACAGAAGATTTCAAAGGTCCTTCTAAGAAAATTGCTCTGGACGCAGATGGCAACTTTACCAAGGCTGCCGAAGGCTTTGTCCGTGGCAAGGGCTTGACGGTTGAGGACATTACTTTCCGTGAAATCAAGGGTGAGGAATACGTCTATGTGACCAAGGAAGAAATCGGCCGCCCAGTAGAGGAAATCATCCCAGCAGTAACGGAAGTTCTGCAAGCTTTGACCTTCCCTGTCAGCATGCACTGGGCCAACAACACCTTTGAATACATCCGCCCAGTTCACACCTTGACTGTGCTCCTAGATGAGCAGGCCTTTGATTTGGATTTCTTGGATATCAAGAGCGGCCGTACTAGCCGAGGACACCGTTTCTTGGGGCAAGAAACGGAGATTGCTTCAGCGGATTCCTATGAAGATGACTTGCGGGCTCAGTTTGTCATTACCAGTCCTCTTGAACGGGGTGATATGATTGTCGAGCAGATTCGAGCACTGGAAGAGGAGCACGGAGTTTCTATCGAAATTGACGAAGACTTGCTCAATGAAGTGTTGAATCTGGTAGAATATCCAACTGCTTTCTTAGGTAATTTTGATTCTAAATACTTAGAGGTTCCAGAAGAAGTCTTAGTAACTTCCATGAAAGAGCACCAGCGTTACTTTGTTGTGCGTGATAGTGAAGGTAAGCTTTTGCCACACTTTATCTCTGTCCGTAACGGAAATGCAGAGCATCTAGAAAATGTCATCAAGGGAAATGAGAAAGTCTTGGTGGCTCGTCTGGAAGATGGGGAATTCTTCTGGAGAGAAGACCAGAAGCTGGCTATTGCCGACTTGGTTGAAAAGCTGAGCAATGTGACCTTTCACGAAAAGATTGGCTCTCTGGCAGAGCACATGGAGCGGACTGGCAAGATTGCTGCTCTCTTGGCGCAAGAAGCAGGATTGGATGCTGATGAGACGGCTGACTTGACCCGTGCAGCGGCTATTTATAAGTTTGACCTGCTGACTGGCATGGTTGGTGAGTTTGATGAGCTGCAAGGTATCATGGGTGAGAAGTATGCTCTTCTGGCTGGTGAGAATGCTGCGGTGGCAGCTGCTATTCGGGAGCACTATATGCCGACTTCAGCCGATGGTGAATTGCCTGATACTAAGGTCGGTGCGGTCTTGGCTCTGGCTGATAAGCTGGATACCATTCTGTCCTTCTTCTCAGTTGGACTGATTCCAAGCGGTTCCAATGACCCTTATGCACTGCGCCGTGCGACTCAGGGTGTTGTGCGTATCTTGGACAAGTTTGGCTGGAACATTGACTTGGCTCAGCTTCTTGGTCGACTTTACGGACTCAAGTTTGATAGCTTAAGCTATGACAATCAAGAGGCCGTGTTAGACTTCTTCCGTGCCCGTGTTGAGAAGATGATGGATCGAAGCATTCCAAAAGACATCGTGACAGCTGTTCTTCAAAGCACTCATTTCGTTGTACGCAATTTGGTAGAAACAGCTGCGCTCCTAGCAGAAAAAGCTCAGGAAGACAACTTTAAGTCAGCAGTCGAAAGCCTGTCGCGGGTCTTTAATCTAGCTGAGAAAGCTCAAGGGCAGACAGCTGTCAATCCAGCACTCTTTGAAAATCAAGAGGAAAAAGATTTGGCAGCTGCTATTGAAGCAGTGGAGCTGACGGCAGACTTAGCTGCCAATCTGGATCAACTCTTTGCTCTCAGTCCAGTTATTGATGCTTTCTTTGACCATACCATGGTTATGGCAGAAGATGAAGCTGTGCGTAACAATCGCCTGGCTCTCCTGGCGTCTTTGACGGCTAAAGTAGGGCAGTTGGCGAAATTTAATCAGATTAATACCAAATAAAAGGTAAGGGAGGTGGAATCATGGATCCTAAAAAAATTGCCCGTATTAATGAACTGGCTAAAAAGAAAAAAACGGAAGGTTTAACTGCTGAGGAAAAAGTGGAACAAGCCAAGCTTCGTGAAGAGTATATCGAAGGCTACCGTCGCTCTGTTCGTCACCACATCGAAGGTATCAAGATTGTTGACGAGGCTGGCAATGATATCACTCCTGAAAAATTGCGTCAAGTTCAGCGCGAGAAAGGTCTTCATGGTCGTAGTCTAGATGACCCAGAGTCTTAAGTAAATATAAAAAAATCCCTCGCTAGGAAGCTAGAAAGTTCCTGTCGAGGGGTTCTTTTATTCTTGTTTACGTTTTTTCAAAATACGGAGAGCTACATAGATGCAGCTAGCGATGATTGCTACATCCAGCCAGAAAATCCAAGGCTCTGTGATACGGAAAAAGAAATAAGCAGCGATGGCAATAATGAGGGATAGAATCCCTAAATCCATTTTTTCTTTGAGATTAAGTCTCATAGGTCTTCTTCCTCCTTTTTTTGTGCTTGACGAATCTTTCCTTTGGCAATGAAATGCATAATCAGTCCAAATCCAAGGCCTGCAGCTAATCCTGTTATAATGAGTTTAGGTTGAAGTAAAATTTGTAGGATATCTTTCTTTTCCATGACAGCTATCATGATGCCAAAGAGAGGGTAAAAGAGCAGCCAATAAGAGAAGCCTGCTTTGAGACCAGCATGTTTCATAGCTTTTTCTTCTTTTTCATCCTGAAGTCCTAGCTCTAGGTCATCAATTCCTTTGCGTCGTGCTTGGATGACTATATAGACACAGAAGCCGAGGATAAGGATTTCCAGCAGGATAGGATAGGCAAGAGCGATAATTTTGGGCCAGCGAAAGGCTAGGGGAAAGGCGATGGCATTGCCAAAAATCAGAATAAAGAAAAGCCAAATGAAGCCTATATTTCCTAGATGCTCAGCCTGTTGGCGCTTTTGCTCGTCCAAAGGTCCGGTAATGCCGTAAAATCGTTTAATCATCTTGTCTGAGAATGTTTCTTTTTTCATGTTTGTGTCCTTTCTAGCTTAAGTCAAGGGGTTATTCGCTCTGTTCAGTATGGTGTTTGCGTGATTTGAAGTAAAAACCGATAAAAACACCTAAAATGCTAGCGACCAAGGCTGTTTTCAGGATTCGATCAGCTTGTAAAAAGAGAGTGAAAAAGTCTTGCTTGAGAGTGACTGCTTCTATAAGGCTAAAGATAGGATGGAAAGTCAATCCAACGAAGAGTGCAATCTTAAGACCAGGATATTGAAGCTTGCGCCTTTCTTTTTCACTCATGAGTTCCAAATCCAAATCTGCCAGGTGCTTTTTCTCAGACCTGAAGTAAATGACACCAGCTATTATAAAGGTAAGAAGTTCTATAATAATGGGGTAAATTCGAGCATCTAAGCCTGGATAGATATCGGCTAGCATGAAAGCTAGGAAATTACCAACTTGCAAAATCAAGAAAAGCCAGATAAAGCCTATATTTCCCAGATGCTCAGCCTGTTGACGTTTTTGCTCGTCCAAAGGTCCAGTAATGCCGTAAAATCGTTTGATCATCTTGTCTGAGAATGTTTCTTTTTTCATTTTTTAGTCCTTTCTTTAGGTATGAAATTTGCTACAGGGAAAAACTCTTAGTCCTCTGAATCTTCATCTGTCAGCTGGGGTTCCCAAAAGAGGGCGTTGAGGTCAGTATCCAGCGCTCTAGCCAGATTGATACAGAGCTCGAGGGTGGGGTTGTATTTGTTGTTTTCAATCATATTGATAGTTTGCCGCGATACCCCGATAGACTTGGCCAACTCTAGCTGGGACATCTTTTTTTCTTTTCGAAATTCTTTGACACGATTCATTACACCCTTCCTTTCTAATTCTATAACTAATAACTTTCAGTAAGTTTGTCAGTTATATTTGACTTTTATTTTATGCTAGTATAATACTTTTCAAAAAAAGTGTCAAGTATATCTGACAAAAAATTTAAAAAAGGATTTCATCCGCTTACTTTTTCTTTTAAATTTTTTTTTGCTTTTGAATGTGATATAATAAGTAAGATATGACAAACGAATTTCATCACATTACTGTTCTTCTTCATGAAACGGTTGACCAGCTGGCGGTTAAGCCTGACGGCATCTATGTCGATGCGACCCTTGGCGGTGCTGGTCACAGCGAATATCTTTTGAGCCAGCTCGGAGACGAAGGGCATCTCTATGCCTTTGATCAGGACCAGACGGCTATTGACAATGCTAAAAAGCGCTTGGCTCCTTATATAGAGCGGGGGATGGTGACCTTTATCAAGGATAATTTCCGCCACCTCAAGAGCCGTTTGCAAGAAGCCGGTGTAGAAGAAATTGATGGGATTTGTTATGATTTAGGCGTTTCCAGCCCTCAGCTGGATCAGCGTGAGCGTGGTTTTTCCTATAAACAGGATGCGCCTTTGGATATGCGCATGAACCGCGATGCAGCCTTGACAGCTTTTGAGGTTGTCAATCATTATAGCTATCAGGATTTAGTACGAATCTTTTTTAAATACGGCGAAGATAAGTTTTCTAAGCAGATTGCTCGCAAGATTGAGCAGGCTAGAAGTGTCAAGCCTATTGAAACAACGACAGAACTGGCTGAAATTATCAAGTCAGCCAAGCCAGCTAAGGAGCTGAAGAAGAAAGGCCACCCGGCCAAGCAGATTTTTCAAGCTATCCGGATTGAGGTCAATGATGAACTGGGCGCAGCGGATGAGTCTATTCAGCAGGCCATTGATCTGCTGGCGGTGGACGGCCGGATTGCGGTCATTACTTTTCATTCGCTGGAAGACCGTCTGACCAAGCAGCTTTTCAAAGAGGCGTCAACAGTGGATGTTCCCAAGGGCTTACCCTTTATCCCTGATGAACTGCAGCCTAAGCTGGAGCTGGTCAGTCGCAAACCAATTTTACCAAGCCAAGAAGAATTAGAAAGCAATAACCGGGCTCATTCCGCCAAGCTGCGCGTGGCCCGTAAGATACATAAGTGAGGAAGAAATGTCAGAAAAAAGACCAAACCCGCTTCAAGATCAGATGAGAAAATTTTCCCGAGTTGAGAAGGCCTTTTACGGCTCTATCGTTTTGACTGCCATTATTTTAGCGGTCAGCATCGTCTTTATGCAGACCAAGCTATTGCAGGTGGATCGGGATTTGACGGAAGTCAATACACAGATTGAAGCGGAGCAGACAGAGTTGGCCGACATCAAGCAGGAAGTCAATGAACTAACCCGCTATGAAAGGTTGTCTCAGTTAGCCAGCTCTCAGGATATGAAACTCCAGAAGGGAAATCGTAAAACAGTGAGTTCAACGGATGAAGAATAGAATTTTTGAAAAAATTAAAAAATACGCCCTGAAAAATAGGCAAACCCCTGAATACAATCGGCGGCAAGTGGGAAAGAGCATGAGTATCTTAGCTATCTTTCTCTTTTTCGTTTTCTTGATTAATTTTGCCATTATTATTGGAACAGACCAGAAGTTCGGTGTTAATTTATCAAAGGGTGCAGAAGTGGTCCATCAAAAGACAGTTACAGTCGCTGCCCGGCGGGGAACAATCTATGACCGAAATGGAGTTCCCATTGCAGAGGATGCCACGACTTATAATGTCTATGCCATTATTGACAAGAGCTACAAGTCAGCTACCGGCAAGATTCTCTATGTAGAAGAATCCCAGTACGATAAGGTGGCAGAAATTTTCAATCAGTACCTAGAATTGGATAAGGACTACGTCAAAACCCAGCTGTCTCAGAAAAATCTTAAGCAAGTTTCCTTCGGGGCCCAAGGCAATGGCATTACCTACAGTAATATGAATGCCATGCGGGAAGCCTTTGAAGCTGCTGGTATTGAAGGAATTGACTTTACTACTAGTCCTAACCGCAGTTATAGTAACGGTGTCTTTGCCTCCCAGTTTATCGGTCTTGCCCAGCTGCAGGAGGATAAGGAAGGCAATAAGACGCTGAAAGGAACCTCTGGCATGGAGCAGGCTCTGGATAGGATTCTTGCTGGTCAGAATGGGATTGTGACCTATGAAAAAGACCGAAATGGTAATGTTGTACCTGGATCAGAAAAGGTCTCTGTACAAGCAGAGGACGGCAAGGACGTCTATACAACGCTGTCGGCTGATTTGCAAACCTACCTAGAAACGCGGATGAACGCCTTTCAGGAAAAAGTAAAAGGTAAGTTTGTCAATGCAACCTTGGTCAGTGCCAAGACCGGCGAAATCCTAGCCACTTCTCAAAGGCCGACCTATAATGCAGATACCAAGGAAGGCTTGAATGAGAAAAATCTGGGCAACTGGAACACCATGCTCTATCAAGGCCAATACGAGCCTGGATCTACTATGAAGGTTATGACTTTGGCTTCAGCTATTGATAATGGCAGCTTTAATCCTAATGATACCTTTGACAGTAGAGAATACAAGGTTATGGATGCGACCATTCGGGACTGGAACGTCAACATGGGGATTTCGGAAGGGGAAACTCTGACCTTTGCCCAAGGATTTACCTATTCCAGTAACGTCGGTATGACCATTCTGGAGCAGAAGATGGGCAATGACAAGTGGCTGGACTACTTGAGTAAGTTTAAGTTTGGTCTGCCGACCCGCTTTGGTATGGGGAATGAAACCTATGGCTCCCTACCAGGTGATAACTATGTTACGATTGCCATGAGTTCTTTCGGTCAAGGGATTGGTGTGACTCAGGTGCAGATGCTGCGTGCCTTCTCATCCGTAGCCAATGACGGTGTCATGGTGGAGCCTAAGTTTATCAATGCTATCCATGATCCTAAAACCAATACAGCTCGTAAGACTGCGACAGAAATTATCGGAAATCCTGTCTCAGAAAAAGCAGCTCAAACCACTCGGGATTATATGGTTCAGGTCGGAACAGACCCCTACCACGGAACCCTGAATGTCGGTGGAGAACCCGTCATTCAAGTGGCTGGTCAGAATGTCGCTGTTAAGTCAGGGACCGCTCAGATCGCTTCTGAAAATGGTTATCTAGAGGGCGAGAATGACAATATCTATTCAGTTGTTGTCATGACGCCGGCAGAAAATCCTGAATTTATCATGTATGTGACCGTTCAGCAGCCTGAGGAAAAATTCCAGCCTATATTCTGGCAGGAAGTGGTCAATCCGGTCTTGGAAGAAGCTGTCGCTCTCAAAGACAGCCTTAATCTGACAACGGAGGCGACTCCAGCTCTTGAAACGGTCACTGAAGAAACCAGTTATAAAATGCCATCGGTAGAAAAACTGACCAAGCAACTAGGTCTGAAACATCAAGTCAGTCCTGGCGGTCTGGCAGATGAATTAAGCCGCAACCTAGTCCAGCCAATTGTTCTGGGAACAGGTGCCAAGATTAAAAAAGTATCTGTCAAAGAAGGTAAAAATCTCAAGGCCAATCAGCAGGTTTTGATCTTGTCAGATGATTTAGAAAGTCTGCCTGATATGTATGGCTGGACCAAGGCCAATGTCGAACGTTTTGCGAAGTGGCAGGACATTGAAGTCACTTTCAAAGGTGAGGGTTCCAAGGTCGTCAAGCAGAGCGAGAAGACCAATACTTCGCTGAAAAATCTCAAGAAAATAACAATTACAATGGGAGACTAATATGCTTATTGCTCTTATTGCAGGAATCGTAACTTTTATCCTAACTATCATCGGCATTCCTGCCTTTATTCGTTTTTACCATAAGGCTCGTATCACAGGCCAACAGATGCACGAAGATGTCAAGCAGCATCAGGCCAAGGCCGGAACACCAACCATGGGTGGCACAGTCTTTCTCTTGACATCCGTTCTGGCCAGCTTTGTTATCGGTCTGTTTTCGCATCAGCTGTCCAACGGCCTCATCATGATTCTTTTTATCTTGGTTCTGTATGGTGTTGTCGGCTTTTTGGACGACTTTCTCAAGGTGTTTCGTAAGATCAACGAGGGTCTAAATCCCAAGCAGAAATTATTTCTGCAACTAGTCGGTGGAGTTGTCTTTTACTTCTTCTATAATCAGCACGGTGCAGGTGACCAGCTGAATATCTTCACCGTTCCTGTCCAGATAGGCTTCCTCTATGTCTTTTTCGTACTTTTTTGGCTGATTGGCTTCTCCAATGCTGTCAATCTGACGGATGGAATTGATGGTTTGGCCAGCATTTCTGTAGTCATTAGCTTGGTGGCCTATGCTGTAATTGCTGTTGAGCAGAAGCGTTTTGATATTTTGATTGTCATCATCAGTATGATTGGGGGCTTGCTAGGCTTCTTTGTTTTCAATCACAAGCCTGCTAAAATCTTCATGGGGGATGTGGGAAGCTTGGCTTTGGGCGGTATGCTGGCTGCTATCTCCATTTCCCTTCACCAAGAGTGGACCCTGCTCTTGATTGGTATCGTCTATGTGTTTGAGACGACCTCTGTCATGATGCAGGTGACTTACTTCAAGCTGACAGGCGGCAAGCGGATTTTCCGGATGACTCCAGTTCATCACCACTTTGAGCTGGGTGGCCTAACTGGCCACGGCAAGGAGTGGAGCGAGTGGAAGGTCGATTTCTTCTTCTGGGGAATCGGTATCGTGGGCAGTCTTTTGACCTTAGCTATCCTATATTTATAGCAAGAAGCGAGTCTCTGGCTCGCTTTTCTGCTTCTTAGATTTGAGGGTAAGCAGGATGGTTATTTTTTTGGTATAATAGTTAGGATAATAGAATAGAGGACAAGATGAAATTTACAGAATTTAAGTTTAAAGATTATATTCAGGAAGCGCTTAGGGATTTGAACTTCCTTGAAGCGACTCCAGTTCAAGAAAAGCTGATTCCTGTGGTATTGTCAGGTCGGGATTTGGTCGGTGAGTCCAAGACAGGCTCTGGGAAGACCCACACATTTTTGCTGCCGATCTTTCAAATGCTGGATGAGGAGGCAGACAGTGTGCAGGCTGTCATTACAGCCCCAAGTCGGGAGCTGGCAGCGCAGATTTATCAGGCTGCTCGTCAGTTGGCTAGCTTTTCTGAAAAAGAGATTCGGGTGGCCAATTATGTCGGTGGGACTGACAAGGCTCGCCAGATTGGGAAGTTAGAGTCTAGTCAGCCTCATATCGTCATCGGAACCCCTGGGCGGATTTATGACCTGGTAGAGTCAGGTGATTTGGCCATTCACAAGGCCAAGACCTTTGTCGTTGACGAGGCAGATATGACACTGGACATGGGCTTTTTGGCGACGGTTGATAAGATTGCAGGCCGGTTGCCTAAAGATCTGCAGTTTCTCGTTTTCTCAGCAACAATTCCTCAGAAGCTTCAGCCTTTTTTGAAAAAATATCTGTCTAATCCAGTCATTGAGCAGATTAAGACCAAGACGGTCATTGCGGACACCATTGAAAACTGGCTTCTGTCAACCAAGGGACGAGACAAGAATGCCCAGATTTATCAAATCAGTCAGCTCCTGCAGCCTTATCTGGCCATGATTTTTGTTAATACCAAGACGAGGGCAGATGAGCTGCACAGCTATCTGACAGCCCAAGGGCTCAAAGTTGCTAAAATTCATGGAGATATTGCTCCACGGGAGCGCAAGCGCATCATGAATCAGGTTAAGAATCTGGATTTTGAGTATATTGTCGCTACTGACTTGGCTGCGCGGGGGATTGATATCGAAGGTGTCAGCCATGTTATCAACGATGCCATTCCTCAGGACTTGTCTTTCTTTGTCCATCGGGTAGGCCGGACCGGCCGTAATGGTCTTCCCGGTACAGCCATTACCCTCTACCAGCCGAGTGACGACTCAGATATTCGTGAACTGGAAAAGATGGGGATCAAATTCACTCCCAAGATGATAAAGGATGACGAGTTCCAGGATACCTACGACCGAGACCGTCGAGCCAATCGGGAAAAGAGTCGGGAGAAGCTGGACACGGAAATGCTGGGGCTGGTCAAGAAGAAAAAGAAAAAAATCAAGCCAGGCTACAAGAAAAAAATTCAGTGGGCTGTTAACGAAAAGCGCCGCAAGACCAAGCGAGCAGAGAATCGTGCACGTGGCCGGGCAGAGCGTAAGGCTAAGCGCCAAACCTTTTAGTGATATACTTTTCTTATCGCTGTGATAAGAAAAATATATTAGTCTTTATGAGATAGATATGATAGACTAGTGAAACTAGTCTATTTTTATATTGGGCTTAGTGTGGCTTATTTGATATTTAGGAACACGAGATTTGCATTAGCTACTCATGTTTTGACTGCTAAAAGACAGTAAAAGCGAAGCAAATTCTTTGTTTTGTTCCAGAATTGTGTTAAAATATTTCATTATCAAGAAAAGGAAGTAATAATAGTGGTTACAACTTATCTTCTGACAACTGGTTGGTATGAGGAGTTCCTCAAGTTCATTCCAGATGGTAAATTATTTAGTTTAAGGGCCGTTTTTGAGGCCATTCCGGGCATTTTGCAAAATCTGCCAATCACTCTTCTTTTGACGGTGGGCGGTGCAGTCTTTGGTATTCTGCTTGCCATGGTTTTTGCTGTCGTCAAGATCAATCGGGTTAAAGTCCTGTATCCGATTCAGGCTTTCTTTGTCAGCTTTCTAAGAGGAACACCGCTGCTGGTCCAGCTCATGCTGACCTATTTTGGGATTCCTTTATTGCTCAAGGCTATCAATCAAAAGTATGGCACAAGTTTTAATATCAATGATATTCCAGCATCTGTCTTTGCGATTGTTGCCTTTGCTTTCAACGAAGCGGCTTATGCCAGTGAGACTATTCGGGCAGCAATCTTGTCCGTGGATCCAGGAGAAATCGAGGCTGCTCGCAGCTTAGGGATGACCAACAAGCAGGTTTATATGCGTGTCATTATCCCCAATGCAGCAGTAGTCGCGACACCTAGTCTGATTAATTCCCTGATTGGCTTGACTAAGGGAACTTCTCTGGCCTTTAGCGCTGGTGTAGTGGAAATTTTTGCCAAGGCACAGGCTATCGCGGGGGCGGACTACCGTTACTTTGAGCGTTTTATTTCGGTTTCCCTGATTTATTGGGCAGTCAATATTCTCATTGAGCAGCTTGGCCGATGGATCGAAAAGATGATGGATATCAAGCAGCCGGATAAATTTGAATCGCTTCAGCAAGCAGAAGGAGAAGGAATCTGATGATTAATATTTCACATTTAAGTAAGACTTTTTCAGGTCAAAAGGTTCTGGATGATCTCAGTTTGGACATTCAAAAAGGCGAAGTAGTGGCTTTGATTGGCTCTTCAGGTGCTGGGAAGTCAACCTTCCTCCGCAGCCTCAACTATCTGGAACAGCCAGATAGCGGAAAGATTGCTATCGACGGTTTCAAAGTGGATTTTTCAAGCATTTCTAAAGATGAGATTTTGCTGCTGCGCCGCAAGCTAGCTATGGTTTTTCAGCAGTTTAACCTCTTTTCCCGTCGGACAGCTCTGGAAAATGTCAAGGAAGGTCTGCTGGTAGTTAAGAAACTGTCAGACCAAGAAGCGACTAAGATAGCCAAGGAAGAGTTAGCAAAAGTTGGCTTGTCAGACCGAGAAAATCACTATCCTAGACATCTGTCAGGCGGTCAGAAGCAGCGGGTAGCCTTAGCAAGGGCTTTGGCTATGAATCCAGATGTTCTTTTGCTAGACGAGCCGACCTCAGCCTTGGATCCCGAGTTGGTCGGAGAAGTAGAGAAATCGATCGCTGATGCGGCTAAGTCTGGCCAGACCATGATTCTGGTCAGTCATGATATGTCCTTTGTCGCTCAGGTGGCCGATAGAGTACTCTTTTTGGACAAGGGGAAAATCATAGAGTCTGGGACACCGGATGAGATTATCCATCATCCAAAGGAAGAAAGAACCAAGGAATTTTTTGCTAGTTACAAACGGACCTATATTTGATATAATAGAGACAGTGAAGGCTCAGTTGGCTAGACCAGCTGAGTTTGTTTTCAGTCTTAGCATACTGTGGAGCAGACTTTCTTATCTAGTTGGTGTTTTATGTAGATGGCAAGATTTGGAATTGTTCCCATTCTTTGTACTATGAGGCTGATTGACCTTTGAGGAGTTGACATGTTAGATCAAATATTTGCACTTTATATCGAGAGCCTGCTTTATACTGCAGTCGGTGTAGGGATTATTGCGGGTTTATGGATTGGACTGCGGATGATTCGCCGCAAGGACAAGACTGCCAAGGAGCGCCAGAGCCATCTGTACGATGTCCTTTTGATTGTCATTATGACGATTCCAGTCCTGTCTTTTGCTACGCTGGGCTTGCTCATTGTCCTAAAAGCTTAAATGCTTGTAAAACTGTAGAAAAGTTGTTAGAATAATTCTAGTTACAACAAGGAGAAAGAAGAGTTATGTACGATACAATTATTATTGGAGCTGGACCTGCCGGCATGACAGCTGCCCTCTATGCAGCCCGCAGCAACCTAAAAGTTGCCCTGCTGGAGCGTGGTATTCCTGGCGGTCAGATGAACAATACTGCTGACATTGAAAACTATCCAGGCTATGCCAATATCAGCGGTCCTGAGCTAGCAGAGAAAATGTTTGAGCCTCTTGAGAATCTAGGTGTTGAACATCTATTTGGCCTAGTAGAAAAAATTGAAGACCGAGGTGATTTCAAGGAAATCATTACAGAAGATGAGCGTTTTGAAGCTAAAACAGTCATCATTGCTTCTGGTGCTAATCATCGTCATCTGGGGGTTCCTGGCGAGGAAGACTACAACAGCCGCGGGGTTTCCTACTGTGCGGTCTGTGATGGCGCCTTCTTCCGTGATGAAGACCTATTGGTTGTCGGTGGTGGTGACTCAGCTGTTGAAGAGGCGATTTTCCTGACGCGCTTTGCAAAAAGTGTGACCATTGTTCACCGTCGCGATGAGCTGCGTGCACAAAAAGTTCTGCAGGATCGCGCCTTTGCCAACGAAAAGATTCGCTTTGTCTGGGATTCTGTGGTGGAAAGCATCCATGGTGATGAGCGTAAGGTGACTGGCGTAACCTTTAAGAATGTCAAGACGGGTGAGCTTAGTCAGGCAGAGTTTGGTGGCATCTTCATTTATGTCGGTCTGGATCCGGTTAGTGAATTTGCTGCGGACTTGGGTATCACTGATGAGGCTGGCTGGATTCTGACGGATCATCAGATGAAAACGTCAGTAGCCGGTATTTACGCTGTTGGTGATGTTCGCCAGAAAGACCTGCGCCAGATTACGACGGCTGTTGGTGATGGTGCCATTGCCAGTCAGGAAGCCTACAAATATCTTACAGAGCAAGCATAAAAATATAAGCTAAGCGAGTGTGTCTATTCAGGTGAGTTGACAGGATTTGCTTAGCTTTTTTGGAATTATGATATAATAAAAGGTATCTAGCGTAAAGGAGCAAGAAGATGTACCCAGATGATAGTTTAACGCTGCACACTGATTTGTACCAAATCAACATGATGCAGGTTTATTTCAAGCAAAATATTCACAACAAGCATGCGGTTTTTGAAGTTTTTTTCCGTAAGAATCCTTTTAATAACGGCTATGCAGTCTTTGCGGGCTTGGAAAGAATTATTTCCTATCTCAATAATCTAACGTTCAGCCAGAGCGATTTAGATTATTTGCAATCCTTGGGCTATCACGGAGAGTTTCTGGATTATTTGCGAAATCTCAAGATGAGCCTGACTGTAAGGTCTGTTCAGGAAGGTGATTTGGTTTTTGCCAATGAGCCAATCGTGCAGGTGGAAGGTCCACTGGCTCAGTGTCAGCTGGTTGAGACTGCCCTGCTCAATATCGTTAATTTTCAAACCCTGATTGCTACCAAGGCAGCTCGTATCCGCTCTGTTATCGAAGATGAACCTCTGATGGAGTTCGGTACGCGCCGGGCCCAGGAAATGGATGCTGCTATTTGGGGGACTAGGGCTGCGGTGATTGGCGGAGCGAACGGAACCAGCAATGTCCGGGCTGGCAAGCTCTTTGATATTCCAGTCTTGGGAACGCATGCTCATGCTCTCGTTCAAGTCTATGGAAATGATTATGAAGCCTTTAAAGCTTACGCTGAGACTCATCATAACTGTGTTTTCCTAGTAGATACCTATGATACATTGCGTCTAGGTGTTCCGGCAGCCATTCGGGTGGCGCGTGAGCTAGGGGACAAGATTAAGTTTTTGGGTGTCCGCATTGATTCTGGAGACCTTGCCTATATTTCTAAGAAAGTTCGGCAGCAATTAGATGAAGCTGGCTTCCCTGATGCTAAGATTTATGCGTCCAATGATCTGGACGAAAATACCATTCTCAACTTGAAAATGCAAAAAGCCAAGATAGATGTCTGGGGTGTGGGAACCAAGCTCATTACAGCCTACGACCAGCCAGCTTTAGGAGCAGTTTATAAGATTGTTGCTATTGAAGATGAGAATGGAGAATTGCGCAATACCATCAAACTGTCCAATAATGCCGAAAAAGTTTCGACTCCAGGTAAGAAGCAGGTTTGGCGTATTACCAGCCGCGAAAAAGGGAAGTCCGAGGGAGACTACATTACCTATGATGGCATTGATGTCAATAGCTTGGAAGAGCTGGAAATGTTCCATCCTACCTATACCTACATCAATAAAAGGGTCAAAAATTTTGATGCCGTACCGCTTTTGGTGGATATTTTCCAAGAAGGAAATTTGGTCTATTCTCAGCCGAGCCTGACCGAGATTCAAGCCTATGCCCGTAAGGAATTTGATAAACTTTGGGACGAGTACAAACGAGTTCTCAATCCACAGGATTATCCAGTTGACCTGGCTCGAGATATCTGGCAGGATAAGATGGATTTGATTGACCAGATGCGCAAGAAAGCCTACCAGACAGGAGCAGAAAAATGAGTCTACAAGAAGAAATCATCGCTCAACTGGGCGTTAAACCAATCATTGATCCGGAGGAAGAAATCCGCAAGTCGGTGGATTTTCTCAAGGCCTATCTGAAAAAGCACCCTTTTTTGAAAAGTTATGTTTTGGGAATTTCTGGTGGTCAGGACTCAACCTTGGCTGGCCGCTTAGCTCAGCTGGCTGTAGAGGAAATGCGGGCCGAGACTGGTGATAATAGCTACCGCTTTATTGCTGTTCGTCTGCCTTACGGTGTTCAGGTAGATGAAGATGATGCGCAAAAAGCTCTGGCTTTTATCCAGCCCGACGTCAGTTTGACAGTCAATATCAAGGAATCTGCTGATGCCATGACAAAGGCTGTCGAGGCAACGGGTGCCAAAGTCTCTGATTTTAACAAGGGCAATATCAAGGCGCGCAGCCGTATGATTGCCCAGTATGCTTTGGCCGGTTCATACAGCGGAGCTGTCATTGGGACGGATCATGCGGCAGAAAATGTCACGGCCTTTTTCACCAAGTTTGGGGATGGCGGAGCAGATATCTTACCACTTTACCGTCTCAATAAGCGGCAAGGCAAGCAGCTTTTGGCCGCCTTAGGAGCAGATCCGACTCTCTATGAAAAGGTGCCGACGGCTGATTTGGAAGAAGAAAAGCCTGGGATTGCGGATGAAGTCGCTCTGGGCGTGACCTATAATGAAATTGACGACTACCTCGAAGGCAAGTCCGTTTCAGCCCAAGCCCAAGAAACTATCGAGTCTTGGTGGCATAAAGGCCAGCACAAACGCCATTTGCCGATTACGATTTTTGACGAGTTTTGGAAGTGAAAATCTCTATCGAAACTTTTTAGTCTGAGCTAAGAAACGAGGAAGCTATGAAAAAGATAGGTACAGAGTCCATTGAAACCAAACGTCTTTTACTAAGACCTTTTCTGGAATCGGATGCTCAAGCTATGTATGACAACTGGGCTTCTCGTCCGGATAATTTGCTGCATGTGACCTGGTATGCTCATGAGAGTCCTGAAGTCACCCAACAGTCTATTGCTCGCTGGGTTGAGAATTATCAAAACATGGATTTTTACAAGTGGGCCATCTGCCTGAAAGAAAATCCTGATTCTGTAATCGGGGACATCAGTATGGTGGACATGGATGAGACAGTCAATGCTTGCGAGGTCGGTTATATTTTAAGTAAAGACTATTGGGGGCAGGGGCTGATGACAGAAGCTTTGAAAGCTATTTTAATCTACCTCTTGCAAGACGCAAATTTCAATCGTGTCACAGCAAGATTTGTAACAGCCAATCCAGCTTCTGGGCGTGTCATGGCCAAAGCTGGCATGAGCTACGAAGGCACTTTCCGTCAGGCTGTATTTCATAAAGGACAAGTCAAAGATTTTTCCGTCTATGGCATCCTAAAATCCGATTTAGAAAAAGGCTAGGACTCTCTTGTCCAGCCTTTTTACTTGCGCTCCTTTTTTAAAGTTCTATAATAGATGTATAATGACAAGGAGGATTCTATGAAGTCGTTAGAACAAGATTTTACAGATAAGTTGTATGCTGCTTATGAGGCCAATCCCAAGTTTGCAGCAATTGAAAATGCCATCAGCCACAATGGTCTTTTGGCTTCCTTAGAGAAGCGAAGCGCTGCCGTGGAAAATACACCTGTCTTTTCACTAGACCTCACTAAGGACAAGGTCAGTGACCAGAAAGCTTCAGGACGCTGTTGGATGTTTGCAGCTCTTAATACCTTCCGCCACAAGATGATTGCGAACTTTCAACTGGAGGATTTTGAGCTATCTCAAGCCCATACCTTCTTTTGGGATAAATATGAAAAATCCAACTGGTTCTTAGAGCAGGTGTTGGCGACGGCTGACCAAGAATTGACTAGCCGTAAGGTCAAGTTTCTCTTAGATACGCCTCAGCAGGATGGTGGTCAATGGGATATGGTCGTGGCGCTTTTTGAGAAATACGGAGTTATGCCTAAGTCTGTCTATCCAGAATCAATCTCTTCCAGTGACAGTCGCGAGCTCAATCAGATTCTCAATAAACTTTTGCGTCAAGATGCGCAGATTTTACGAGAATTAAGAGTGGAAGGAGCAGAATCGTCAGAACTTCAGGCCAAGAAAGAAGAACTCCTACAGGAAGTCTTTAACTTTCTAGCTATGAGTTTAGGCTTGCCGCCTCGCCAGTTTAACTTCTCTTATCGAGATAAAGACAATCATTTCCATAGTGAGAGCGGCTTGACACCTCTGACTTTCTATCAAAAATATGTCGACCTCAAGCTAGATGACTATGTCTCTATCATCAATGCGCCGACTGCAGACAAGCCTTATGGTCGGTCCTATACAGTTGAGATGTTGGGCAATGTCGTTGGCAGCAAGCCAGTCCGTTATTTGAATGTTGAAATGGACCGACTAAAAGAGCTGGCTATCGCTCAAATGCAGGCTGGGGAGACCGTTTGGTTTGGCTCGGATGTAGGTCAGTCTAGCAATCGTAAGGCTGGTGTTATGGCTGAAGGGATGCACGATTTCACTGCCAGCATGGATATTCTATTGACTCAAGATAAGGCTGGCCGTTTGGACTATAGCGAAAGCCTCATGACCCACGCTATGGTCTTGACAGGGGTGGACTTGGATGAAAATGGCAGGGCTAAGAAATGGAAGGTCGAAAACTCTTGGGGTGAAAAGGTTGGTAACAAAGGCTATTTCGTAGCCTCTGACGCTTGGATGGATGAGTATACTTATCAAATCGTCGTCCGTAAAGAGTTTCTGACAGCCGCAGAATTAGCAGCATATGAAGCAGAGCCTATTGTCTTGGCTCCTTGGGATCCGATGGGGGCTTTGGCAAAGTAAGCTTTGATGAGAGAATAAGAAAAGAGTAAGAATTTTTCATTCTTACTCTTTTAGTTTGTGTTCTAATCTTCGTCACTCTAGTCATCTCCACCGTTACCGGAAGAGGAGTCATTGTGGCTAGAAGAGTTATTGTTTGAATCACCAGAATGCTCACTGGAAGCTGATGTGTCAGAGCTAGATTCTGTATTGTAACTGCTATAGCTAGAATAGTTATAGTACTGCTGGTTATTGTAGTAACGGTTATAGCCAGTACCACTGTTGAGGTAGACATAAGAGCCACTGCGGTAGAGACCATCTGGCATTTCCCAATCTTCTGAAGCAGAGCCATCTTGAGCTAGGTAAAGCATCATTTCGCGGTAGACATCTGTTGCTACCTTAATCCCATCATCAAGGATTGGTGTCAGGCGGTTAGAGTAGCCAGTCCAAACAGCCATGGAATACTTAGGCGTGTAACCAACGAAGAGCTCGTCTGGTGTGACAATGCTAGAGTAGTAGTAAGGCTTGGTCAGCTTGGCTAATTCATCATCAGCATAGTTGGAGGTTCCGGTCTTACCGGCCTGATAAACCCCAGAGATAGCAGCGTTTGTACCTGAACCAGACTGCAAGACTGTTTTCATCATATCGGTCATCATGTAGGCTGTCGTTTCCTTCATAGCCTTGGAACCATTGTTGGAGAAGGTCTTCTCCGTTCCGTCACTGAAGACGACGCGATTGACATACTGAGGTTTGTAGTAAGTACCGCCATTGGCAAAAGCAGCATAGGCAGCAGCCATTTTTTCACTGCTGGCTCCGTACTCGTTGCCGGATTTGCTGGTATTACTTGAAATGGCATTAACATAAAACATTTCAGGATAGTTAATCCCAATACGATTTAGGAACTTGAGAGACTCATCCAGACCAACGGCTTCCAGCGTTTTCACGGCAGGAACGTTCCGGGATTCCTGAATAGCGTATTGAATCGTCATCCCGCCGTAGTATTTCTTATCCCAGTTATAGACTGGTGTGCTGGAATACGGGAAGTTATATGGAGCATCCGTGATAGGAGCAGCAGTTGAAGTATAGACTTCATTTTCAAGAGCTGGAGCATAATCGGTGATTGGCTTCATTGATGAACCGAAGTCGCGGTTGGTTTCAACAGCTTGGTTGGTACCAAAGGATACGTTGGTAGATTGGTTACGAGAACCGAGCTGGGCAATGACTTTACCAGTTTGCACATCCATAACAGTGGAGGCAACCTGCATTTCGTCATCTGGATAAGCTACATAGTCTCCTGTGTTGTAAATATCCCAGAGTTTCTTTTGGGCATCAGTGTTGACATTTGTATAGACTTCCATACCAGTTGTCAGGACATTGTAGCCAGTCTCTTCTTCTACTTGTTCAATTACTTCCTTAAGATAATTATCCATGTAAGCAGGATAACTAGTAGAAGCTTTCAAACTTTGAAGTCCGTCGGTTACAGGGGTATTCTTGGCTTGCTCATACTGTTCATCTGTGATGTACTTGAGATCATGCATCTCACGAAGTACCAGATTACGGCGGTTGGTTGCAGCCTCTGGATGGGTGTAAGGGTCGTATTGGTTAGGTGCTTGAGGCATACCTGCCAGCAGAGCCGTTTGGTGTAAGCTTAAATCTTTTAGGTCCTTGCCATAGTAGCTTCGGGCTGCTGTCTGCATACCGTAGTTACTGTTAGACATGTAGACTTTATTGACATAATAGGTCAAGATTTGCTGCTTGGTCGCTTTACGCTCAAGCTGAGCGGCCAGCCATGCTTCTTGGATTTTACGTGAAAGAGTCGCATCCGAAGAAGAGGTTGAGAAATAGGACAGCTTAATCAATTGCTGGGTTAGAGTTGATCCCCCTTGGCGACCCCCGCGGATGTTGCTAACAAGGGCACCTGCAATCCGAATAAAGTCCACCCCGCGGTGATTGAAGAAGCGATGGTCTTCAATGGCAACAATGGCATTAACCAAATCCGTAGGAATTTCACTTGTTTCAGCATTGACCCGCTTTTCAGCGCCTAGGTCCGCAATCAAATTGTTATTGCTGTCAAAAATCTTACTGGATGTGGTCGCGATCAGGTCTTTTTCAGAAAGCTTAGGAGCCTTGACCGCATAGTAGGTAAATACCAAACAGCCAATCACGAATCCAATCATAAGCAGGGTTATAAGTGCACTTGCAAGATATTTCAAAGCCTGCATAAGAGTTTGTTTATTCATTTATAATACCACCTAGTAGTTTTTGTTCGATAATTTCAAGATAAGGGATGCTGGGAAGCTGCTGCATTTCAATCGGATAACCATGCTCTTGGATGTAAGTTAGAGGCATGGACTTCCCTCCCTTGTCGATCTTGTAAAACTCAATTAAATAAGAAGCGGGAAGTAGGTAAGTCTCCCTTAAGCTGGAAAAATGCAGTAAGACAAAACAGATGCCCTTTTGCTCAAGGACTGCCTCCATATGCTCAATCTGATGCGAATGAAAATTTTTCATGGGCATCGATTTTTTCTGTCGGGTTTCCTTGGCTTCAAAGTCAATATAATGGCCCTTGTAGACACCAGAATAGTCTGTTGTGGAAGCTTGCCGAAAGTAAGCCTCTACAATCTTGGCTCGGCTACGGTGCGGATAATCAACCTTGACAATCTGAATGGGGGTAGGCTTTTTATGGATGACAGCGAGTCCTCTGCTTAGATAGTAGTTGTTGGATTCGTTGATCATCTTTTCAAAAGACATCCCACGATTGGCAAAGTTAACAATGCCGGGAACAGGCCTGTTGATACTGCTTTTTGCCTTTAGCTTATGCGGATAGTTGACCATAAAACTCCTTATTGGTACAATAGCATCACTCTATTATACCACAAAAAACTTTTTTAAGGGAGAATAAATGACCAGTCTATTAATAACAGGCTACAAAGCCTTTGAAATCGGCATTTCGACGGAAAAAGATATGAGAATAAAAATTATAAAAGAAGCCGCTAAGAGGGACTTAATCCGTTTTTTGGAAGACGGAGTGGATTGGCTGGTTTTTATGGGAAATCTGGGCTTTGAATCTTGGGTTTTGGAGCTGGCCAACGACCTGAAAAAGGACTATGAATTTCAGACGGCAACCATCTTTCTCTTTGAGAATCAAGGTGAAAATTGGAACGAAGCTAATCAAGCAAAATTAGCTGCTTTTAAGCAAGCCGATTTCGTCAAGTATGCTTATCCGACCTATCAAAATCCTAGTCAGTTTCGTGATTACAATCAATTCGTCATTCAAAATACAGATGGAGCCTACTTGTTTTACGATGAAGAACAGGAGACAAAACTGAAATATCTTTACCAAGAAATGAAAAAACAAGAACAATATTTTATCAAAAAATTAACATTTGATGACCTGAATGAAGTGGCCGAAAATTTTTCGGGAAATTAGATGATAAATCTTGATTTTTATTAGGCATTTTGTTTATAATTGAATATGACAAACTAGATTGGAGAGAGAAGATGGCAAGTATTATTTTTACAGCAAAAGATATTTTTGATCAGGATTTTAAACGCGAAGTACGCGGTTATAGTAAGTCCGAAGTGGATGAGTTTTTGGATGATATTATCAAGGATTATGAGACTTATGCAGCCTTGGTAAAGGAGCTGCGTGAGGAAAATCGCCGTCTCAAGGAAGAGTTGGCTGCGAAGCCGGTTGAAAAAGCACCGGTTCAGCCGACTCAGCCTGTCCAATCAACACAAGCGACTCAGTCGACTGTGGAAAGCTTCCCTCAGATGACTTCTGCGACTAACTTTGATATCTTGAAACGCTTGAACCGCCTCGAAAAGGAAGTATTCGGGAAACAAATTCTGGATCGTGAATAATGGTTCTTTTTAGAACAGTGCAATTTTTGGATAATCGCGTGGAAATTTTAGATTTTCATGAGGAAAGTCCATGCTAGCACTGGCTGTGATGCCGGTAGTGTTTGTGCTAGGCGAAGAAATAAGCCTAGGGACGGATTTTTCCGTTACGGCGACTGAAAGGGCTAAGTCTTTGGATATGTCTGATTAGGTCTGAAAGTGCCACAGTGACGTAGTTCTTCTGGAAACAGAAGAAGTGGAACGCGGTAAACCCCTCAAGCTAGCAACCCAAACTTTGGTCGGGGCATGGAGTGCGTGGAATCGAACATAGCACTCTGACTGGAAACAGTAGACAGATGATTATCGAAGGAAATGGTACCTAGTCATTTCCGGAACAAAACATGGCTTACAGAAAATTGCATATAGGCTGAGGCTGGGACGTCAAGTCCTGTCCTCTTTAAATTTTATAATAGAATAGCAAGAGAGTGGCTGAGCGCTCTATTCTCTGCCAAGTTCAACTAACTGTTGCTTCATTTGTCTGATGGATATTTCAAGGAATGAGCTAGCTGATAAATGGCAGCGAAACCTTCTCAGCCCAAAATTTAAAAAGGGAGAGTGAGGAAAATCGATGTGACGAAATCACGATTTTTGTCTCACTCCCTTTGTTTGTATAGATTAGAATCCATTTAAAAAGCCAAGATGAAAGAAAAATTTAATTTAATTGCGACCGCAGCGGCAGGGCTAGAAGCTGTCGTCGGCCGTCAAATCAGAGAGTTGGGACTTGATTGTCAGGTCGAAAATGGCCGGGTTCGCTTCGAGGGTGATGTCAGTACTATTATTCAAACCAATCTCTGGCTGCGCGCGGCCGATCGGATTAAGATTGTAGTTGGCAGTTTTCCAGCTAAGACTTTTGAAGAGCTCTTTCAGGGAGTTTTTGCTCTGGATTGGGAGAATTATCTACCGCTGGGAGCTAAATTTCCTATTGCCAAGGCCAAATGTGTCAAGTCAAAACTTCACAATGAGCCTAGCGTTCAGGCTATTTCTAAAAAGGCAGTTGTCAAGAAGCTGCAGAAGCATTATGCACGTCCGGAAGGGGTGCCCCTGCAGGAAAATGGAGCTGAGTTTAGGATAGAGGTTTCTATTCTAAAAGATGTAGCGACGGTCATGATTGATACGACAGGATCCAGCCTCTTCAAACGTGGTTATCGGGCCGATAAAGGTGGTGCACCGATCAAGGAGAATATGGCAGCAGCTATTTTACTTCTATCAAATTGGTATCCAGATAAGCCTTTGATAGACCCGACTTGCGGCTCTGGTACTTTTTGTATCGAGGCAGCCATGATTGGGATGAAGATAGCGCCGGGACTCCATCGTCCCTTTGCCTTTGAAGACTGGAATTGGGTGGATAAAGACCTGGTAGCTCAGGCTCGCTCGACTGCACTCAGTCAGATTGATCAGACCATCCAGCTGGATATTTCTGGATCGGATATCGATGGCCGTATGGTAGAACTAGCTCGAAAAAACGCTGAGCAAGCAGGAGTTGCAGAGCAGATTCACTTCAAGCAGATGCGTCTGCAGGATTTGCATACAGATAAGATTAATGGTGTGATTATCTCTAATCCGCCGTATGGGGAGCGCCTCCTAGATGATGAGACTGTGACTCGTCTTTATCAGGAAATGGGAGAAACCTTTGCTCCGCTCAAAACCTGGAGCAAGTTTATCCTGACTAGCGATGAAGCGTTTGAAAGCAAATACGGCAGTCAGGCCGATAAAAAACGCAAACTTTATAATGGTACTTTAAAAGTTGATTTATATCAGTATTTTGGCCAGCGGGTCAAACGTCAGTTAGATTAGAAAGGATTTGCCGTGACGAAAGAAGAAAACTACTCACCGGAAGAAGAAAAGAAAGAGTCGGTCCTTGATTTTGAAGAGGCCAAGGAAATGACAGTCGGACAAGCCACTCGTAAAAAAGAGGAGCTGGAAGCCGGTGTGAATGAAAGTGACAATGTGCTAGATAAGTATATCAAGCAGCACCGTCAGGAAATCGAAGCTGGAAAATTTGAAACCCAGAAAATCAGAAAGCTGCAGGAGCAGGAAGCAGCTCAAACTGAGCAAGCCTCTTCTGATTTGACCGACTTCATCAAAGAAAGACGGCAAGAGGTTGAAAGTGAACAGGAGATTCCAACAGCTCAGTCGACAGGCACTGAGAGAGCAAGTGAGCCAGAAGCAGCTCCAAACCCCTTAGGTTCTCGCAGTCAACGCTCAGAGCAAGCTGATGCGGTTCCTGCCGCTCCCGTTCAAAAGACATCTTACGGTCCTATTCCAGAACCGCTTGATGAGAAGGAATTACAGGTTTCTAAGACGCCTTTCTACAAGAAAAAAGCTTTCCTTTATCCAGTCTTAGGACTTTTAGGGATTGCTGTAGCGGGCACAGGGCTTTACTTTGCTCTGGGGCATAATTGGGGTCATAAGACCGTTACAAGCTCCAGCTCTTCAACATCGCAGTCCAGTAAAAAGAGCTCGTCTTCCTCTAGCTCTGATAATATTGCCAAGGATTTGAAGTCCTTTAATGATGAGTATGCTGCATTCTTCACAGATAGCAATCAGACAGCTGTTAAAAACAGTAAATTTGGTGACTTGGAAAAATTAAAAACCTTACTTGAAAAGCTAAAAGGCAGCAAAGACTATGATGCCGCTAAGAGCAAGTATGATTCCTTGGTCAAGCAGATTTCGGCTATCCAAAGTGTCAATTCGCAGTTTGATGGCGGAGCGATTACTGACGGTGTCTTGAACAAGGATGCCAAGGCGAATACAAATGCGACCTTCTCAGATGTATCAAGTGGCAATGCTAAGTTAGATGAAGTTCTAAAGGCAGCGATTGCCCAAGGACGTAGTCAACAAGTACCAACACCAGCTCCCGCTACTGATCAAGGAGGTACAGGTGCAGGTACAAGTGGCGGTTCAAGCTCGTCTGCTTCTGGTTCAGGAGCTTCCAGCTCTTACTCTGGCTATGGTCTCCCAAGCAACGGAGTAAATCTGCAGAGAGACCTCAGTCGTGTTCCTTATAATCAAGCAGCTATTGATGACATCAACAATCCGGCTTGGACGTTTAATCCTGGCGTTCTGGAGAAGATTTTGCAAACTTCTCGTGAGCGCGGCTACATTTCTGGAGACAGCTATATTCTGGAACGCGTTAATATTATCAAAGGAAACGGCTACTACAACCTCTTCAAACCAGACGGTACCTACCTCTTCAGTATCAACTGTAAGACTGGATACTTCGTCGGAAATGGACCGGGTCATGCTGACTCACTTGATTTCTAGTTTGTTGATGGATTTCATTATACATGCACAAAAAAAGTTCTCGATTTCGAGAACTTTTTACTGTTTTAAATCACATGGCGTTCAAAGGCATCGTCAGAGATTCCTTGGCTGAGAATGAGCTTAGCCCATTCTTTGGCTGAAAAGAGGCTGTGATCCTTGTAGTTTCCGCAGGATTCAATGGTTGTTCCAGGGACATCTTCCCAGCTAGTTGACTCAGCGATTTCTTCCAGACAGGATTTGATGACCTGAGCAATCTGGCTGGAGCTGTGTTGGCCCCACATAATCATATGAAAACCAGTGCGGCAGCCAAAAGGTGAGCAGTCAATCATACCATCAATGCGCTTGCGAATCAACATGGCCAGCAAATGCTCAATGGTATGCAGGCCAGCAGTTGGGATTGAATCTTCATTAGGCTGAACCAGACGGATATCAAAATTGGAAATGATGTCGCCTCTAGGGCCAGTTTCTTCTCCGATAAGGCGGACATAAGGCGCTTTGACAATGGTGTGATCCAGCTCAAAGCTTTCGACGATAACTTCTTTAGACATGGTTTCTCCTTTACAATATAGCAAGTGCGAGAAGGTTTTTCTATTGATATCAAGCCATAAGTTTGTCTTGTTAGCGAAGAAAAAGCCTGTCTCATAGACACATTTTCTTCTCTGATTATAGCATAAAAAATTTTTATTTGGGAATAAAGTTTGCATCTTAAAGGAATGAAAAATTTGAACAATCTTGCTTATCTCTTGAAAAAAGTTTTGGTGCTCAGGCTTCTACAAACTTTGAAGATTTAGTCGGTAAAAATTGGACAAAAGCTTTCTTGTTTTTCAAAAAATAGGTTTGTGAATTTTTTAGATTTGTGATAGAATAGTATGGAATTTTGAATTCAACAATTAAATAGATTTGGAGTAAAAACATGGACCTATTTCCTATAATTATGTCTGTTTTTGCTGCCATCATTGGTTTAGTGATTGGATATGTAAGTGTCTCAGCTAAGATGAAATCATCTAAAGAAGCTGCAGAGCTTACTCTTTTAAATGCTGAACAAGAAGCAACCAATTTACGCGGACAGGCTGAACGCGAAGCTGATTTGATTGTCAAAGAAGCCAAGCGGGAAACAAGTTCGCTTAAAAAAGAAGCACTTTTGGAGGCAAAAGAAGAAGCCAGAAAATATCGTGAACAAGTTGATGCAGAATTTAAGTCTGAACGTCAAGAGTTAAAACAGATCGAAAGCCGCTTGACAGAGCGTGCTTCTACCCTTGACCGCAAAGACGATAATTTAAGCAACAAAGAAAAGGCTTTGGAGCAAAAAGAACAAAGTCTCTCAGATAAATCTAAACACATTGATGCGCGTGAAGAACAAGTAGCGGAACTTGAAAAGCAGAAGGCAGCAGAGCTGGAGCGAGTTGCTTCGCTATCACAGACAGAAGCGCGTGATATTATTTTGACGCAGACCGAAGACAAGCTTTCTAAAGAGATTGCGACTAGGATTCGGGATGCGGAGCAAGATATCAAAGAGCGGTCTGATAAGGTTGCGAAGAATATCTTGGTCCAAGCCATGCAGCGTATTGCCGGTGATTATGTCGCTGAGCAAACCAACTCAACGGTGCATCTGCCAGATGACAGTATGAAGGGCCGGATTATTGGCCGGGAAGGTCGCAATATTCGGACTTTTGAAAGCCTAACTGGTATTGATGTCATCATTGATGATACGCCTGAAGTAGTCACTCTCTCAGGATTTGATCCGATTCGTCGTGAGATCGCTCGAATGACCATGGAAGCACTCTTGAAAGATGGTCGTATTCATCCAGCTCGCATCGAGGAGTTGGTTGAGAAGAACCGTCTGGAAATTGACAATCGCATCCGTGAGTACGGGGAAGCCGCAGCTTATGAAATCGGAGCTCCTAACCTGCATCCTGATCTGATGAAAATCATGGGTCGCTTGCAGTTCCGTACTTCTTATGGTCAGAACGTCCTGCGGCACTCTATTGAAGTTGCCAAGCTTTCCGGTATCATCGCTGCTGAGTTGGGTGAAAATGCCAATTTAGCTCGCCGTGCTGGATTCCTCCATGATATTGGCAAGTCTATCGATCGTGAGGTTGAAGGCAGCCACGTGGAAATCGGGACAGAACTGGCTCGTAAGTACAAGGAGCATCCAATCGTTGTTAATACGATTGCCAGCCACCACGGGGATGTGGAAGCAGAAAGTGTCATTGCTGTTATCGTAGCTGCAGCAGACGCTCTAAGTGCTGCTCGACCAGGTGCTCGTAGTGAATCCCTGGAAAGCTATATCAAGCGTCTCCAAGATTTGGAAGAAATCGCTAATAGCTTCAAGGGTGTCAAGAACAGCTTTGCTTTACAAGCTGGCCGGGAGATCCGAATTATGGTGCAGCCGGACAAAATTAAGGATGACAAGATTACGATTTTGGCTCACGATGTGCGTGAAAAGATTGAAAACAACTTGGAATATCCAGGCAATATTAAAGTTACGGTTATCCGTGAGATGCGGGCCGTTGACTACGCAAAATAAAGAAGAAATGCAGTCTGGTAACAGATTGCTTTTTTCTTGAATGTTCTGCTGGTCTACTTTGTTTTCCGTATGATTGCTTGCTTATTTTTTCTATTTTCTCAAAACTCTAGACACATACATTTCTTCCTATCCTCTTGAAATATCAGCCTAATTTTGTTACACTAGATAGAAAGACTGTGAAGGAGACATGATGACGGAACGAGGCTTACTAATCGTCTTTTCTGGCCCCTCTGGTGTAGGAAAAGGGACTGTTAGACGAGAAATTTTTGAAAGCACTGATAACCAATTCCAGTACTCGGTATCCATGACGACTCGTCCGCAGCGTCCAGGCGAAGTGGATGGAGTTGACTATTTCTTCCGAACTCGCGAGGAGTTTGAAGAGCTGATTCGTCAGGGACAGATGCTGGAGTATGCAGAGTATGTAGGGAACTACTACGGGACGCCTCTGACTTATGTCAATGAAACGCTGGATAAAGGGATTGATGTCTTCCTAGAGATTGAGGTTCAGGGAGCTTTGCAAGTCAAGAAAAAAGTTCCAGATGCCGTCTTTATTTTTTTGACTCCTCCAGACTTAGAAGAACTCAAAGACCGCTTGGTTGGTCGTGGGACAGACAGTGCGGAGATTATCGCTCAGCGCATTGAAAAGGCCAAAGAAGAAATTGCCCTTATGCGCGAGTATGATTATGCCATTGTTAATGATCAGGTGCCGCTGGCTGCTGACCGTGTCAAGCGCGTGATTGAAGCAGAGCATTTCCGAGTAGACCGTGTTATCGGCCGTTATCAGGACATGCTTCCAAAAAATGAAACGATTATTCGATAGAAAGTTAGAAATTAGGTAGAAAATTATGATGTTAAAACCGTCTATTGACACTTTGCTGGACAAGGTTCCGTCAAAATATTCCTTGGTTATTTTAGAAGCTAAGCGCGCTCATGAGCTTGAAGCTGGAGCTCCTGCTACGCAGGAATTCAAGTCTGTCAAATCCACTCTTCGTGCTTTAGAAGAAATTGAATCCGGCAATGTCGTTATCCATCCAGATCCAGAAGGCAAGCGCGAGGCAGTTCGCCGTCGGGCAGAAGAAGAGCGCCTGCGTAAAGAAGAAGAAGAACGCAAGATTAAAGAGCAAATCGCTAAAGAAAAAGAAGAAGGTGAGAAGATTTAAGGTTGGGGGTGCTCAATCTTATTTTTTCTGTAATGACGTTTAGGAAAGTGGGGTGAGAATGTGAAGCTAGCAAAGATTATTGTGGATGTTCCTCTAATGCAGACGGACAAGCCCTATAGTTATGCTATTCCAGAAGAGTTTGCAGGGATGCTGGCAGCTGGCATGCGAGTCCATGTCCCTTTTGGGCAGGGAAATCGCCTGATTCAGGGGATTGTGGTCGGCTTTGATGAGACGGGAGGCCAAGAAGAGCTGAAGGAAATTGCGGAAGTCCTTGATTTCAGGCCAGTACTAAACCAGGAACAGCTCTGGCTGGCGGATGAGCTGCGCAAGTCAGTCTTTTCTTATAAGATTACCCTTTTAAAGGCCATGCTGCCTAGTCTTCTCAACTCCAGCTATGATAAACTACTCTATCCGACGGAGCTGCTGAATGATGAGGAGCGCTCAGCTATATTTGGTCAGGAGAACAGTCTTCGCTTTTCTGATTTGGACAAGAAAAGTCAGGCTAAGTTGATGCGACTGACCCAGACTGGCCGCATTCGGCTGGAGTATCAGGCGACGGACAAGAAGCATATTAAGACTGAGAAATGGTATCAGGTCAATCATACCGCTCTGCAAAATCATGACCTTCCCCGACAAGCCAAGAAAAAACAAGCATTAAAAGAAGTCTTGCTGGAACAGAGAGATAGCCAGCTCTTGGCTGATTTGCGAGAAAACTTTTCGCGCGATATTATCAATTACTTTATCAAAGAAAATCTAATTAGCATTGAAGATAGAGAAATCAGCCGTTCTGCTGCTTATTTCCAAAAGGAGCGGCAGCAGCAAAGTCTGACCTTAAACGATGAACAGGCCGTAGCGGTTGCAGCAATCACTCAGAAAATTGGTCAGAGTCATTCTCAGCCAGTTCTTTTAGAAGGGGTTACAGGCAGTGGGAAGACCGAAGTTTACCTACAGGTCATCGCAGAGGCACTGGCCCAAGGCAAGACCGCTATCATGCTGGTTCCGGAGATTTCTCTGACTCCGCAGGTTACTGACCGCTTTATTTCTAGATTTGGCGACCAAGTTGCTATTTTGCATTCAGGCCTGTCTGACGGTGAGAAATATGATGAGTGGCGTAAGGTGGAGCGAGGAGCTGCTCAGGTTGTTGTAGGCGCGCGTTCAGCTATTTTTGCTCCGCTGACAAATATTGGAGCCATCATCATTGATGAAGAGCATGAATCCTCCTATAAGCAGGATTCCAATCCTCGCTATCATGCCAGAGAGGTGGCTCTCCTGCGAGCTCAGTACAATCAAGCTGTTTTAGTGCTGGGGTCGGCGACTCCGAGCCTGGAGAGCCGTGCTCGAGCAAGCCGTGGTGTCTATGATTTTCAGCTGCTCAGTAAGCGCGCAAATCCGCTGGCGCAGATTCCTCAAGTGGAAGTGGTGGATTTTCGGGATTATATCGGCCAGCATGAAGCCAGTAATTTCACCCCAGTCCTGCTAGAGGCTATTCAAGATCGTCTGGATAAGGGAGAGCAGACGGTTCTCATGCTTAATAGGCGGGGGTATTCCAGCTTTGTTATGTGTCGGGAATGTGGGACCGTTGATAGCTGTCCCAACTGTGATATTTCTCTGACCCTGCATATGGACACTAAGACCATGAACTGCCACTACTGTGGTTTTACTAAGAATATTCCTCAGAGTTGTCCTAACTGTGCCAGCCGCAGCATTCGCTATTATGGGACTGGGACACAGAAAGCTTATGATGAGTTGGTTCAACTTTTTCCGCAGGCTCGCATTTTGCGGATGGATGTAGATACGACCCGTAAGAAGGGCAGTCATGAAGCCATTTTAGAAAGCTTTGGTCAGGGACAGGCAGATATTCTCTTAGGCACTCAGATGATTGCTAAGGGGCTGGATTTTCCAAACGTGACGCTGGTTGGTGTACTCAATGCGGATACTGCTCTCAATCTGCCGGACTTTCGCTCTTCAGAACGAACCTTCCAGCTGCTGACTCAGGTGGCAGGCCGTGCTGGTCGGGCTGAAAAGGCTGGTCAGGTCTTTATCCAGTCCTATAATCCTCATCATTATGCCATTGAGTTTGCCAAGCAGCAGGATTACGAGGGCTTTTATGCTTATGAAATGGGAATCCGCCGGCAGCTAGGTTATCCGCCATATTACTTTACGGTCGGCCTGACTCTGTCACACAAGGATGAAGAGACAGCAGTGCGAAAAGCTTATGAAGTTATGGATATTCTGCGGAGCGGTCTGTCAGAAAAAGTGCAAATCCTGGGTCCAACGCCGAAGCCGATTGCCCGCACCCACAATCTCTATCATTATCAGATTCTACTCAAATATCGCTTTGAGGACAAGCTGCAGGCGACGCTAAATCAAGTCTTGGACTGGACGCAGAATCGGGACAATAAAGATTTACGCCTGACAATTGATAATGAGCCACAAAATTTTATGTGAAGCATTTTAGCCGAGATTAAGGTTGTTGTAGACGACTTCTGATATAATAAGGGAAGGAACAAAGAAGGAATCAATAGTTGAAAATGATGAAAATAATATTTATGGGAACACCGGACTTCTCAGCGACTGTCCTAAAAGGGCTGCTGGACAGCGGTCAATATGAAGTGTTAGCAGTGGTAACGCAGCCGGATCGTGCCGTCGGTCGAAAAAGAGAGATTCGCATGACTCCAGTAAAAGAGTTAGCCTTGGAATACAAGCTTCCGGTTTATCAACCGGAAAAGCTAGCTCAAAGCTCAGATTTAGAGGAGTTGATGAACTTAGAAGCAGATGGTATTGTCACAGCTGCTTTTGGGCAGTTTTTGCCTAGCCGCTTGCTGGACAGTGTTGACTTTGCGGTGAATGTTCATGCCTCTTTGCTGCCTAAATACCGAGGTGGTGCACCCATTCACTATGCTCTGATCAATGGCGATGAGCAAGCGGGTGTTACGATTATGGAAATGGTCAAGGAGATGGATGCTGGAGATATGATAGCCAGTAAGGCGACGCCGATTGAAAAGACTGACAATGTCGGAACTCTCTTTGAAAAATTGGCGCTTATCGGTCGAGATCTGTTATTGGATGTTCTGCCAGCTTATAGGGCTGGGCAGATTATCCCTCAGCCGCAGGATCCTAGTCAGGTCACTTTCTCTCCGAATATCAGCCCAGAAGAAGAGAGGATAGACTGGAGCAAAACAAACCGCCAAATTTTCAATCAAATTCGTGGCATGTATCCTTGGCCAGTAGCTCATACCTTGCTGCAGGGGCAACGCTTTAAGATTTACGAAGCAGATATGATGGCTGGTAGCGGTCAGCCGGGACAGATATTGTCTATTAGTAAAAAAGAACTGGTGGTTGCAGCTGGTAAGGGAGCCCTCTCGCTGAAGACGGTTCAGCCTGCTGGTAAGCCCAAGATGGCTATCGTTGATTTTTTGAATGGACTGGGCCGCAGCCTGTCCCTAGGAGATACTTTTGGAAAGTAAGCAAAAAACGGCCCGTTGGCAGGCCTTGGAAATTTTGGAAGAAGTTTTTGAAGAAGGAGCCTATTCCAATATCGCCTTAAACCGGGCTTTGAGTCAAAGTCCGCTGAGTCAAGCAGATAAAGGTCTGGTAACAGAGCTGGTTTACGGCACAGTTGCTCGGAAAATCACTCTGGAATGGTATCTTTCCCATCTGATTGAGGATAGGGATAAATTAGATAACTGGCTCTACATTCTGCTTATGCTCAGTCTGTACCAGATGCTCTATCTGGACAAAATCCCTCAGCATGCAGCTGTTCATGAGGCTATTGAGATTGCGAAAATACGTAAACGAGGCAGCGAAAAATTTGCCAATGCCTTGTTACGTAGGATTGAGCGTGAGGGTGTGGCTGATTTTGAAACAATCAAGCGCAAAAACAAGCGCTATTCGATCCAGTATTCTTTGCCGGTCTGGCTGGTCAAAGACCTGATAGAAGAGTTTGGCGAAGAAAGAGCTCTAGCTATCTTTGCCAGTCTCTTTGTTCGCAGCAAGGCCAGCATTCGCGTGACGGATATGTCGCGCAAGGCAGAGCTTCGCCAGCTTTTAGGGGCTGAGGACTCGCTCTTATCTCCGTCAGCCTTGGTTAAAAGACAGGGGCATTTTGCTGGGCATCAGCTCTTTGAAAGCGGAGCGATTACGATTCAGGATGAGTCTAGCCAGCTTGTGGCTCCAACTCTGGACATCGAAGGAGAGGAGGAGATTTTGGATGCTTGCAGTGCACCGGGCGGCAAGACTGTCCACATGGCTTCCTATCTGACGAACGGTCACATTACAGCCTTAGATCTCTACGATCATAAGTTAGAGCTCGTAGAAGAAAATGCAGAAAGACTGGGCTTGGCTGATAAAATCACTACGAAAAAGCTAGACGCGACCAAGGTGTTTGAGACATTTGGCCCAGATGCTTTCGATAAAATCCTGGTGGACGCTCCTTGCTCAGGTATTGGCTTAATTCGCCGCAAACCAGATATAAAATATAATAAAGAAAATGCGGATTTTGAGAATTTACAAAAAATTCAGCTGGATATACTAGACAGCGTTTGTCAAAGTCTACGTAAAGGTGGTATAATAGCTTATAGTACTTGCACGATTATGGCCAAAGAGAATTTTGAGGTTGTCGAGAAATTTCTGGCCAGTCATCCGAATTTTGAGCAAGTCTTATTAGACCATGAAAGAAAAGATATCGTCAAAGACGGCTGTATCTTGATTACGCCGGAATTATATGAAAGCGACGGATTTTTTATCAGTCAATTTAGGAAGATATCGGAATAAGAGGAGGAAACTGACAGTATGGAAATTTCATTATTAACAGATGTTGGTCAAAAGCGTACAAATAACCAAGATTATGCCAATCTTTTTGTGAATCGGGCGGGCAAAACTCTGATTATCTTGGCAGATGGTATGGGCGGCCACAGAGCTGGAAATATTGCCAGTGAAATGGCTGTGACAGACTTAGGAGCTGCCTGGGTTGATACACAGATTGATTCGGTGAATCAAGTACGTGAATGGTTTGCAGAGCACTTGGAAAAGGAAAATCAGCGCATTCATCAATTTGGTCAAGATGAAGAATACAAGGGCATGGGCACGACTTTGGAAGCCTTGGCTATCATTGATAATCAAGCCATCTATGCCCATATCGGCGATTCTCGTATTGGCTTGATTCGCGGTGATGAATACCGTCAGCTGACTAATGATCACTCACTTGTTAATGCTTTGTTGAAAGCTGGACAGATTACTCCAGAAGAAGCAGAGCGTCATCCGCAGAAGAATATCATTACCCAGTCTATTGGCCAAAAAGACGAAGTACAGCCTGACTATGGCATGATTACCTTGGAGGATGGTGACTACCTCCTGCTCAACAGTGACGGTCTGACCAATATGATTTCAGACAGTGAAATTTGTGACATTGTCACCAGCGATATCAGCCTGTCTGAAAAAACACAAACCTTAATTCGCTTTGCCAATAATGCTGGAGGGCTGGATAACATCACAGTTGCTCTGGTTCGCTTTGACAAGGAGGATAAGGCATGATTCAAATCGGCAAAATCTTTGCCGGGCGATATAAAATCATCAAGCAGATTGGCCGAGGAGGCATGGCAGATGTCTATCTGGCCAAGGACTTGATTTTGGATGGTGAGGAAGTTGCGGTAAAGGTTCTTAGGACCAATTACCAGACAGATCCTATCGCTGTCGCGCGTTTCCAGCGGGAAGCTAAGGCGATGGCTGACTTGGACCATCCGCACATCGTTCGGATTACTGATATTGGGGAAGAAGATGGCCAGCAGTATCTGGCTATGGAATACGTGGCAGGTCTTGACCTCAAGCGCTATATCAAAGAGAATTCTCCGATTTCAAATGAAGAAGCAGTCAGAATCATGGGACAAATCTTGCTGGCGATGCGCTTGGCGCATACACGCGGCATTGTCCATCGTGACCTGAAACCACAAAATGTCCTCTTAACCCCAGATGGCAATGCCAAGGTAACAGACTTTGGCATTGCGGTTGCCTTTGCAGAGACTAGTCTGACTCAGACTAACTCTATGCTGGGCTCGGTTCATTATCTATCTCCTGAGCAGGCACGTGGCTCTAAAGCAACTGTTCAGAGTGATATTTATGCGATGGGGATTATTTTTTATGAGATGTTGACAGGTCATATCCCTTATGATGGGGATAGTGCCGTTACGATTGCCCTTCAGCATTTCCAAAAGCCGCTGCCATCCATCATTTCTGAAAATCCTAATGTTCCTCAGGCCTTGGAAAATGTCGTCATTAAGGCAACAGCCAAAAAACTGACGGATCGTTATCAGTCAGTTGCAGAGATGTATGTTGACTTGTCCAGCAGCTTATCTTATGAGCGTCGCAATGAAAAGAAATTAGTCTTTGATGATGTTGCGAAAGCAGACACCAAGACCTTGCCAAAAATCTCACCTGTACCGCAGCCAGCAGTTCCACCTGTTAAGCCAACTCCGCCTAAAGCGGAAGCGACTGAAGTTAAGGAAGAGATAGCCGATGCGGTTAAGAAAGTTCCAAAGAAACGTCGTTTGAGAACGCGTTACAAAGTACTTTTCTTTGCAGTCCTATTGGTTTTGGCGGCTTTTGTTGTCCTTCTTTATAATAGCCCATCCAATACCAGCGTGCCAGATGTTTCTGGTCAGACTGTAGCAGAGGCTCGTTCCGCTATCGAAGCTAAGAAGCTGGTTGTCGGAGACGAAAAGGAAGAATACAGCGACAATGTCGAATCTGGCAAAGTCATTAAAACTGATCCACAGGCCAATAGTCAGCGCCGCGAAGGCAGCAAGATTGACCTGATTATCTCCAAGGGGCCCAAGACCTTTGTGATGGAAGATTATACTGAGAGACTGAAAGATGCGGCCGTCAAAGATTTGAAAGAAAACTTTAAGGTTCCTGAGAAATTGATTGAGATTGTTGAGGAGGAATCGGACGAGTACGAGCCAGGTCAGGTGATTCGTCAGTCACCGGCAGCTGGTTCGACCTATGATTTGACTTCTAATCATAAGATCAAGCTGACAGTAGCCAAAGAAGTAACTAGTGTATCCATGCCTGACTTTGGCAGCATGCAGTACACCTACGCCAATGCACGTTCTTACTTGATCCAAATGGGAATTTCTTCTTCCCGAATTGAGCGAGTTGTTGACCGTTCGGTCACTTCTACTCAGGCAGACTTGGTAACTTCCCAGTCACCAGCAGCAGGTCAGACTATTGACCTCAAATCTAATGAAAAAATCACTCTTTACGTGACAGAAGCAACGACACCATCATCATCTAGTTCGTCATCATCATCTAGCAACTCGAAGAGCAGTTCATCGTCCGATGATGAAAGTCATTCTAGTAGCTCTAGTTCTTCAGAACATCAATGATGAAAGACCATTCCTTTTAAGCTTTCTGGCTTGAAAGGATGGTTTTTTCTTTTTTGCTGGACAAATTTCCCCATTTCATGCCTTGGACGGAGGTTTTTTGGTTTAATTTTGTTAAAATAGGAAGGTAGAGAAAGGAAACGGCTATGTGGAAGGTTCAATTATTTGTCTTTGTTGAAACAGTCTTATTATCCATGGCATTGGTGACCATGTTGGCAGCTGATTTTTCACGAGTTGTCATTATATTGGTCCTTTTTTTGCTGCTGCTCTATTATTACTTCGGCAAGCAAAAAGGGAATTTTCTGCTAGTCGCTTCCATGATTATGCTGTTTTTCATTATTATGCTCAATCCCTACGTCATTGCTGCCCTTTTATTTGCGCTGGTTTATGGGATGATTGTGGCCTACCCTTATATCTATAAGGAAAATCAAGAAACCCATCTCGTTTACGAAGAAGATGTGGAAATTCAGAGTGAGAAGAATCGCTGGCTGGGGGACCTGCAGCATTTTTCTAAGGACAGCTGTCAATTTCACGACATCAATCTCTTGCGCATTGTTGGGAAAGACACTATTCATTTGGAAGACGTGATTTTGGTCAACCATGATAATGTCATTGTCATTCGAAAGGGTTTTGGTGATACCAAGATTATTGTGCCGCTGGATGTGGAAATTCAACTGCAAATCAATACTCTTTACGGGGAGCTAAACTTTCTGCATCATCCATCTCGCAAGCTGCGCAATGAAACCATTTCGCTGACGACACCAGACTATAAACGGGCCAATAAGACAGTGAAGATAGTCCTCGTCAGCTTCTTAGGAAATGTGGAGGTTGTCAGAAAGTGAAGAAATCAAATTATTTTCTCATTCTCCTCTATACTTTCTTTGTCTTATTTATCATCTTTCATTATATTTTCAATATTTTTGATTTTACTTGGCAGGAGCTCTTTAATGATTTGGAGCTGTTGCAGTCTTTTGTTTTCTTTGTTGTGATTATCGGTTTATCACTGACCATTCTGATTGTGATAGCAGCTCGCTTGATACAATATCTGTCGGTAGCCCATGTGCAAAAAAATCTTCGGCGTTTGCTGGATGGACGGAGGCTGGAGCCGACAGACCAACCCGAGCTGGATCGCTCTCTGCATCAGCTCGAGAGGAGGCTGCACCGTCTGACAGAGAATCTCCAGAAGTCTGAAAACCAAACCTTGCAGACAGAAGAAAAAATTATCGAAAAAGAACGGCGGCGGATTGCGCGTGATTTGCACGATACTGTCAGTCAGGAATTATTTGCAGCCAATATGATTCTTTCAGGAGTGGCTGGAAATGTAGAACGGCTTGATGGAGAAAAACTGCAAAAACAGCTCAAGGGGATTGCCGATATTCTGGACACAGCCCAGAAGGATTTACGGATTCTCCTGCTTCACCTGCGGCCTACAGAGTTGGAAAATAAGACTCTGGTCGAAGGGATGGATGTGATTATCAAGGAGCTGACTGATAAAAGCGACATTGATGTTCATTTCAATCATCAGGTTGGGCATCTACCTAAACAGATGGAGGAGCATGTCTTCAGAATCATGCAGGAAATTATCAACAACACACTGCGGCATGCCCAGGCCAGTCGGTTGGATATTTACCTCTATCAGGCACCTAATGAGCTTAAAATCAAGGTATCTGATAATGGCATTGGTTTTGATCCGCTGGCCCAGGATGAACTCAGCTACGGCTTGAAAAATATGGAAGACCGTGTACGGGATATGGCGGGCACTTTTAAGCTTTTGACAGCCCCCAGAAAAGGTCTTTCTATTGAAATCACAATACCTTTACTAGAAGGAGAAGATCATGAAGATATTGTTAGTGGATGACCATCAGATGGTCAGATTGGGATTGAAAAGTTACCTGGAACTGCAAGAGGATATAGCAGAGGTATCCGAAGCAGTCAATGGCAAAGAAGGTGTGGAGAAGGCTTTGGCAAGTCGTCCGGATGTGATTATCATGGATATTGTCATGCCTGAGATGAATGGGATTGAAGCGACACTGGCCATTTTGAAAGAGTGGCCGGAAGCAAAGATTCTGATTTTGACTTCTTATCTGGATAATGAAAAAATTTATCCTGTTCTGGATGCAGGGGCTCACGGGTATATGCTTAAGACTTCCAGCGCTGAAGAAATTCTCCGTGCTGTCAAAAAAGTGGCCAAGGGAGAATTTGCCATTGAAACAGAAGTCAGCAAGAAGGTGGAATATCATCGTAACCATATTGAGCTCCATGAGGATTTGACAGCTCGCGAGCGTGATATTTTAGGGCTTTTAGCCAAGGGATATGAGAATCAACGGATTGCGGATGAGCTCTTCATTTCCCTCAAAACGGTCAAGACTCATGTCTCCAATATCCTGTCCAAATTGGAGGTGAGCGACCGCACGCAGGCAGTTGTTTATGCTTTTCAGCACCATCTTGTCCCACAAGAAGACTTTTAATGGTATAATAGAAAAGATTAAGATTGGACTAGGGGCGATATGAACGCAAAATTAAAGTATAAGGCAAAAAAGATAAAAATTGTCTTTTTCGATATAGATGATACCCTGCGAGTCAAGGATACTGGTTTTATCCCAGACTCTATCCAGACAGTTTTCAAGCAGTTGAAAGACAAAGGGATTTTGACGGGTATTGCGTCTGGACGAGGAATGTTTGGTGTCGTGCCGGAACTGAGAGCTTTGCAGCCAGACTTTTTCGTTACCCTGAACGGAGCCTATGTCGAAGACAGCAAAGAAAAGGTGATTTCTCAGACGGTTATCCCGTCTGATAGAGTGATGTCCTATATTGCTTGGGCTCAGGAAGTAGGGATTGACTATGGTTTGGTCGGCAGCCATGGAGCAGCCTTGTCCAATCGAAATTCTCTGATTTCAGAGGCTATTGATGTGGTTTATCCAGATTTGCCTGTAAATCCAGACTTTCATTTAGACAAGGATATTTATCAGCTTTGGACCTTTGAAGATAGAGGAGATAGCCTGCAGCTGCCAGAGGCATTAGCGGAGCATCTGCGCTTGGTTCGCTGGCATCCTCATTCGTCAGACGTGGTACCAACAGAAGGTTCTAAGGCATCCGGAGTTTCTAAGGTTGTCGAGCATCTGGGCTTCAAACCTGAAAATGTCATGGTTTTTGGCGACGGACTCAATGATCTGGAATTGTTTGACTATGCCGGAATTGGCATTGCCATGGGCGTTTCCCATGAAGAACTGCGAAAAAGAGCAGATTATATTACAAAAACAGTAGAAGAAGACGGTATTTTTGCCGCTTTAGAGGAGTTAGGTATGGTAGAAAAAGAATTACATTTTCCACAAGTAGAACTTGCAGCAGCAGAAGGTCCAAAAGCGACTATCAAGACTAATCATGGGGACATGAAAGTTCAGCTGTTTCCAGAACAGGCACCAAAAACAGTAGCCAACTTTATTGCCCTTGCTAAAGATGGTTATTATGACGGTGTGATTTTCCACCGCATTATTCAGGACTTTATGATTCAGGGTGGCGATCCTACTGGTACCGGTATGGGCGGTCAGTCTATCTATGGTGAGAAATTTGAAGATGAGTTTTCACCTGAGCTTTACAATATTCGTGGGGCTCTTTCCATGGCAAATGCTGGGCCAAATACTAACTGCAGTCAATTTTTCATTGTTCAAAATAAAAATCTACCTTATTCAGCTAAGGAATTGAGCCGCGGCGGCTGGCCTGAAGCTATCGCTGAAGTCTATGCCAGTCAGGGAGGAACTCCGCATTTGGATCGGCGCCACACTGTCTTTGGTCAGCTGGCTGATGAAGCGTCCTATCAAGTTTTGGACAAGATTGCAGCTGTTGAGACGGGTGCGATGGACAAGCCCGTGGAAGATGTTGTGATTGAGACGATTGAGGTAGAAGACTGATGAAAATCGGTGATAAATTAAAAGGCAAAATCACTGGGATTCAGCCTTATGGAGCATTTGTTGAACTGGAAAACGGAACGATTGGCCTGATTCATATCTCAGAAATTCGTCCAGGTTATATTGAAAATATCCATGATAGTGTAAAGGTTGGCCAGCAAGTATTGGTACAGGTTGTGGACTATGATGAATTTTCTGGGAAGTCCAGTCTGTCCATGCGGACCCTAGAAGAAGAAAAGCACCGCCTCCCTAGACGCCACCGCTTTTCAAATGACCGCTGTAAAATTGGTTTTGAGCCTTTAGGCAGACAGCTACCTATCTGGATCAAAGAGGCAAAAAAATTCTTAAAAGAAGAAAAAGTTTAAAAAATATCCTGTTCTCTTATGGAACAGGATATTTTGCTTAGATAGAATTGCTATTCAATTCATAGCCGAGTACTAAGTTGAAATGGACATATTTTTCAAAAATACTAAGCATCAAATTCGTAGAGAGCGGTAGACAGATAGCGTTCGCCGTTATCAGGTGCCAGAGCAAGGACTTTCTTGCCAGCTCCTAGTTTTTTCGCTACTTCAATAGCTGCGAAAATAGCAGCGGCAGATGAAATCCCCACTAGGAAGCCTTCCTGACCGCCAATATAGCGTCCGAATTCCAGTGCTTGATCAGAAGTTACGCGGACAATACCGTTGTAGGCTTCTGTATCCAAGGTCTCTGGAATGAATCCAGCTGAAAGTCCTTGGATTTTGTGAGGGCCTGGCTTCTCACCAGAAAGGATAGCAGATTCGTCTGCTTCAACTGCGTAGATTTGGATGTCCGGATTAACTTTTTTGAGAGCGTGAGATACACCGGAAATAGTTCCGCCAGTTCCGACACCGCCAACAAAAGCGTCCAGTCCAGTTTCACCGAAAGCAGCGATAATTTCTGCTCCTGTTGTTCGTTCGTGAACCTCTGGATTAGCCGGATTGTTAAACTGCAGTGGCAGCCAGCCATTACGTTCTTGCGCAATTTCTTGTGCTTTTGCAATAGCCCCTTTCATCCCCTCGCTACCCGGAGTCAAGACTAACTCTGCCCCATAAGCTTGGATAATCTTGCGCCGCTCCACACTCATGGTCTCTGGCATAACAATGACAACCTTGTAGCCTTTGGCTGCTCCAACCCATGAAAGGCCAATACCGGTATTTCCACTGGTTGCTTCAACGATGGTATCGCCAGGTTTGATGAGGCCATCGCGTTCAGCCGCCTCAATCATGCTGAGAGCAATCCGGTCTTTGACGGAAGAACCAGGATTGAAAGCCTCTAACTTCACATAAACCTCAGCCGCTCCTTCTGGAACCAAGTTGTTCAATTTAACGATGGGAGTTTGCCCAATTAGTTCTGTAATGTTTTGATAAATACGTGACATAGGATACATACCTCAATATAATTTAATAGAATTAGTATAAAATGAAACAAGCGCTTTGTAAAATATAAAAAAGCTATGAGAGCCATAGCTTTTCTTTATGTCAAAACATCAAGGGGACTTCTACTTGGCGCAGTCCTTGATCCATCATCTCCAATTTGCCCTTAAAAAACTCAGTCAGTTTGTCTTTAAGCAGTTCTCTTTCACCTTTGTCAACGAAAAGAAGAGTGGAGACAGTATCTGTAAATTCAGTATCGTATTCAGCAAGATTTTCCGCCTTGAGAAAATTCGCAAAATCCTGATACTGGCTGTAAGACAGTTTTAGGCGCAGGCCAGCCTGTTCTTTTATCTCAACCAGTCCAATCTCCTTAATAGCCAGAGCAACACTGCCGGCATAAGCTCGAATCAGACCGCCGGCTCCGAGTTTAATACCGCCAAAATAGCGAGTAACCACAACGCAAAGATTGGTCAAATTGTGCTTTTCTAGGACTCCCAGCATAGGAACTCCGGCTGTTCCGCTGGGCTCTCCATCATCACTGGTCCGCTTAATATCGCTCTTTTCCCCAATGATAAAAGCAGAGCAGTTATGAGTGGCCTTGTAATGTTCTTTTTTTATAGCAGTGATAAAAGCGCGAGCCTCTTCCTCGGAGTAGACTCTTTTTACATGGCAGATAAAGCGGGATTTTTTAATTTCCTCTTGAGCCATGCCATCTTCTTTAATTGTCTTAAATTCCATAACTATATTTTACAAGAAAATATGAATTTTGCCAAAAAATTACGAATAAATACGAATAAATAAGTATGTTAGAGTTACAAGATTGTTTAGGACGGATATTTACAGAAAGTCAGTTAGAGCCTAGCTTGCGAGCACAAGCAAAAGAAATTCCCAGTATCCGAGAAGAAAAAGGTAAGCTCCGCTGTGGACGTTGCAACAGCTTGGTTGAACGAGAAAATCAACTGCCGATTGGCGCTTATTATTGCAGAGAATGCTTAATCTTGGGTCGGGTACGGAGTGACCAAAAACTCTACTATTTTCCTCAAGAGGATTTTCCTAAAAATGAGGTGCTTAAATGGCAGGGGCAACTGACAGAGTTTCAGGGGAAGGTTTCCAAAGGCTTACTTGATGCTCTAGAGAAAAGACAGAATACGTTAGTGCATGCTGTTACTGGCGCCGGAAAAACAGAAATGATTTATCAAGTGCTTGCAAGGGTTATTGATAGAGGAGGAGCTGTTTGCTTGGCCAGTCCGCGGATTGATGTTTGTTTAGAGCTTTATCGGCGCCTTAAAGAAGATTTTTCTTGTGAAATAGCCCTTCTGCATGGGGAGTCAGAAGCTTATTTCCGCAGTCCCTTGGTGATTGCCACCACCCACCAGCTCTTAAAATTTTATCGGGCTTTTGATTTGCTGATTGTGGACGAGGTAGACGCCTTTCCTTATGTAGATAATCCCATGTTGTATCACGCAGTAGAGCGTTCAGTTAAAGAGGATGCTACAACTATTTTTCTGACAGCCACTTCCACAGATGAACTGGATAAAAGAGTTCAAAAAGGTGAGCTGAAACGCCTGAGTCTTCCCAGAAGATTTCATGGTAATCCCTTGACCATCCCTCAGAAAGTTTGGTTATCCGATTTTCAAAAACATCTTCAGAAGAAGAAAATAGCACCTAAACTTTTGAACTATATAGAAAAACAGAGAAAGACTCAATTTCCTCTCTTGATATTTGCTGCAGAAATTCAAAGAGGAGAGGATGTTGCTCAGGCTTTGCAGATAGCTCTGCCTGATGAAAAGCTGGCTTTTGTCGCCTCCACAACAGAAAATCGTCTAGAGATTGTCGAGCAGTTTCGTCACAAGGAGATCGCTATTTTGGTGACAACGACTATCTTAGAGCGTGGGGTAACCTTTCCTGGTGTAGATGTTTTTGTCTTGGAAGCCAATCATCGCCTGTTCAGTCGTAGTGCTCTGGTTCAGATTTCAGGCCGAGTTGGTCGTAGTATGGATAGACCGACTGGACAGTTGCTATTTTTTCATGATGGGACTACCCTTGCTATGGAAAAGGCAATTCGGGAAATGAGAGATATGAATAAGGAGGCGGGATTATGACAGAGTGTCTTTTATGTAAGGAGCAAATTAAGGAGAAAGGCAGTTTTTTACGGCTTTTTCTATTAAAAGAAGAAGGACCAAGCTGCTGCTCAACTTGCTATCAAAAATTTGAAGGCATACCTGAAGAACATTGTCCTCGCTGTTTTCGCGACGGGCAATCAGATTTATGCACAGATTGTCAAAAATGGGAGAAAGAGGGGAATCCAGTCCAGCATCAGTCACTATTTACCTATAATGAAGCAATGAAGAATTATTTCAATCAATACAAGTTTCAGGGAGACTATGTATTGCGCTTTGTATTTGCAAAAGCAGCTAAAAAAGCAGTCAAAATGTTTAGAGAGCATATCATTGTTCCGATTCCAGTCAGTATCGAAAAATTTCAAGCGAGAGGTTTTAATCAAGTGCAGGGGATTTTAGATGCTGCAAACTTGTCATATAGAAATATCTTAGAGAAAAAAGACACCCTAGCACAGTCAAGTAAAACTCGTGAGGAGCGTCTGCAGACGCAGCAGGCTTTTAAAATTAAGAATGGAGTTGATTTGCCAGATAAAATTTTGCTGGTTGATGATATCTATACGACTGGAAAAACCTTGCAATTAGCCAAGCAAATCTTGCTGGAAGCAGGAGTGAAAGAAATTTTGACATTTTCAATCGCAAGATAAGAAAAAATTTGCAAAAAAGGAATGAAAGCGTTATAATGATATTATAAATAAAACATTTATGTTTAGAAAGAAGGTACTTATATGCTTAAATATAGTATCCGTGGTGAAAACCTAGAAGTAACAGATGCTCTCCGTGACTACGTAGTTTCTAAACTTGAGAAGATTGAGAAGTATTTCCAAGCAGAGCAAGAACTTGATGCGCGTGTGAACCTCAAGGTTTACCGTGAAAAAACTGCGAAAGTGGAAGTAACAATTCCGCTAGGCTCCATCACTCTTCGTGCAGAAGATATCTCTCAGGACATGTATGGATCAATTGATTTGGTCACAGATAAGATTGAGCGCCAAATCCGCAAAAATAAAACCAAGATTGAAAGAAAGAATCGCAATAAAGTTGCTACAAGCCAGCTTTTCACAGATTCCTTTGCTGAAGAAGCAGAAGAAGTTCCGTCAAAAGTTGTCCGTTCAAAACACATCGATTTGAAACCAATGGACTTGGAAGAAGCGATTCTGCAGATGGATTTATTGGGCCATGATTTCTTTATCTATTCCGATGCAGAGGACAGTAGCACAAATGTTATATACCGTCGAGAGGATGGAGATATTGGTCTGTTAGAAGTCAAATAAATAAGAAAAGAGGGTTGAGAGCATGTTTCTCAACCTTTTTAGTTTTAGAAAGCTATACTCTCAGGTGACATAAACAAGCCCCTACTTACAAAGATTTAACTTTATACTTAGTTAAAAAAATAAAACTTTTAAAAAAAATTGGAAAAAGGTATTGACAGGTTGGTGGTATAGGTGATATACTAATATAGTTGTCGCGAAAGACAAAGCCCTTTGAAAACTGAACAAGACGAACCAAGTGCAGGGTGACATAGAGATATGTAACCTGTCAA
>NZ_JAQFJF010000011.1:0-45511 GCF_030439905.1 Streptococcus sp. SN3
AGGATAAATCGTCGTATCAAAGCTCATTCATAAGTAGTAAATTAGTAGTAAATTGAGTGGTTTTGACCTTGATAAAGTGTGATAAGTCCAGTTTTTATGCGGATAACTAGATTTTTATGCTATTTTTTCTTTAAAAAACATATGAAATAAGTGAAATTTTAATCACTTTCTTCTTATTTATATAGCAAAATAGTTTGTATATCAACAATAATTCAATTGTTTTGACAGGAAAATTTGTAAATCAAAAGAATGAAACAAAAAACGCTTACAATGGTGGCAAAAGATTGACTATTCGATATTTTAGGAGTAAACTAAGGAAGTAAATTTTAAAATATAAAGGAGAAGTCATCATGAATTTAACATATTTAGGACTTTGTTTGGCCTGCTTGGGCGTATCAATTGCTGAAGGTATGATTATGAGTAATCTATTTAAGGCAGCAGCTCGTCAGCCAGAAATTATCGGTCAATTGCGAAGCCTCCTAATCTTGGGAGTAGCCTTTGTTGAAGGTACTTTCTTTGTAACGCTGGCTATGTCCTTTGTTATCAAATAAGAAAGGATTCTCTTTAGAAAAGGGGGTGTCATCTGTTGGAAGAAAGTATTAATCCAACTATCAATATAGGTCCTGTGACCTTTGATTTGACCCTGCTGGCCATGACTCTGCTGACGGTGTTTGTAACTTTTGGACTTGTTTATTGGGCAAGTCGAAAGATGACGATTAAGCCGTCAAGAAAGCAGAATGCTCTGGAATATATCTATGATTTTGTCATTGATTTTACCAAGGGAAACGTTGGCGAGCATTATATGAAGAATTACTCGCTTTTTCTATTCTCCCTCTTTCTTTTCGTAGCTGTGGCGAATAACTTGGGATTAATGGCTAAGGTTCAGACAACCAATGGTTTCAATCTCTGGACATCGCCGACAGCCAATCTCGCTTTTGACTTGGGCTTCTCTCTTTTAGTGACGGTATTCTGTCATGTAGAAGGAATTCGTCGTCAAGGTATAAAAGGATATCTAAAAGGTTTTGTGACTCCAGGTATCATGACACCCATGAATATCTTGGAAGAATTTACCAATTTTGCTTCGCTAGCCTTGCGGATTTATGGAAATATTTTTGCAGGTGAAGTATTGGCTGGTTTGCTCTTGACTTGGGCACATCAAGCAGCGTATTGGTATCCGATTGCCTTTATTATGAACATGGTTTGGACTGGTTTTTCCATCTTTATTTCCTGTATCCAAGCCTATGTTTTTACCATGCTAACATCTATGTATCTTGGTAAGAAAATTAATGGTGAGGAAGAATAAAAAGAAAGGATAGATAAAATGAATATAACCGTAGGTGAAATTATTGGCAACTTTATCCTGATTGCTGGCTCCTTTCTTCTTTTAGTATTTCTCATTAAGAAGTTTGCTTGGGGCAATATTATCGGGATTTTAGATCAGCGTGCTCAAAAGATTTCAGACGATATTGATGGTGCAGAAGCTGCCCGTAAGAAAGCTGAAGACTTGGCGCAAAAGCGTGAGGAAGCTCTGGCAGGCAGTCGGGTCGAAGCAGTTTCTATCGTTGAGACAGCTAAGGAGACAGCTGAGAAGAATAAGGCTGGAATCCTAGCTAATGCAGCAGAAGAAGCAGGGCGCTTGAAGGCTAAAGCCAATCAGGAAATTGCCCAAAACAAGGCAGAGGCTATGAGCAGCATCAAAGGAGAAGTGGCTGACTTGACAGTGGCTCTGGCTAGTAAGATTTTGAGCCAGGAACTGGATAAGGAAGCTCAGAGCGAGCTCATCGACCGCTATATCAAACAGTTAGGAGATGCCTGATGGATAAGAAGCAATATGCAATCATTGAGAAATATGCTTTGCCTTTTGTTCAGACGGTCTTTGAAAAAGGTCAGCAAGAAGATGTTTTTGAAAAACTGAGTCAGATTAAGGCTGTTTTTGCGGAGACCGGCCTTGCTGACTTTTTGTCACATATCGGCATCAGTGACCATGAGAAAGAGAAGAGTCTGAGACTCTTTCAAAACTCTGGTTCGCAATTGCTTGATAATCTGATTGAAATCGTCATTCTCAATCATCGTGAGGACCTCTTTTATGAGATTGTGCTGGAGAGCCAGCACCAGCTTGAAAAGATTAGCAATGAGTTTGAGGTGACGCTACGCTCTGTTCAGCCTTTGACAGCCAGTCAGAAGGAGAAGATTCGGCCGATTATTGAGCAGAAGATGGGCCTAAAAGTCCGTTCGCTCAAGGAAGAATTGGACAGCAGCTTGATTGGTGGCTTTGTCATCTCTGCCAATAACAAAACAATTGATGCAAGCATAAAACGTCAATTACAAGTCGTAAAAGAAAAATTGAAATAGAAAGTGGTGTGAATTTTGGCGATTAACGCACAAGAAATCAGCGCTTTAATTAAGCAACAAATTGAAAATTTCCAGCCAAATTTTGACGTCACAGAAACAGGGGTCGTCACTTATATTGGTGATGGAATTGCGCGTGCTCATGGTCTGGATAAGGCTATGAGCGGAGAGCTGTTAATCTTTGAAAATGGCTCTTATGGTATGGCGCAAAATCTAGAGTCGACCGATGTTGGGATTATCATCTTGGGAGACTTTACAGACATTCGTGAGGGAGATACCATTCGTCGGACTGGTAAAATCATGGAAGTTCCTGTGGGAGAGGCCTTGATTGGACGGGTTGTTGATCCGCTGGGTCGTCCTGTTGATGGACTTGGTGACATTGTCACGGACAAGACACGTCCGGTTGAAACACCGGCTCCTGGTGTTATGCAGCGTAAGTCAGTATCTGAGCCTTTGCAGACAGGTCTCAAGGCTATTGATGCCTTGGTTCCGATTGGCCGCGGCCAGCGGGAGCTGATTATCGGGGACCGTCAGACTGGGAAGACGACCATTGCCATTGATGCCATCCTGAACCAGAAAGGTCAGGATATGATTTGTATCTATGTGGCGATTGGTCAGAAAGAATCTACCGTTCGTACGCAGGTAGAAACGCTCCGTCAGTATGGTGCTTTGGACTATACCATTGTCGTGACAGCCTCTGCTTCACAGCCGTCGCCTTTGCTTTTCCTAGCGCCTTATGCTGGTGTAGCGATGGCAGAAGAGTTCATGTATAATGGCAAGCATGTTTTGATTGTCTATGATGACTTGTCTAAGCAGGCTGTAGCCTACCGTGAACTGTCCCTCTTGCTCCGTCGTCCGCCAGGCCGTGAGGCCTTTCCAGGAGATGTTTTCTATCTGCATAGCCGTCTCCTGGAACGTTCAGCCAAGGTTTCTGATGAGCTGGGCGGTGGTTCAATTACAGCTCTGCCATTTATTGAAACACAGGCGGGAGACATTTCAGCCTATATCGCGACCAACGTGATTTCAATCACTGACGGACAAATTTTCCTCAGCGACAGCCTGTTCAATGCTGGGGTACGTCCGGCCATTGACGCAGGTTCTTCTGTATCACGGGTTGGGGGCTCTGCCCAAATCAAGGCTATGAAGAAAGTAGCTGGAACTTTGCGTATTGACCTGGCTTCTTATCGAGAGCTGGAGGCCTTCACTAAGTTTGGTAGTGATTTGGATGCAGCAACGCAGGCCAAGCTCAATCGTGGCCGCAGGACTGTAGAAGTCTTGAAGCAGCCGATTCATGAGCCGCTGCCGGTTGAAAAGCAGGTCGTGATTCTCTATGCTTTGACCCATGGTTTCTTAGACAGTGTGCCAGTAGATGATATTCTGCGCTTTGAGTCAGAACTATTTGCCTACTTTGATGCACATCAAGAAAGCATTTATGAAACCATTCGGACAACGAAAGATCTTCCAAGCGAAGAAGTCTTGGATGCTGCCATTACTGAGTTTATTGACCAGTCTAGCTTCAAATAAGAATAGAGGTGTCAGATGGCAGTTTCATTAAATGATATTAAAAATAAAATTGCATCCACGAAAAACACCAGTCAAATCACCAATGCCATGCAGATGGTTTCTGCTGCTAAGCTGGGAAAGTCTGAGGAAGCAGCTAAGAACTTTCAGGTCTATGCCCAGAAAGTGCGTAAGTTAGTTACGGATATGCTGCATGGCCACGAGGCAGAAAATGCCCGTCATCACTCAATGTTAATCAGTCGGCCAGTTAAGAAATCAGCCTATATCGTCATTACTTCTGACCGCGGGCTAGTAGGTGGCTACAATGCGACTATCCTTAAGGCTTTGATGGAGCTGAAAGCTGAGTACCATCCGACAGGAGAGGACTTTGAAGTCATCTGTATCGGAAGTGTTGGTGCTGATTTCTTCCGAGCTAGGGGCATTCAGCCAGTTTATGAACTGCGTGGTCTAGCAGATCAGCCTAGCTTTGATGAGGTCCGTAAAATCATTAGCAAGACTATTGAGATGTATCAGAATGAGCTCTTCGATGAGCTCTATGTCTGCTATAATCACCATGTCAACAGTCTGACCAGTCAGATGCGGGTGGAGCAGATGCTGCCAATCATTGACTTGGATCCCAATGAAGCTGATGAAGATTATACGCTGAATCTGGAACTGGAATCCAGTCGGGATTCTATCTTGGATCAACTGCTGCCCCAGTTTGCAGAGAGCATGATTTACGGTGCCATTATTGATGCCAAAACAGCTGAGAATGCTGCCGGCATGACTGCTATGCAGACAGCAACAGACAATGCTAAAAAGGTCATCAGTGATTTGACTATTCAGTACAACCGCGCTCGGCAAGCTGCCATTACGCAGGAAATTACTGAAATCGTGGCGGGTGCAAGTGCCCTAGAATAAGGCCACAAATGAATTAGAAATTAAACGAGGGAAAAAACATGAGCTCAGGCAAAATTGCTCAGGTTATCGGGCCGGTCGTAGACGTTGCGTTTGCTGCCGGAGACAAACTACCTGAGATAAATAATGCACTTGTAGTCTATAAAAATGATGAGAAAAAATCAAAAATCGTCCTTGAAGTAGCTCTTGAGCTTGGTGACGGTGTGGTGCGGACCATTGCCATGGAGTCGACCGATGGTTTGACGCGTGGTTTGGAGGTCTTGGATACTGGTCGTCCGATTTCTGTGCCAGTTGGCAAGGAAACTCTGGGGCGGGTGTTCAATGTCCTTGGGGATACTATTGACTTGGATGCGCCTTTTGCAGAAGATGCAGAGCGCCAGCCGATTCATAAAAAGGCACCGACCTTTGATGAACTATCAACTTCATCAGAAATCCTGGAAACAGGGATCAAGGTTATCGACCTTCTAGCTCCTTATCTGAAAGGTGGGAAAGTCGGTCTCTTTGGCGGTGCCGGAGTAGGGAAAACAGTCCTGATTCAGGAATTGATTCACAACATTGCCCAAGAACATGGAGGGATTTCTGTCTTCACAGGTGTTGGTGAACGGACGCGTGAAGGGAATGACCTCTACTGGGAAATGAAAGAGTCTGGCGTTATCGAAAAGACGGCTATGGTCTTTGGTCAGATGAATGAACCGCCAGGAGCTCGGATGCGGGTTGCTCTTACCGGACTGACCATCGCGGAATATTTCCGTGATGTGGAGGGTCAGGACGTGTTGCTCTTTATTGATAACATCTTCCGCTTTACGCAGGCTGGTTCGGAAGTGTCTGCCCTTTTGGGACGCATGCCATCAGCCGTTGGTTACCAACCAACACTTGCTACAGAAATGGGACAGTTACAAGAACGGATTACCTCAACCAAGAAAGGTTCCGTTACTTCCATCCAGGCTATCTATGTGCCAGCGGATGACTATACTGACCCAGCACCAGCAACAGCTTTTGCTCACTTGGACTCTACGACCAACCTAGAACGGAAATTGGTTCAGCTGGGGATTTATCCAGCTGTGGATCCACTCGCTTCCAGCTCTCGTGCCCTTTCACCAGAGATTGTCGGAGAAGAGCACTATGCAGTGGCAGCAGAGGTTAAGCGGGTCTTGCAACGTTATCATGAATTGCAGGATATCATTGCTATCCTTGGTATGGATGAGTTGTCAGATGATGAGAAGACGCTGGTTGCACGTGCGCGCCGGATCCAGTTCTTCCTGTCACAGAACTTCAATGTGGCGGAGCAGTTTACTGGTCAACCAGGATCTTATGTGCCAGTAGCTGAAACGGTTCGTGGCTTTAAGGAAATCCTTGAAGGTAAGCATGATAAGCTGCCAGAAGATGCCTTCCGTGGTGTGGGCTCCATCGAGGATGTATTGGCCAAGGCTGAGAAAATGGGATTCTAAGAGGTGAATGATGGCTCAAATGACAGTACAAATCGTGACACCGGATGGTCTTATTTATGATCACCATGCTGCATTTGTTTCCGTAAAGACCATTGATGGTGAGCTGGGGATTTTGCCCCGCCACATCAATACCATCGCTGTTTTAGAAGTAGATCAGGTCAAAGTACGCCGGGTTGATGATGACAAGCATATCGACTGGATTGCAGTTAATGGCGGCATCATTGAAATTGCAGACAATGTCATTACCATTGTGGCGGACTCAGCTGAGCGTGAGCGAGATATCGACATTAGTCGGGCTGAGCGGGCTAAGCTCCGAGCTGAGCAAGAAATCGAAGAAGCACATGATAAGCATTTGATTGACCAAGAACGCCGGGCTAAGATTGCCCTGCAGCGGGCAATCAACCGGATCAATGTCGGAACAAGATTATAAGAAGCTATTTTGCCTAGATTGATGGAAGTCATTCATCATCTGGTAAGGTACTTTCATGAATACAAACTGAATACGCAAAACTGAGGCAGATCTGTCTCAGTTTTCTTTTCCAAAGAAAAAGGGCGGGACTGTTTAGTTCGTCCCTAACAGGAGTCTTGTGGTATAATAAAAGCTATGGTAGAAGTTATTTTTAAATTATGCAGTCATTTGCTCTTTATTTTCTTTGCCTTTCATCTGCTGTCAACTGTTGTTGAGTGGGAGAGGTTTTTCAAGGTTAATGCCGATAATGCGATGAAGATTCGCTTTTTGATTCTCTTGTTTAGCATTGCCTTGGGCTATTTAGTCAGCCTTTTCTTCATTGGTATTTACGATATGAGCCGGGCGATTTTTAATGGTACTTTATAAGGTCATATTTTTGATTTTATGGTATGATAGTATGGATGATTTTAAAAATTTAGAGTAAGGAATCGGTATGGAAAAAATTATTATTCAAGGTGGAGATAATCGCTTGGTCGGAAAGGTCAAGATTGAAGGAGCAAAAAATGCGGTCCTGCCTCTTTTGGCAGCGACAGTCTTGGCTAGTGAGGGCCAGTCTGTTTTGAAAAATGTTCCGGTCTTGTCTGATGTCTTTACCATGAACAATGTGGTCCGCGGTTTAAACACTCAGGTGGATTTTAATCAGGAAGAAAATACAGTTGTTGTGGATGCAACTCAGCCTTTGTCTGAGGAGGCGCCTTACAAATACGTCAGCAAAATGCGGGCGTCTATCGTTGTTTTGGGGCCAGTTCTGGCTCGTAATGGTCATGCTAAGGTTTCCATGCCAGGCGGCTGTACGATTGGCAGCCGGCCTATTGACTTGCACCTGAAGGGCTTAGAAGCCATGGGAGCTCAGATTACCCAAACAGCGGGTTATATCGAAGCGAAGGCAGAGCGACTCAAGGGTGCCCACATTTACATGGACTTTCCTAGTGTGGGAGCAACGCAAAACATCATGATGGCTGCTACGCTGGCTCAAGGCACCACAGTGATTGAAAATGCTGCTCGGGAGCCTGAAATCGTTGATCTAGCCCTATTTTTGAATGAAATGGGAGCCAAAGTCAGAGGAGCGGGTACAGAGACTCTGACCATTGTCGGAGTGGACCAGCTGCGAGGTGCCAAGCATAATGTGGTTCAAGACCGTATCGAAGCAGGAACTTTTATGGTTGCTGCAGCTATGACCAGCGGTGACTTGCTGATTGAGGATGCCATTTGGGAGCACAATCGTCCCCTGCTTTCCAAAATGCAGGAAATGGGAGTGGAAGTGACAGAGGAAGATGAAGGGATTCGGATTCGTTCCGATGTTTCGAAACTTAGACCGGTTGCGGTCAAGACCCTTCCTTATCCAGGCTTCCCAACGGACATGCAGGCTCAGTTTACGGCGCTGATGGCCATGGCAAAGGGCGAGTCTACGATGATTGAGACCGTCTTTGAGAACCGCTTCCAGCATCTGGAGGAAATGCGTCGGATGGGGCTGCACTCTGATATCATGCGTGACACAGCTCGTATCTGGGGCGGAGGCAGCTTGCAGGGTGCTGAAGTCATGTCAACAGACCTTCGGGCCAGTGCGACTTTGATTCTGATGGGCTTGATTGCTGAAGGCGAGACTAAGGTCAGCAAGCTGGTACACTTAGACCGAGGCTACTATAAATTCCATGAGAAATTGGCAGCCTTGGGAGCCAAAGTGAAGCGTGTAAAGGAAGAAGACGATGAGTGAAAATCTTAAATATTTAGGCCGGCAGATTGGCCTTGTTCTACTGGTTCTCCTGGTAGCCGTGATTCTCTTTCTCGTGTCTCTGATGATTGGCTATAACATTATCGGAAACGGTAAGGGCTCAGTTTTTTCACCAGAAACCTGGCAAGAATTAATCGGGAAGTTTACTGGAAACTAGCTCCTAGTCGAAAAGACTGGCTGAAATGAATCCAGTTTGCTAAGTTGAAAGAAAGAAGATGAAAAGAAAGACTAGTCAGAAAAGGAATTCTAAGAGCCTGCAAGGCTGGGCTGGGCTGACTCTGGCCTTTATTTTGGCTCTGGCTGGCTATTTCTGGGGACAGGATGGTCAGCAGCCACTTCAGAGTCCAAATTCAGAAATCAGAGTTGGGCAAGTTCAAGATCAGGGCACCCCTAGTCGGAAACTGGCTGAGAGCGTTCTGACGGATGCTGTCCGAGCTCAACTCAAAGGCAGCATTGAATGGAATGGAGCTGGTGCCTTTATCGTGAATGGGAATAAGACAGACTTGGATGCGGGGATTTCTAGCAAACCCTACGCTGACAATAAGACCAAGCTTGTACAAGGGCAAACCCTTCCGACAGTGGCGAATGCCTTTTTATCCAAGTCTACCCGTCAGTACAAAAAACGGGAAGAAACTGGAAATGCCAACACTTCATGGGTACCGGCAGGCTGGCATCAACTCAAGAACCTCCCTGGTGAGTACAACCACGCTGTGGACCGAGGACATCTCTTGGCCTATTCGCTGATAGGTGGTTTGAAGGGCTTTGATGCCTCCACCAGCAATCCTGCTAATATCGCTGTGCAGACGGCCTGGTCCAACCAAGCCAATGAAGCAGACTCGACAGGGCAGAATTACTACGAGACAAAGATCCGTAAGGCCCTTGATAAGAACAAGCGGGTGCGCTACCGGGTAACCTTGATTTATGCCACGGAGACTGATTTAGTGCCAGTTGGTTCTCATCTAGAGGCCAAGTCCAGCGATGGCAGTCTGGAATTTAATGTCTTTATCCCGAATGTGCAAAAAGGGATTCGTTTGGACTATAATAGTGGCAAGGTCAGTCAGGAGACGGGTTCTTAATTTTATACTCAAAAATGGATTTGCAAAGAGTATTCAATAGTATGAAAAGAAATGGTTGCAGATTTGTAGTCATTTTCTTTTATACTAATTGATGAAAGAAGGCGAATTTTTCAGTCTTCTTTAAGAAAGCGGTGGTAAAATCAACGTTCTCTTACAATCTAGTAAAGGAGGTTGCGATGAGACTTATTTTTAAAAGCATCCGGTTCCTCATGCGTCTGATTGGGCGCGTGGTTTGGGGACTTGCCTGGTCCTTTGTCCTGAGCTTTATGGTTATTGTCGGAATTTTCTATTTTACCACTTCGACAAAACCGGGTACAGAGGGACTGACGCAGGCTGTTCAGACAGCTGTTGGCAGAGTGGATCAATTTTTAAATCACCAAGGCATTTCCACGGGACTTCACAGCAGTGAGGAGACGCAGACGGATCAGCTGACAGATGAGCATGCAACAACAGGGGCTCGTTGGGATCAGCCAAGCGCCACGATTTATATCGATACAAATAATGATACCTTCCGTTCAGCCTATAAGGAGGCCATTGATTCTTGGAATCAAACAGGTGCCTTCACCTTTCAAATCATCAATGACAAAGACAAGGCGGACATTGTTGCGACGGAGATGAACGATGGTAACGTCAGTGCAGCTGGTGAAGCTGAGTCACAGACCAATCTCCTAACCAAGCGGTTTACCCATGTCACGGTTCGCCTTAATAGTTACTACCTGCTGGACAGTCGCTATGCCTATTCTCATGAGCGGATTGTCAATACAGCAGCGCACGAATTGGGCCATGCTATCGGATTAGACCATAATGAGGAGGAATCAGTGATGCAGTCAGCAGGCTCATTTTACAGTATCCAGCCGACAGATATCCAGGCTGTAAAAGACTTGTATCAATCGTAAGCCTATGTTAAAATCTATTTTTTACTTGATTCGACACTTTCCAGAGCAAGTTTTTCTCTTTGTTTTTAACTCAGGAATCTTTGTCTGGCTATGGAAAAGCAGCAATGAGATTGCCAACCAGCTAGGAGTGACAGCGGCTTGGGAAAATCATGTTCCAGCACCCATTCAGCTCTTCTTCGGTCAGAATATTGAGGCAGTTCAGGGCTTTTTTCACAATTCCGCCTTTATGTGGCTAGTCGGATCCATGATTATCCTTCTGGCTATTCGTATAATCAAGGGAATGATTAAATTTGTTGTCTTTGTAGTTCTGATTCTGCTGGGAATTTATCTGATTTTGCAGAATCAATCTATTCTCAATAGTTTTATGTAAGGCAGTCTGGTATGGCTGCCTTTTTTCTTTTGGGGAGCTGAGTGCGCTTTCTCTTGAATTCTGATAGCTGTGCTTCGGGAAATCTGCTATAATGGTCTTATGATTATTTTACAAGCAAGCAAGATTGAGCGCTCTTTTGCAGGGGAGCTTCTTTTTGACAATATTAACCTGCAGGTAGATGAGGGTGACCGGATTGCCCTCGTCGGTAAAAATGGAGCTGGGAAGTCAACCCTGCTCAAGATTTTGGTGGGCGAGGAAGAGCCTACTTCTGGTCAGATCAATAATAAACGAGACCTGTCTCTGTCCTATCTGGCTCAGGACAGCCGCTTTGAGTCGGAGAATACCATCTACGATGAGATGCTGCTGGTCTTTGATAGTCTGCGTCAGCAAGAGAAGCGCTTGCGGCAGATGGAGCTACAAATGGGAGAATTGTCAGGGGAAGAGCTGACTGCTCTCATGACCCAGTACGACCAGCTGTCAGAGGACTTTCGCCAGAAAGGTGGTTTTACCTACGAGGCCGATATTCGAGCGATTTTGAATGGCTTCAAGTTTGACCAGTCCATGTGGCAGATGAAGATTTCTGAGCTTTCAGGAGGGCAGAATACCCGGCTGTCTCTGGCTAAGATGCTTTTGGAAAAGCCAGAACTGCTGGTACTGGACGAGCCGACCAACCACTTGGATATCGAGACCATTGCCTGGCTGGAGACTTACTTAATCAACTACAGCGGTGCCCTGATCATCGTCAGCCACGACCGCTATTTCCTAGACAAGGTTGCGACCATCACGCTGGACTTGACCAAGCATTCCTTGGATCGCTATGTGGGCAATTACTCTACCTTCGTGGTCCAAAAGGAGCAAAAGCTGGCCACTGAAGCCAAGAACTATGAAAAGCAACAGAAAGAAATCGCTGCGCTGGAGGACTTTGTCAATCGCAATCTGGTTCGGGCTTCCACAACCAAGCGGGCTCAGTCCCGTCGTAAGCAGCTGGAAAAGATGGAGCGTTTGGACAAGCCGGAGACCGGCAGCCGCTCGGCTAATATGACCTTCAAATCTGATAAAGTTTCGGGCAATGTTGTTCTGACCCTGGAAGATGCGGCTATTGGCTATGGCGAGGAAGTCCTGTCGGAGCCGATTAACCTTGATATTCGCAAGTTCAATGCGGTAGCTATTGTCGGGCCAAATGGGATTGGAAAGACGACCTTGATTAAATCACTAATCGGGCAAGTGCCCTTCATCAGAGGCAAGGAGCAGCTGGGGGCTAATGTGGAAGTGGGCTACTATGACCAGACCCAGAGCAAACTGACTGCCAGCAATACGGTTCTCGATGAGCTATGGAATGACTTCAAGCTGACGCCAGAGGTCGAAATTCGCAATCGCTTAGGCGCTTTCCTCTTCTCGGGGGACGATGTCAAGAAGTCTGTCGGCATGCTATCAGGTGGAGAGCGAGCGCGGCTGCTTCTAGCCAAGCTGTCTATGGAAAACAACAACTTCCTCATCCTAGACGAGCCGACCAACCACCTGGACATTGACAGCAAGGAAGTGCTGGAAAATGCCCTGATTGACTTTGACGGCACCCTGCTCTTTGTCAGCCATGACCGTTACTTTATCAATCGCGTGGCCACTCAGATTATCGAGCTCTCTGAGACAGGCTCCACCCTTTATCTGGGTGATTATGACTACTATCTGGAGAAAAAGGCAGAGCAGGAAGCCTTGCGTGAGGAGACGGAGCAGGTTGATTTAGATAAGCCTGCCCCTGCCAATGACTATCAGCTTCAAAAGGAAAACCAGAAAGAACAGCGCCGGCTGGCCCGCCGCCTAGAGCAATTGGAAGCGCAAATCGAGGACTTGGACAGCCAGATTAGTCAGCTTCAGGAAGCCATGCAGGCTACCAACGACGCCAGTGAACTCATGGAGAGCCAGCAGCAAATCGACCAGCTGACCGCCGCCCAAGAAGAAGCCATGCTAGAATGGGAAGAACTGGCGGAGAAGGTGTAGGAGTATGCAGTTTCTGTGAGAAATGAGCTTCTTAGAGCTCAAAATGCTTAATTCACATGTGAAATCAGCCAAAAAAGAGTAAAAAACGAATTTTTACATGTGTTCTGAGATTTTTTCGAGGAAAATAAACTATTCTTCATGCAATCTAAGTTCTTTTAGAGAAAAGTCAGTCCGTCAGATTTTCTGAAAAGCTATTTTGGAGCAAAACGACTCTGTCAGATTTTCTGACGGTTGGTCTGAGAGCAAATCCCGAACTTTCTATTTTCTGACGAGTTCTTTTAGCAGAATCTGCTTTTTCCGATTTTCAGCCAATAAGATTTTGCCGAAAAGAGCCTCGTCTGAAAATAAAATCCGAACAAGGGGCGGTGAAGGTAGTTTTGAAAGAGCGACTAGGGAAGCGAAACAGTAATTAAAGGAATTGAAGTGGTAAACAAATGGAAGATTTAGGCAAAGTTTTTCGTGATTTTCGTTTAAATGGACATTATTCATTGAAGGAAGCGGCTGGTCAGGTTTGCTCGACCTCTCAGCTGTCTCGTTTTGAGCTGGGTGAGTCGGACATGACCCTCTCGAAATTTTTAGATCTCTTGGATAATATTCATGTGACCCTTGAAAATTTTATAGACAAGGCCCGGAATTTCCAGCAGCATGAGCACGTGGCCATGATGGGTAAAATTATCCCTCTTTACTACTCAAATGACATCAAGGGATTTCAAGACTTGCAAGCGGAGCAGTTGGAAAAGGCCAAGGCCAGCAGTGCGCCTCTTTACTATGAGCTGAATTGGATTTTGATGCAGGGCTTGATTTGTCAGCGGGACAGTCAGTTTCGCATGAGGCAAGAAGATTTAGATAAGGTGGCCGATTATCTCTTTCAAGTGGAAGATTGGACCATGTACGAGCTGATCCTCTTTGGAAACCTCTATAGCTTTTATGATGTGGACTACGTCTACCGTCTGGGCAGGGAAGTCATGGAGCGAGAAGACTACTATAAAGAAATCGGTCGCCATAAGAAATTGGTCTTGATTTTAGCCCTCAATTGTTACCAGCATTGTTTGGAAAGTCGTTCTTTTGATAAGGCTAGTTATTTTGAGGCTTACGTAGAGAAAATCATTGGCAAGGGCATTAAACTCTATGAACGCAATGTGTTCCTCTATCTCAAGGGGTTTGCTGCTTATCAGAAGGAGCAGAAGAAGCAGGGCATCAAGCAAATGCAGGAAGCCATGCACATCTTTGAAGTGCTGAATTTACCTGAGCAAGTCGCTTATTATCAAGAGCATTTCCATAAGTTTGTAAAAGTATAATTTCCCAAATATGGGAAAAATAAAGAATCTCCCTCCATTCCTGATACAATAGTTTCAGAAATGAAAGGAGGTATTTTTATGAATCGACAGGCAGCACAGCTGATTACACGGGCTGCTATTAATAAAATTGGAAATATGCTTTATGACTATGGAAATAGCATCTGGCTTGCTTCTTTGGGAGCTCTGGGACAGACGGTCTTGGGCATTTATCAGATATCTGAGCTAGTTACTTCCATCTTATTCAATCCTTTTGGAGGAGCCATTACGGACCGCTTTTCCAGGCGTAAGGTTTTGATGGTAACAGATTTGATTTGTGCTGGTCTTTGTCTGCTGATTTCTTTTATTTCAAATGACCAGCTCATGATTGGAGCGTTGATTTTTGCTAATGTGGTTCAGGCTATAGCCTTTGCCTTTTCTCGGCCAGCTAATAAGTCTTATATTACCGAAATTGTGGACAAGGAAGACATTGTAACCTACAATTCTCATCTGGAATTGGCCTTGCAGGTTATCAGTGTCTCAGCTCCAGTTTTGTCTTTTATCGTAATGCAGTATGCAAATTTGCGCGTGACCCTTCAGCTGGATGCTCTTAGCTTCTTTCTGGCTTTTGCCTTGGTTTACTTTCTGCCTAATCATGAGCCAAGCAAGCAGAAGTCTCCCATCAATCTTGGCAATATCCTGAGAGATATCAAGGAAGGGCTAGTCTATATCCGTCAGCAAAAAGAAATCTTCTTTCTGCTCTTGGTAGCTTCTGCAGTCAATTTTTTCTTTGCGGCCTTTAATTATCTATTGCCTTTTACTAATCAGCTCTATGAAAAGACCGGCTCTTATGCAACTATTCTGAGTTTGGGAGCTATAGGCTCAATCGTCGGAGCCATTCTAGCTAGCAAGGTTAAGGCCAGTATGGGCAACTTACTTGTAGCCCTGCTATTGACAGGTGTTGGAGTCGCAGTCATGGGCATCTCTGCCTTGCTACCGGTTCATCCATATTTCTCCTATTCTGGTAATCTTATCTGCGAGCTCTTTATTACTGTTTTCAATATTCATTTCTTCAGCCAGGTTCAGACCAAGGTGGACAAGCAGTATCTAGGCCGCGTTTTCTCAACAATCTACACGCTGGCAATTCTTTTCATGCCTCCTGCGACTTTTCTGATGACTGTTCTGCAGAGTGTCCATACCTTTTCCTTTCTCCTAATTGGTTTTGGAGTGATGGGATTGGCTTTGATTTCCTACCTTTATCAAAAGAGAATACAAAAAGACTAGGCTGGATTTCCAACCTAGTTTTCTGTATGGGAATTTTTAAGTGCTTCTTTGGTTTTTTTAAGCTCTTTTTTCAGTGAGAAATTTTTCACCATGCTGATGAGAAAGGTCGTGACAGAGCCTAGGAGCACTGAGACCAAAATCAATATGATTAAGGGCAGTTTGAAGCTAAATAGGATAAAGCTAACATTGACGCTCTGCATATTGGCCAAGGAAATACCAGCCACCAATAGAATGATAATTAAAAGCAGGATATAATGCAATTTTTCTTTCATAGTGATTCTCCTGTTTATCTATTCAAACTCAGCCTTGCTCTTGATATCTCCATATTCTTCTGGGATTTCTTGGGCAAGGATATCTTCATAAGCGGCTAGTTGAATATCTGAGCCATATTTGTTTTTCAGAGCGGTGGTCACCAGACGGTAGGCCAAGTTCGCATTGCGGGACAAGATAGGGCCATGGAAGTAGGAGCCAAAGACATTTTTATAATGAACACCCTCGCAACCATCCTCTTGGTTGTTGCCATTTCCATAGACGACTTTGCCCAGAGGTTTTTCATCGTCCGAGAGGAAAGTCCGTCCTTGGTGATTTTCAAAGCCGTAGTAGGTCTCATTGAATTCTTCGTTATGAATCTTGATGTCACCGATATAGCGGTTTTTGGTCTGGTTGAGGGTATAGTGACCCATGATGCCCAGGCCTTCGATTCGTCGACCAGAAGCTTCGATATAGTATTGGCCTAAGAGTTGGAACCCACCGCAGATAGCTAGCACTACGCCGTTTTCATTGATAAAGCTTTCCAAAGCTTCTTTTTTAGCTTGCAGGTCACGAGCCACGATCGTTTGCTCATAGTCTTGACCTCCGCCAAAGAAGACGATGTCGTAGCTGTCCTTGTCAAAGTCATCTTCTAGAGAGACGATATCGACTTCAACCCTAGCACCTAGCTTTTCAGCCACATACTTGAGCATGAGGACATTGCCGTTGTCACCGTAGGTATTCATGAGATTGCCATAGAGGTGGGCAATCTTTACATTGTAGCGATAGTCCTGGTTTTCGGGAGAAGTGAGGGATCTGTATACCATTAGTTCATCTCCTTTCTGACCACTTGCCGTTCTGCTAGTAACTCGCGGAATTCCAGCATAGCGGTATAAGTTGCTAAGATATAGGCATGCTTGGTTTCTTGCTGCTCAATGGTCTTAAAGACTGCTTCCAAATCTTTGACTTCAGTAATCTGATCTGCTGGATAGCCCGTTACCCGCAGTCGACGAGCAATCTCGGAGTGGCGCACACCACCTGCAATGACATGAGGAATCTCCATCTCTAGAATCTTCTCAAAATCAGCATCCCAGATCCAGCTGGTATCAATGCCGTCTGCATAGTTGGCATTGAGTAGGACAGACAAGCTAAAGTCAAAGGGTGCAAGTCCAATCATATCCAAAGCTTGGGTGGCTCCGACCGGATTTTTAATCAAGACTAAGGTACATTCCTTATCGCTAATTTTGAAGGTTTCCTGACGGCCAAAGACAGCCCGGCTCTTGTCAAAGCCAGCCTTGATAGTAGCTGGCTCGACACCAAAGAACTGAGCTACTGATACAGCGGCCAAGGCATTGTAGATATTATAAAGTCCTCCGATATTGATTTGATAGTCTTGACCATCAATGGTAAAGGCCGAGCGGTTATGCTCAAGTGTTTTGAGAGCGGTCAGGCTGTAGTCAAGTTTAGGACGCTTGAAGCCACAGTCCTCACAGATATAAGCTCCCAGATTGGCATAAGTGTTGAGCTCATACTTGAGGATGTGCTCGCACTTGGGGCAGAGGATGCCCTCTGTATTGTAGTGAGCCAGCTGAGCTTGGCCTTTCTCGGTATCAAATCCATAGTAGCGGACAGGATTCTTCAGACTGACCGAGTTAAAGAGGGGGCTGTCACCATTCATCAGTACAGTCGCTTCAGGCACTTTAGCTGCAGCATCCAGAATCATCTGGTAGGTCGTGTAGATCTCACCATAGCGGTCCATCTGGTCACGGAAAATATTGGTAAAGACGAAGAGGCTAGGCTTGATATAATCACAAATCCGAGATAGGCTGGCTTCATCTATTTCCAGCACAGCGATATTCTTGCCAGATTTGCCTTTTTTAGCTGTCAGGAAGGTTGTCGTAATCCCGGTAATCATATTGGCACCGCTGGGATTGGTCACCACTTCTCCGAAGGCTTCCTTGAGAATGCCTACTGTCAGAGCTGTAGTCAGGGTTTTACCATTGGTTCCGGTAACAACAACGACCTCATAGTTCTTTGCTAGGTTTTGTAAAATATTTTTGTCAAATGTCAGGGCAACTTTCCCTGGCAGGGTCGAGCCACGTCCCATTTTGCTGAGAACAAAGTGGGAGGACTTGCCTGCCAAGAGGCCCAAGGCTGTATTTATCTTCATAAGAAATATTTTATCATAAAAAGTAAAGAAGGTTACAGAAAAATATTGACAAACGTGATATAATGGGTTGGTAAGTCTTTAAGCGTTAAGACCCACTGTAAAATAAAAAGAGAGAAGTTAATTGAGTAAACTCTGACTACAAGACAAAATCAGGCTATTACTAGATTTAATAAGTTCGATTTGTTGCTACAGCTGTTTGATTTTGTTTGTAGAGGAGTAGGAAGTCTAAGTATGAATTTTCAACAACTAACCAATCTCCAATATTGGGCCAGTTTGTTTTCTGACCCTTGGAGGATTGTAATTAATATTATTGACGTCGCTATCGTCGCATGGATTTTATATTATCTAATCAAGGCCATTGCCGGTACCAAGATTATGATTCTGGTCCGCGGGGTGCTCTTCTTTATCTTGGCACAGTTTTTTGCCAATATCATTGGCTTGACCACCATTTCTTGGTTGATCAATCAGGTCATCACCTACGGGGTCATTGCGACCGTGGTGATTTTCTCGCCTGAGATTCGAGCAGGATTGGAAAAGCTGGGCCGGGCAACAGATATTTTTTCTACAACGCCCATCAGTAACGAAGAAAAAATGGTTCAGGCCTTTGTCAAGTCTGTTGCCTATATGAGTCCGCGGAAAATCGGGGCTTTGGTGGCTATTCAGGGAACCCGCACCTTGCAGGAGTACATTGCAACAGGGATTCCTTTGGATGCAGATGTGTCCGGAGAGCTGCTAATCAACATTTTTATCCCTAATACGCCATTGCACGATGGAGCTGTTATTATAAAAAACAATAAGATTGCGGCTTCCTGTGCCTACCTGCCTCTGACAGAAAGCAGCGGTATCTCTAAGGAGTTTGGAACCCGGCACCGCGCAGCTATTGGCCTGTCTGAAGTATCCGATGCTTTTACTTTTGTCGTTTCAGAAGAAACCGGCGGTATTTCCACTACGCACAATGGAATTTTCAAGCATGATTTGACTTTGGATGAGTTTGAGATAGAGCTGAGAAAGGTCTTCTTATCAGAGCAGGACAAGCCAGCAGGTTTGAAAAAACGCTTCATGGGAGGATGGAAGAAATGAAAAAACGTAAAAAAATTCTTTATATCATCTCTTCGTTTTTCTTTGCCCTAGTGCTTTTTGTCTATGCAACCTCCAGCAGTTATCAAAACAATACTGGAGTTCGACAGGTCACATCTGAAACTTATACCAATACGGTTTCCAATGTGCCGATTGACATCAAATATGACAGTGAGAATTACTTTATCAGCGGTTTCACTTCTGAAGTTTCCGTCGCTCTGACAGGCTCCAACCGGGTCAATCTAGCCAGTGAAATGCAGGAAAGCACTCGAAAATTTAGAGTCGTTGCTGATCTTTCCAAGGCTACAGAAGGCACAGTAGAGATTCCGCTAAAAGTGGAAAACCTACCGAGCGGTCTGACTGCTACAGTCACTCCGCAGAAGATTTCTGTTAAGATTGGTAAAAAGGCCAGCAAGAAGGTTGAGGTCCGCTACCTCATCACAGACAGCCAGGTGGCTGAAAATGTGTCTATCAGTGGTGTGACCTTGGAAAATAAGGAAGCTACAGTTACCAGTGACGAGGAGACCCTGTCTAAGATAGAGTCTGTCGTGGCCATTCTCCCGACTAATGTCATTATCACTGGCAACTACAGCGGAACAGCACCGCTGCAGGCTGTTGATGGTCAGGGAAATGTCATGCCAAGCGTGGTGACACCATTTGAAACAACTATGCGTGTCAACACTAAAACAGCAGACAGCTCAGGCTCGTCTTCCTCTAACAGCAGCTCAAATACGAGCTCATCAAATAAAAACTAAATAAAATTTTGAAAATAAACTTGGATTAAAGCAATCTGCCTTGCTTGCAGCCTATATCTTTACATCCAGGTCTTATGAAAGGAAACTATTTATAATGGGTAAATACTTTGGAACCGATGGTGTTCGCGGAGAAGCAAATGTAGAATTAACGCCGGAATTGGCCTTTAAACTTGGCCGCTTTGGTGGTTATGTTCTGAGCCAGCATGAAAGTGAAGTGCCTCGGGTCTTTGTTGGCCGGGATACTCGAATTTCAGGAGAAATGCTGGAAAGCGCCTTGGTTGCAGGACTTTTGTCCGTTGGGATTCATGTCTATAAACTGGGTGTCATTGCAACGCCTGGTGTAGCTTATCTGGTCAAGTCAGAGAAAGCCAGCGCCGGAGTCATGATTTCTGCCAGCCACAATCCAGCTTTGGATAATGGTATCAAATTCTTTGGTGGTGACGGCTATAAGCTGGATGATGAGCGTGAGTTGGAAATCGAAGCTTTGCTGGACGCAGCAGAAGATACCCTGCCACGTCCAAGCGCAGAAGGTTTGGGTGACTTGGTGGATTATCCAGAAGGACTGCGCAAGTACCAACAATACTTGGTATCAACCGGCTTAGAACTAGAAGGAATGCATGTAGCTTTAGATACGGCCAACGGTGCGGCTTCAACCAGTGCCCGTCAGATTTTTGCGGATCTAGGCGCACAGTTGACCATTATCGGAGAAAATCCAGATGGCCTCAATATCAATCTGAATGTTGGATCTACGCATCCAGAAGCTTTGCAGGAAGTTGTCCGTGAGTCTGGTGCCGCGATTGGTCTGGCCTTTGATGGAGATAGCGATCGCATGATTGCAGTAGATGAAAATGGCGAACTGGTAGATGGTGACAAGATTATGTACATCATCGGTAAGTACCTGTCTGAGAAAGGTGAGCTGGCGCAGAATACAATTGTTACGACCGTCATGTCCAACCTAGGCTTCCATAAGGCTTTGGAGCGTGAAGGTATTCAAAAGGCTGTGACCGCAGTCGGTGACCGCTATGTTGTAGAGGAAATGCGCAAGAATGGCTATAATCTAGGTGGCGAGCAGTCTGGACATGTTATCATCATGGACTACAATACGACAGGTGACGGTCAGCTTTCAGCTGTGCAATTGACCAAGGTCATGCAGGAAACAGGTAAGAAACTTTCTGAATTGGCTGCTGAAGTAACCATCTATCCGCAGAAACTGGTCAATATCCGTGTGGAAAACAGCATGAAGGATAAGGCGATGGAAGTCCCTGCTATCAAGACGGTGATTGAGAGAATGGAAGCCGAAATGGCTGGCAATGGCCGGATTTTGGTTCGTCCGAGCGGAACAGAACCTCTGCTGAGGGTCATGGCTGAAGCACCGACTGACGAAGAAGTAAATTATTATGTAGATACCATTGCTAATGTTGTTCGAGATGAAATTGGGATAGACTAATAAATGTAAAGAAACTGAGACATAATGTCTTGGTTTTTTTATATTCGTATGAATTTTTAAACACTTTGAATAAAAATGTTGATAAATTGCAATACTCTTGGTATAATAAGCTACGAAAGGAGTATAAGATGAAAAATAAGAAAACACTTATTCTTAAAATTTTAATCTTGTTAACGGCCATTGTTACAGGTCTTGGTTTGGCTGCTAGGACACAGGCTGCTGAGGTAACAGATTATACCCAGCAAACAAGCATTACCAAAGATGGTGTGCCATTAACAAGTGACTCAACAGTTATGACCAATGAAACTCTGTCTGTAACAACTAGTTTCACATTCCCGTCATCTCAAACTATCGCTGAAGGGGACACTCTTACTTTCTCACTGCCGCAGGAATTAACCCTGATTACTCCCTTAAACTTCCAAGTATCTGATGTTGTCAATCACAAGGGAGAAGTAGTCGGAAAAGCTCAAGCGAATCCAGCAAGTCAGACGGTTACAGTAACGTTTAGTAATTACTTTACTAACTACACCGAACAAAAAGAAATGTCCCTGACTTTTAATGTACGAGTTAATAACGACAAGGTGCAAAATTCAGGGCCGGTTTCCTTCAAATTTGGCCAGACAGATTTTTCTTTCCAATATGAAAAGGTAGAAGGAACTGCTGGTGAATATGAAATGAAATATGGTTACCAAGACAGTAGCGATCCAAAGATTGTCAAATGGCGCATTATCCTGAATGCAAGACAGGACATGCTTCGTAACATGGTGATTTCAGACAACTTTGGCGACGGTCTGACACTGGTACCAGGTACACTGCGCGCAGTTCGTTATGCTCCTGTAGAAGGTGGTATCCGCAATGAAGCGCACTTGCTGACTCTGCCTGTTTTGGATAACTTCACTAACAAGGCGGTTCTTACGCAAAATGCTAATGGTGATGCTAATGGCTTTACCATCAACTTTGGTGATAACTACAACTGGCCAATGTACATCGAGTACTCTACTCGCGTACCAGATGGTGTTCAAGTAGGTGATGTGGTTAACAACACCTTGTCTTGGACAGCTAAAGGCTTCCCAGAGCGTACTATTACTAAGTCAGTCCGCTTAGAAGATGGTTCTGGTAAAGGAAGCGGATTGTTGGCAAAAGACGTAATGATTAAGGCTCAGAAGAAGCTTGTTAACAAAGAGTTAGAAAAAGGTCAGTTTACCTTTGGTCTCTTTGACGAAAGTGGTAACTTGCTTCAAACTGTTACCAATGAAGCAGACGGCTCTATCAACTTCAAGGCTTTAAACTACAGTGCTGCTGGTACTTACCGCTATAGCATCAAGGAAATCCCAGGAAACGATTCTAACTACGTCTATGATGACAAGGAAGCACAGCTGACAGTTACTGTAACAGATGTTAATGGTGAGCTTTTAGGCTCTGTCAAGTATGACTTGGATCCAGTCTTTACAAATACTTATAGAGGTAATGATCCAGGTAAGTCAGTTCAGCCGCCAACTCCTGGCAATAACAACAATCCAAACAATCCAAATAACAACCCTAACAACAATCCAAACAATAATCCGAATAATACCCCAGGTAATGGTAACAATACCCCTGGTAACAGTTCCGATAATCCAAAGGGTGGAACAGACAATCCAGGAAATGGAAATAACAATTCAAACAATGGTACCAATGATCCGGGTGCTGCAGGAGGCAACAAAAAAGTTCTGCCTAAGACTGGTCAAGAAACTACACTTTGGCTGTCAGTTGCAGGTTTGGCAATCTTAGTTGGCTTTGGAAGCTATGTCTTTCTTCAAAAGAAGACTAGATAAGATTCAAAGGTTTTAAGAGTTTTCTCTTAAAGCCTTTTTACATACTTTTCCATTTGAAAAAACGGAGCAATCATGTTAGAATAGACCTAGTAATTTTTAAAGGATAGAGGTGTTATCGTGGCTTTTGGAGATAACGGACAACGCAAAAAAACAGGATTTGAAAAATTGACGATGCTGGTCGTGATTATCATGCTCATCGTGACAGTTGGAGCTATCTTTGCTTCCGCTCTCAGTGCAATCTTTTAATCCAAACGCTTCAGGGCGTTTTTTTAGACTAGAAAAAGAGAATAGAAAAAATGAGTATGTTTTTAGATACGGCCAAGATTCAAGTTAAGGCTGGCAATGGTGGCGATGGCATGGTGGCTTTTCGCCGTGAAAAATATGTTCCTAATGGCGGTCCTTGGGGCGGTGATGGCGGTCGTGGCGGAAATGTTGTTTTTGTCGTAGACGAGGGCCTGCGTACCCTGATGGACTTTCGCTACAATCGGCACTTCAAGGCTCAGTCTGGTGAAAAGGGCATGACCAAGGGAATGCATGGCCGAGGGGCAGAGGACTTGATTGTTCGAGTGCCGCAGGGGACGACAGTTCGTGATGCGGAGACGGGAAAGGTGCTGACGGACTTGGTAGAAAATGGCCAAGAATTTATTGTAGCGCGTGGTGGCCGAGGCGGTCGTGGAAATATCCGCTTTGCGACGCCTAAAAATCCTGCTCCGGAGATTTCTGAGAATGGAGAACCAGGTCAAGAACGGGAGCTTCTGCTGGAGCTCAAGGTACTAGCAGACGTTGGTCTGGTCGGCTTCCCTTCTGTCGGAAAATCCACTCTGCTCAGCGTCATTACAGCGGCTAAACCTAAGATTGGTGCTTACCATTTTACGACCATCGTGCCTAATCTAGGCATGGTTCGCACTCACTCTGGAGAGTCCTTTGCAGTAGCAGATCTACCAGGTTTGATTGAAGGGGCCAGTCAAGGTGTAGGACTGGGAACCCAGTTTCTCCGTCATATTGAGCGGACACGGGTTATCCTACATGTCATCGATATGTCAGCTAGTGAGGGGCGCGACCCTTATGAGGACTATCTAGCCATTAATAAAGAGTTGGAATCCTACAACCTTCGTCTCATGGAGCGTCCGCAGATTATTGTTGCTAACAAGATGGATATGCCAGATAGTGCTGAAAATCTCAAGGTATTCAAAGAGAAATTAGCGGCTAATTATGATGAATTTGCGGAGCTGCCACAAATCTTCCCGATTTCCAGCTTGACCAAGCAGGGACTTGCGACCCTCTTGGATGCGACCGCAGAATTACTGGATAAGACACCAGAGTTCTTGCTCTATGATGAGTCTGAAATGGAAGAAGAAGCTTACTATGGCTTTGACGAAGAAGCACCAGCCTTTGAAATTTCTCGTGATGATGATGCGACTTGGGTGCTGTCGGGTGATAAGCTTGAGAAACTCTTTAATATGACCAACTTCGATCGAGACGAAGCAGTCATGAAATTTGCCCGTCAGCTGCGTGGTATGGGAGTTGATGAAGCCCTTCGGGCTCGCGGAGCCAAGGATGGCGATCTGGTTCGCATCGGCAAGTTTGAGTTTGAATTCGTTGACTAAGGAGGCTTGCAATGGGTGATAAACCAATATCCTTTCGCGATGAAAATGGAAACTTTGTCTCTGCAGCCGACGTCTGGAATGCAGAAAAGCTAGAAGAGCTCTTTAATAAACTCAACCCTAAGCGCAAGCTACGTCTGGAAAGAGAAGCATTAGCGAAAGCAGAGGAGGAATAAGATAAAAAGCAGCTGAGCAGGAAATAATCCTACTCAGCTGCTTTTTTTTGCGCTAAAGATGTATTCGTTAAGGTAATTAATCTTTGTTTTAAGCAAAGATTTTAGGACTGACTGCTTTTATTCGAGGGAGAGTAGCTAGGCAGACACCTAGAACGATAAGCTTGTCTGCATAATCAGTCAGTATTTGGACGAGGACGATACTAAGGACGGGGTTGACTCCCATTCCCCGCAGGGCTTGGACTATGAGGCTGGATCCGCTGGATGTTATGCCTCCGAAGAGCAGGACAGTGATTGCAGAGGCTACTAGGGTACCTGGAAGGGCTACCAATAGGGTTTTCCAGAGAAGACTGAGCTTTAAGCTTCCTTTTTCTTTAAAAAACCAAGCTGCTGAAAGAGCAATGATGATAGCGGCTGGCGAGTAGTAGAGAGAAAAGATATCGGTTGTCATCCAGCCAATGAGGGCGCTGAGAAAGGCAACGCCAGCCCCAGCAAGAGGCCCTAAGGTTAAGCTAGCTAGAATCGTTCCAAAGGTATCTAGATAGATAGGTAATTTCAGAAAAAGTGCAATATTAGCTCCCACGTAGTTAAGAGCGATACAGATAGACAAGAAGCTTAGGATAAGGGGTGTCGATTTTTTCATGATAAAATTTTCCTCATAAAAGTGATGATAGGTCTTGAGCAATCGTTTCCTTAGGCTGATTCAGGAGGATAGCTAAGAAGTCTTGGAAGAAGAGTGAGGGACTGACTTGAGTTGCAATATAGGCATTGGCTGGTTTATGATAGAAGTCATAAGCATCAACCACAGTCTGTCCAAGAGCAATGCCTTCGGTTACGACTTCAACATAGGAGTCGAAGCCCATACAAAGGTCCTCATGCAGAAAATGAGCAATAGCCAGGGGATCATTGATAACACAGCCGATGATGTGTTCATATTCCCAGTGGAAGTCCCAGTAGAAACGCGTGATACGGCCGACAAACTCAGCTACTTCTGGCTGTAGGAAACGCATGTACTCTAATAGATTGGGGGTGAGGACGATGGCGCGTGTGACATCCAGTCCCACCATCTCGATTTTTCGGCCTAACTTTTGATAGACAAATTGAGCGGCGTGTGGGTCACACCAGTAGTTATACTCGGCTACAGGTGAGCAGTTGCCATGAGATTTGTAGCTGCCGCCCATGCTGACAAAGCGTTTGATATGTTTTCCAATTTGGGGATTTTGCTTTATAGCCAGTGCTAGATTAGTCAATGGTCCCAAGGTGATTAGGGAAGTGTCCTGAGCCTTCTGGAAATAGGTAGCCAGAAATTCAGAGGCTTTCTGAGGCTGGGGCTGACAATTGCTTGTTCGATTGATTCCGCTCTCGCCTAAACCATCCATACCGTGGGTATCCTGAGCTGAAACGAAATCGCGGACTAGAGGTTTTTCTGCCCCTGCATAGACTGGTATATCTAGCCGGTTCAGTTTTTCTAATATTTTAAAGGCATTTTCAACACCAAGGTCCACTGGGACATTTCCAGCGACGATGGTCAGTGCTACAACTTCTAAATCGGGATGTTGAATGGCATAAATTAGGGCTAGACTATCATCTATACCAGGGTCACAGTCGATAATGATTTTTCTTTTCATGAGTTCTCCTTTGCCTATATAAAAATGAGGTTGAGACAATCGGTCCCAACCTCTTAACTGTCAGCCTAATCGAGGAGACAGCAAAAAAACTATGCGCAAGACATTTTAAATACAATATAAAGGCACTTAGTTTTTTATTCTGGGAAGTTTTCGAACCAGTCCAAAACCGGGTTTTTGATTTCTCTATTTCTTTATCATAAATAAAAATAAGGGAAAAGTCAATGGGAGTAAGACTAGCATGGTCACCCCCATCTTTTTATGGTATAATGAAAAAAATAAGTAGGAGAAGTGATAATTATGGTAAAAACGATTCATACAGATAAAGCACCAGCAGCGATTGGACCTTATGTTCAAGGAAAAATTGTCGGCAATCTTTTGTTCGCGAGCGGGCAAATTCCCCTGTCTCCTGAAACTGGAGAAATTGTTGGGACGACTATTGAAGAGCAGACCCAGCAGGTGCTAAAAAATGTTTCAGCCATTTTGGAAGCCGCTGGAACAGACTTTGACCATGTGGTCAAGGCTACTTGCTTCTTGAGTGATATCAATGATTTTGTGGCCTTTAATGAAGTTTACAAAACAGCCTTTACAGAAGCATTTCCAGCTCGTTCAGCAGTCGAAGTGGCTCGCCTGCCTAAGGATGTGAAGATTGAGATTGAGGTTATTGCCGAGATTCTCTAAAAAAGAGCAGGGGAAAACCACTCTTTGACGGATTCTATCTGATGAAAGGATTATTATGTCTGAGAAGAAAATTCAGCTTGTCATTGTGACTGGAATGAGCGGGGCAGGGAAAACCGTAGCCATCCAGTCCTTTGAAGACTTAGGTTATTTTACCATTGATAATATGCCGCCAACTCTGGTGCCGAAGTTCTTGCAGCTGGTCGAAGGGACCACTGACAATGATAAATTGGCTCTGGTTGTAGATATGCGCAGCCGTTCCTTCTTTTTGCAAATTCAGAACGTTTTGGATGAATTAGAGCAAAATGAGAATATAGATTTCAAGATTCTTTTCCTAGATGCAGCTGATAAGGAGTTAGTGGCTCGTTACAAGGAAACACGTCGCAGCCATCCGTTGGCAGCTGATGGACGGATTTTAGATGGGATTAAATTGGAGCGCGAACTCTTAGCACCTCTGAAGAATCTAAGCCAAAATGTCGTGGACACAACAGATTTGACGCCAAGGGAACTCAGAAAGACCATCTCTGAACAATTTTCAAATCAGGCTGACATGCATAGTTTCCGCATTGAGGTCATGAGTTTTGGTTTCAAATACGGTCTGCCTTTGGATGCAGACTTGGTCTTTGATGTGCGCTTTCTGCCCAATCCCTACTATAAACCTGAACTGCGCAATCAAACTGGCTTGGACAAGGATGTCTTTGATTATGTCATGAACCATGCCGAGTCAGAAGAATTTTACAAGAACTTGCTAGGCTTGATTGAGCCTATTTTGCCGGGATATCAGAAGGAAGGAAAGTCTATCCTGACTATCGCTGTGGGCTGTACGGGTGGTCAGCACCGCAGTGTAGCCTTTGCTCAGCGCTTAGCAGATGATTTGGCTAAAAATTGGCCGGTCAATGCCAGCCACCGCGACAAAAACCGTCGGAAAGAAACGGTGAACCGCTCATGAGAAAGCCACGAATTACAGTCATTGGCGGTGGAACAGGAATTTCAGTTATTTTAGACAGCCTGCGTAAAAAGGATGTAGAGATTACAGCCATTGTCACAGTAGCAGATGATGGAGGCAGTTCTGGTGAGCTGCGAAAAAACATCCAACAGCTAACTCCGCCAGGTGACTTGCGAAATGTCTTGGTAGCTATGTCTGACATGCCAAAGTTTTATGAGAAGGTCTTCCAGTATCGCTTTGCGGAAGGAGACGGCGTTCTAGCGGGGCATCCCTTGGGCAATCTGATTATTGCCGGTATTTCCGAAATGCAGGGCTCAACTTATAATGCCATGCAGCTTCTAACCAAGTTTTTCCATACGACAGGCAAAATCTACCCTTCTAGTGACACCCCTTTAACTCTGCATGCTGTGTTTGCAGATGGGACGGAAGTTGTCGGTGAAAGCAATCTGACCAGCAAGAGTGGAATGATTGAGCGGGTCTATGTGACCAATACCTATGATGACCAGAAGCCTGCTGCCAGTAAAAAGGTAGTCGAGAGCATCTTAGAAAGCGATATGGTGGTTCTGGGACCAGGTTCACTATTTACCTCTATCTTGCCTAATCTCGTTATTGAGGAAATTGGCCAAGCTCTTCTAGACACCAAGGCAGAAGTGGCCTATGTCTGCAATATCATGACCCAACGCGGCGAAACAGAGCATTTTTCAGACAGCGACCACGTCCAAGTCCTGCACCGTCATTTAGGCAGGAAGTTTGTAGATACAGTCTTGGTCAATATCGAACCTGTCCCTCATGAGTATATGGACAGTAACCAGTTTGACGAATATCTGATACAGGTGGAGCATGATTTTCAGGGGTTGCAAGAGCAGGTTCCGCGAGTTATTTCTTCGAATTTTCTGCGTTTGGAAAATGGCGGAGCGTTCCATGATGGTGAGTTGGTTGTTGACGAATTGATGCAGATTATACAGGTACGCAAATGAGCTTTACAGTAAAAGTAAAAGAAGAATTGCTGAGTCTGGCAAACAGAGATAAAAATGAGCTGTCAGCCATGATCAAGATGTCTGGCAGTTTGGGCTTGGCCAGCAGTGGTTTGACCCTGTCTGTCACAACAGAAAATGCCAAGATTGCCCGCCATCTCTATGAGTTACTGTCGGACCTTTATCAGGTCAAGTCAGAAATCCGCCACCATCAGAAGACCAACTTGCGCAAGAACCGTGTTTATACAGTATTTCTAGATCAGAAAGTGGAAGAAATCCTTTCTGACCTGCACTTGGCTGACTCCTTTTTTGGTATCGAGGCAGGGATTGACCAGGCTATTTTGACTGATGACGAAGCCAGTCGAGCCTACCTACGGGGAGCCTTTCTCTCAAATGGCAGCATGCGGGAGCCAGACTCAGGCAAGTACCAGCTGGAAATCCTGTCCGTTTATCTGGATCATGCTGAGGACTTGGCTGCCTTGATGCGTCGTTTTCTGCTTGATGCCAAGACCATCGAGCGCAAGAAGGGGGCTGTCACTTATCTGCAGAGAGCTGAAGACATCATGGATTTTCTCATTGTCATCGGGGCTATGGAAGCCATGGCTGAGTTTGAGTCTCTTAAGCTCATGCGGGAAGCGCGCAATGACCTCAATCGCGCCAATAATGCGGAGACAGCGAACATCGCTCGCACGGTCACAGCCAGTATGAAAACCATCAACAATATTGCTAAAATCAGTGATAATATTGGCATTGAGAGTCTACCTGTAGACCTGCAGGAGGTAGCCCAGCTTCGCATCCAGCATCCAGACTACTCCATCCAGCAGTTGGCTGATAGTCTGAGCCGGCCACTGACTAAGAGCGGCGTCAATCATCGCTTGAGAAAAATCAATAAAATCGCAGATGAATTATAAAAGCTGCTGAGCTTGAGCTCGGCAGCTGTTTTTTTATAGGCTTGTAGAATGTTTGGGTTGGACTTTTTGCTCAGGATAGATATGGTTAATGGCATTGTTGACAGCAGTAGGTGCCTCACCTAACCCAGTCGCAATCAAGTCAATCTTTCCCTCGTAGCTGCAGCAGTCACCAGCTGCATAGATACCTGGCACGGAAGTTTCTTGCTTGCTATTGACCAAAATTTTGTGACGGTTGAGCTCCAAGCCCCAATCTTTGAGATTGCCGACAGAGGATTTAAAACCGTAGTTGACAAAGAGGTGATCCAGAGGCAGAAGCTGACTTTCCTCTCCTTTGACTTGGCTGATTTCCAAGTGGGTTATCTTGCCATTTTCACCAACCAATCGGCTCGGTATAAATGGTGTCTTAATCTCAACACTAGAAGCCTTGAGTTCTTCCACACTATGCTCTAAAGCTCGGAAGTTGTCCCGACGATGAACCAGACTGGTTTCTGCAATCTTTTCAAAAGCTAGCGCCCAGTCAACAGCCGAGTCACCGCCGCCCAGAACAACAACCTTTTTGCCTGCGTACTGACTGATGTTTGAAACGTGATAGTGGAGGTTGCTGTAGGCTTCAGCATCGTCTAGCTCCAAAGCTCTCGGTTTGAAGGCGCCACCTCCCATGGCGATGATGATGGTTTTGGTTTGATGCTGGGCTTGAGAAGTCGTGATAGAGAAGCCATCACCAGATTTAACGATATTCAGAACCGTTTCATTGAGGCAAATCTCTGTCTGGAATGTTTCTAGTTGCTCAATCAGACGCTGTGTCAACTCTTCGCCACTTAGATTGGTAAAGCCTGGCACATCCAGAATCTTCTTCTCTGGATAGAGAATGGCCGGCTGACCGCCCAGTTGAGGCAGGGAATCAATGATTTTAACCTTGGCTTGGCGCAGATGAGCGTAAAAAGCTGCGAATAGGCCAACTGGACCGCCGCCGACAATCGTAATATCATACAGTTCAGACATAATTTTCCTCAATCTTTTTAAAATAAACTAGCATTATTGTACCACAAAAAGGGATTGAAATGTAAGTAAATGTTTTAAAGGCATCTTAAAAGCCCCATTAGGGGCTTAAAATTAGATAGCAAATAAATCATTAAGGTTTTCAGCCAGCGTTGGGTGGGTGAAGATTTGCTTGCTCAAGTAGGTGTAAGGAATCTTATTATCCATGGCTACAGTCAGGATATTGATAATTTCCTGAGCTCCAGCTGAGAAGATAGTTGCCCCGACAATTTCCTTGGTTTCAGTGTTGACAACGGCCTTGAAGGCACCACGCAAGTCAGCATTGACATGACCACGAGGCATTGCTGCGACTGGAATCTCCTTAACTGCAATCGGTAGGCCTTGCTCTTTGGCTTCCTTTTCAGTCAATCCGATTTGAGCCAAAGGTGGTGTGATGAACATGCTGGTAGGGACGTTCTTACGGTCTTCCAGTGTGTAGCTGCCATCGCCAGCCAGATAGCTATAAAGGATACGGAAGTCATCCAATGAGATATAAGTGAACTGCAGACCGCCATTGACATCGCCCGCTGCAAATACGCCAGGTACAGATGTTTCCAAGTGCTTATCGACCTTAATCGCTCCGCGCTCTGTTAGCTCGATATCTGTATTTTCCAACTGCAGTGGTTCAATATTCGGCTTACGGCCTGTAGCATAGAGAAGGGCATCAAAGCGGAATTCTCCATCTTCTGTCACAACTACAACTTCGTCACCATCATTTTTGACCTGTGTGGTACGTACATTTTGTAAGAGTTGGATTCCGTCTTCTTTCATGTATTGCTTAGCTAGAGCAGCGATAGAAGGCTCTACTCGAGGGAGAAAGACAGGAGCAGCATCCAGCACAGTCACCTGACTGCCCAATTTGTTGTAGAGTCCAGCAAATTCTAGGCCGATGTTACCGCCACCCAGAACTCCCAAGCGTTTAGGAAGTTCCTTCAGATTTTGGATGCCAGTTGAGTCATAGACATGTTCGGTTTCAGTCAGTCCTGGAATCGGCAGGACATTGGAAACAGCACCGGTATTGATGACAATAGTCTCAGCAGTCAGTTCCTCTTTTTCATCGCCCGCTGTGATTTCGATGACCTTATTTGAAAGAAAATGAGCTTCCGCATCAATGATGTCGACACCAGCGCCACTGATTGCTGCGTAGTTCTTCCCGTTGAGACGGCTGGTTACAGCGTTCTTTTCAGCCATGACTTGATCGAAAGCCAGGCCTTTTTCAGCAGCGACAAGCAGGGTTTTGGTTGGGATGCAGGCGATATTAATGCAGGTTCCCCCGTACATAGCCTTGCTTCGCTCAATCAAAGCAACTTTTTTTCCTTGGGCCGCCATTTTGGCTGCCAATGTTTTACCGGCCTTACCAAAGCCGATGACAATTAAATCATAGGTTAACATAATTTACCTCCATTTTTCAAAAAAGATTGTATCACATCTAGTCAGAAATTGCTGATTTCTGCTACGCTTTTTTTCTTCAGTATTTTTAGTGTTTATTTTTATACAGAATGTCCATTTTTGAGCAATGTTTTCGCAGTTCCAGTCAGTCTGTGTTATACTAAGTTTCATTATTTATTTTAGGAGGGCAAAATGTCTATTATTACACTGATTTTGGCAAGCTTGGTTGCCTTAGAATTTTTCTACATCCTGTACTTGGAGACCATCGCGACGACTTCTGCAGCGACAGCTCGGGTTTTCGGTATGTCACAAGAGGAGTTGGAGCAGCAGTCAGTCAATACTCTTTTCAAAAATCAAGGAGTATACAACGGGCTGATAGCTGTTTTAGTGCTGATTGCGGCCTTTGTGCAGTCTAGTCCGGTTTGGCTGGGAATTTTTATGGTTTATATCATCTTGGTAGCAGCTTACGGTGCAGTGACCAGTGACCCGAAAATCCTGCTTAAGCAAGGAGGGCTGGCGATGCTGACCCTGCTTAGTTTATTTTTCTAAATAGAGTGAGGAAAATTGATTTCTCGCTCTTTTTTTATATAATGATTGACTTTTTTGTTAGACAAGTGTAGAATAAAATTAGAAATAGCATTAATTTAGAAAGCGCGTGGGAACGATGAAAAGATCTATTAAACGTTTGCCAGACGGGGAATTTACTATTTTAAAGGTAATTTGGCAGCTGCCTACCCCGACGACCTCTGCCCGTATCATGGAAAAGCTGGGACCAGACAATCACTGGAAGCCCCAGACTTTGCTGACAGTCTTGGCTCGCTTGACTGAAAAGGGCTTTTTAGAAAGTGTCCGTAAGGGGCGTGAAAGGCAGTATACAGCCTTGATCTCAGAAGATGAGTATCTGGAAGTTGAGGCTTCGGATTTCTTGAAGCGTCACAGCGGCCGTTCAATGGGCGGTTTTGTCAAAACACTCTTTTCTTCTAACTCCTTTTCGGAAAATGAATTGGATGAGCTGCGCAGTCTGCTCAACCAAGGAAAGTAGGATGGAGGGATAAGCATGAAACAATTCCTTCTTTCTTTTCTGCTGACCAGTTTGTCAACTTCCATTTTGGTGCTTTTGCTTAGTCTGCTTTTTACGGCCTTTAAGACTAAGATTTCGGTCAGAGTGAAGTATTTTATTTGGTTTCTGATATTGCTGAGTTTTCTGTTTCCGTTCCGTCCCCAATTTGGCTCAGGCCTGATTCGGCTGAATACAGGATCGGTAGTTCAGACAGCAGTGACTGCCACCCAGACAGGTGGAGCTCAGGGCGCTTCTCCAGCAGTTGAAAAAGCTACCCAGACAAATCTGTGGGAGGCTTTTCTGGGTCTACCTTGGTTTGAAATTCTCTTTACCATCTGGCTGATTGGCTTTGTCTTTAGCATAGGAAGATACGCTTATTCTTATATTCGCTTCAGAAAGATGCTGAAGCGCTGGGGCACGGAGTTTCAGGACGAAGAAGCGATGGCTCAGCTGCGGGCTGTTCAGCAGGAGATGGGAGTTAAGGGCCTGATTCGTCTGCTCCACTATCCTATGTCCCAAAGTCCTATGCTGCTAGGTTTCAGAGATATTTTAATCGTGCTGCCAGAGTTGGACTACACAGAAGAAGAGCTGCAGCTGATTTTCAAGCATGAGCTGACTCACTATAAGCACCGCGATGTTTTAGTTAATCTCTTAGGGATTTTCGCCAAGAGTCTGCACTGGTTTAATCCGGTTGTCCGCTTTGCCTGCCGTGAAACTCAGGAAGCAGGAGAAATGTATTGTGACTACGATGTTTTGAGCAGTAGAGATACAGAGTATCGGACTTTCTACGGTGAAACGATTCTGACCATGATAGACCGCAGTAAGAAGACTCCAATTGCCCTGACGACCTGCTTTTACTCTGACAAGTTTAATCTCAAGCGGCGGATTGTCGGTATCATGGATAACCGCCTGCCTAAGAGGTTTCTGTCTGCTGCCTTTGTAGTAGCCGTTCCTCTCCTTTTGCTCCTGACTAGCTCGGTCTTTGCTCTAGAAAGTCCAGCTGCCCAACAAAGCAAGCCTGTGACGGGGCAAAAACAGTCTCAAGGACTCAGTCAGCGTCAGGCTCTAGCGTCCGTCTTAAAAGAGCTGTCTCTTTCTGAAACAGATATTAAAGATTTACAAATTTCTCGTGAGAAAGACACCTATAAAATTCGCTTCTCGCACGGGCAAACAGTTCATGAAACCATTGTCAATGCTAAGGATGGAAAGCTGATCCAATCCAAGCAGCATACCATTGTCGAAAAGACGGTAACGGTCGAAAAAGAAGTCAACCCATCCTCGTCAGCTGCATCAACTCCAGCTGACAACAGCGCTACTGCAGGCGCAGGGAATACGGGAGCAGCGGGCTCGACCGGAGCGAACACTGGAGCTAGTACAGCGACAGTTCAAACTCCGTCTCAGAACAGTTCCTCTCATACGACAGACACCGATGATCCGGACGATGATGATGACCATGATGACGATTAAATAAAGGATTCTGCCAGTTTAAGTTTCTTAAAAGATTAGACTGGTAGAATTTTATTATCTTCTCAAAGGGGAATTAGCAATCCTCCAAGAGCAGTTAGTCATCAGTTTATCTTTATTTTAGGACGATTTTGCTTACAGTTTGCACTTCGTTTCCTAATGCTAAAAAAGATGAAAGATTATTTATCTTTTTTCTTGACATTCACAAACGACAATTGTAGAATATATTTATAAACTACATTTGTAGAATGTTTTTGAAAAATACTGCTTGGAAAGGAGAAGAAAGTAAAGCTTATCCAGACGCTTGTAGGATGCAGAGCGGAAGCTCTATTTCTTTTAAAAGCATAAACTACACTTGTAGAATCAAAGGAGAATTCAAATGAAACAAAAGCAAATCCAAACAAATTTCCAACGAATCGAAACGAAGTATATTCTTGACCGGGCAATGCTAGCTCGTCTTGAAGCTGACATGAGACCTTACCTCACCGCAGATGATTATGCGACATCAACCATTTCTAATGTGTATTTTGATAATGATGAGTTCCAGATGATTCAGGATTCTATTGCCAGAAAAGGCGGTCGCGAAAAAATGCGGATGCGGACTTATGCTGAGCAGCCGAATGATGATAGTCAAGTTTTCTTGGAAATCAAGAAGAAACGGGATGAAGTAGGTTTCAAATACCGTTTGGTTTCGAATCCTCTCTCTGTGACCAACTATATTGTGAACGGTGTGGCAGACCATACTATTTCTGATGATCGGGTCAAGGCAGAAGTGGAGCAGTTACAGGAGCGCTATATAGACTTGAAGCCAAAAATGGTGATTAGCTATGATCGCTACTCTATGAGAGGCTTGGAAGATAAAAAAGTCCGTGTGACAGTTGATTCCAACATCCGCTACCGTGATTATGATGTAGACTTGGCTTTAGGCCGCTATGGACTGCCCTTGCTGGATGACGACAAGGTAATTATGGAAATCAAGGTTCCTGGTCAATATCCTCAGTGGTTGGCTGATATTCTGAACAAATACGGTCTTGAAGACCAGTCCTTCTCAAAATACGGCAATGCCTACCTGAAAACTAAAGAAAGGCTGACTCAAACAGTCAAGGCCTAAGGAGGTAGTCTATGCTCAATCAGTTATTTAACAGTATCTACTCCTCTACGGAAGTCAAGATAAATCCTTTAGCATTGATTTTTTCACTAGCAACTAGTGTGGTTTTAGGAATTATCTTGGCCAAGGTCTATAAGCGCCAAACCATTTATACCAAGGAATTTGTCGTCACCCTCTCCCTTTTGCCAGCCATTATTTCCATTATCATCTTCTTGGTTAATGGAAATTTGGGCACCAGTGTCGCCGTAGCAGGGACTTTCAGTTTGATTCGCTTCCGGTCGGCCGCGGGTGGCTCCAAGGAGCTTCTAGCCATCTTTATGGCGACGGCTATTGGGATTACAACGGGGATGGGCTTTGTAGCACTGGGAATTGTCTTTACTCTAGCTATTTCAGGCATCTGGATGCTCTTTGAAAAGATGAGCTTTACTTCAGTCAGTCCGACCAGACGTTATGTCCAGGTTCAGGTTCCAGCTGACTTTGACTACGAAGTACTCTTTGATGCTATCTTTGAAACGACTTGTAAATCAGCCGAACTGACATCTCTCAAGTCGGCTGAAAAGAAGTCTATCAAGCTGGACTATGTTGTTGACTTGAATCCTGACATGAGCGACAGAGAGCTCATTCAGCAGTTCCTGTTCTATGATAAGGTGCAGGACATTTCCCTTTCCAAAGCTGCTAAGAAGCGTAAAACCCTCTAAGCAAAAGAAGACCAGCTGCAGCAGAGCAGTTGGTCTTCTTGTTTGTATCATAAAAAGGAGCTACATTATACTTACAGAAAATACTTGACACTCTTTTCTATATGTGGTATGATTATATAGATTTTGGACTTGAAGGGAGTGAAAAAAATGTCAAAAACAGTAGTACGCAAGAATGAATCACTTGATGATGCACTTCGTCGTTTCAAACGTGCGGTTACTAAAGCTGGTACTCTTCAAGAAACACGCAAACGTGAATTCTATGAAAAACCTTCTGTAAAACGCAAACGCAAATCAGAAGCAGCTCGTAAACGTAAAAAATTCTAATTGAACAAAAAAGCAGACTCCGGTCTGTTTTTTGTTTTCACTCTTTGGAGAGAAGGGGATGATTGTGAGCAATAGGCAAGAAAAAAACACTGATTTTCATCAGTGAATTCTCTTTATTTTTTCTCAGCCAACAAAGCTTTGATTTCTTGCAGGACTTCCAATTCAGTTGGTCCAGCTGGCGCTTCTTCAGCTTCTTCCTTCTTCTTAGCAAGGCTTTGTGCTTTTTCAGCAGACTTAACGATGAAGAAGAGAACAGTACCGATTACCAAGAAGTTAATTACAGCGCTCAAGAAGTTACCATAGGCAATCCCGTTCCATTTCAGATCAGCAATTTGATTCAAGTGTGCAGCATCCAAAATTGGTTTGAGGAAGAGAGGAGTGATTACGTCAGTAATCAATGAAGTGACGATTGCTCCAAAAGCGTTGGCGATGATCACACCGACTGCCAAATCAATCACGTTCCCGCGCAGCAAGAATTCTTTAAGATCCTTTAACATTCTTTCTTTCCTTTCAAGAATTTATTAATGAGATTATATTATAGCTTATTTATATGACATCTACAAGATATTTGTTTGTCAAATATTTTACATTTGCTTCATTTTAGTATAAAATATAGAATGATATTCTATGATAAATTGGAGGTATTGTCTCTTGATTGATAAAGAAATCATTTCTGAAATTAAAAACAGCGTCAATATCGTCGATGTCATAGGAGAAACAGTGGCCTTGACTAAGGCTGGGCGGAATTTCCTGGGACTCTGTCCCTTTCATGGCGAAAAGACTCCCTCTTTTAACGTTGTAGAGGACAAGCAGTTTTATCACTGTTTTGGCTGCGGCAAGTCGGGCGATGTCTTCAAATTCATTGAGGATTATCGAGGCGTTTCCTTTATGGATGCTGTTCAGATTGTAGCAGAGCGGGCAGGGATTCCCTTGGCTGTAGAGACAGCGGGCAATGACCGACCGAGACAAAGCCATCCGCACCAGGCTCTCTACGATATCCATACCGAGGCAGCGAAATTTTACCATGCGGTCCTGATGACGACCAAGATGGGAGAGGAAGCGCGGGCTTATCTCTACCAGCGGGGGCTGACAGATGATGTTCTTAAGCATTTTCAAATCGGGCTGGCTCCTAATGAGGGCAATTATCTTCATAAGAGTATGGCTGGCAAGTTTGATGAGAATACCATCATGAACTCAGGCCTCTTCAATCTAGCGGAGAATAATCTGGTCTATGATGCTTTTCAGAACCGGATTATGTTTCCCCTGACCAATGACAGTGGGCAGGTTGTGGCCTTTTCCGGGCGGATTTGGCAAGAGGCGGCTTCAGATGGTCATCAGGCCAAGTATAAAAATAGTCGCAGCACTGCTATTTTCAATAAAAGCTACGAGCTCTATCATCTGGATAAGGCCAAGCCGGTTATCAAGAAGAGCCATGAGGTCTATCTGATGGAAGGCTTTATGGATGTGATTGCGGCTTATCGGGCCGGAATTGAAAATGCTGTAGCTTCTATGGGAACAGCTCTGACACCTGAGCATGTCCAGCACCTGAGCAAGTATTGCAAGAAGATTATCCTGTCTTACGATGGAGATAGGGCTGGGCAGGCAGCGACTGCTAAGGCTTTAGATGAGCTGAGAGATATGACGGTGGAAATTGTTCGGATTCCAGATAATTTGGATCCGGATGAATTTCTAGCTAAAAATTCTGAAGAAGATTTGCAGCATTTGCTGAGCAAAACGCGAATAAGTAATGTGGAGTTTCTGCTGCATCATCTGAAACCAGATAATATTGAAAATCTACAGGCTCAGATTGAGTTTGTAGAGAAGATGGCGCCGATTATTGCGAAGACCAAGTCCATCACAGCTCAGAACTCCTATATTTACATGCTGGCTGAGTTGCTGCCGGACTTTGACTATCAGCAGGTGGAGCAGACGGTAAATAACAGTCGGCTGGCTGAGCGCTCTAGTCGCAGTCAGGAGGCGCCGATTCAGCAGTCTCAACCAGCCGTCATGCAGTTTTCGCCTTCGAACCGGCTGAGTCGGCTCATGAGGGCGGAAAATCATATCTTCCACCGCATGATACATCATCCTTTGATTTTGAACCAATACCGGCTGAGAGAAGACTTTGCCTTTGACTCGGAAGAATTGCAGATCTTGTATGAGATTTTACTGGCAAATGGCGAAGTGACACCGCAGGATTTGTCCCAGCTACCAGATCATGTCCAGCAGGCTTGGTACCGCGTCTTGGAAGAAGACTTGCCGGATGAGGTTTTGGAAGATGAGTTGAAAGAAGTGGAAGAAACCAGAGAGCGGGAGATTTTGCGCAAGCATAATCAGTTTATTAGTAAGAAGATTCGAGAAGCCTCTCACAGCGGAGATACGGATACAGCCCTGTCCGAGCTAGAGCGCTTGATTGAGCAAAAAAGAAGAATGGAGTAGGAATGGCTACAAAACAAAAAGAAGTAACAACATTAGACGTTCAAATTGCAGAATTTATCCGCAACCACAAGCAGACAGGGGTTGCGACAGATGATGAAATCAATGACCAGCTGGTCATTCCTTTCACTTTGGATGCCGATGGGATTGAGGATTTGCTGCAGCGCATCCAGGATGCGGGCATCTCAATTACGGATAAAGAAGGAAATCCCAGCGCGCGTGTCTTAAATAACGAAGAGGAAGAAGCGGAGCTGACGGATGAAGAGCTCCTAGGCAGCAATTCAGCCAAGGTTAATGACCCAGTCCGCATGTATCTGAAAGAAATCGGGGTTGTGCCCCTTCTCAGCAATGAAGAAGAGCAGGAGCTGGCTATCTTGGTAGAACAGGGAGACTTGGAAGCCAAGCAGCGTCTGGCTGAGGCCAATCTTCGTCTGGTTGTTTCCATTGCTAAGCGTTATGTCGGTCGTGGTATGCAGTTCCTTGATTTGATTCAAGAAGGAAACATGGGGTTGATGAAAGCCGTTGATAAGTTTGACTACACCAAAGGATTTAAGTTTTCAACTTATGCGACTTGGTGGATTCGTCAGGCCATTACCCGTGCGATTGCTGACCAAGCTCGGACTATTCGGATTCCAGTCCACATGGTGGAAACCATTAACAAGCTAGTCCGCGAGCAACGCAATCTCTTGCAGGAATTAGGTCAAGATCCTACGCCTGAGCAAATCGCTGAGCGGATGGATATGACACCTGACAAGGTTCGTGAGATTCTCAAGATTGCTCAAGAGCCAGTTTCCTTGGAGACACCTATCGGTGAGGAAGATGACAGTCATCTGGGAGACTTTATCGAAGATGAAGTGATTGAAAATCCAGTCGACTATACTACTCGTGTCGTCCTTCGTGAACAGCTGGATGAGGTCTTGGATACGCTGACAGACCGCGAGGAAAACGTCTTGCGTCTGCGCTTTGGTCTGGACGATGGAAAAATGCGGACACTGGAAGATGTCGGCAAGGTCTTCAATGTAACTCGCGAGCGGATCCGCCAGATTGAAGCTAAGGCCCTGCGTAAGCTCCGCCATCCAAGCCGCAGCAAACCACTTAGAGACTTTATCGAAGATTAAGAACTGAAAAGCAGCGAGGGACAAAAATCTTTCAGCAGGAAGTATCAAGTCGGCAATCCTAACTGAAAGCAAAAGCCCCCTCGAGCTAACTTGAAATTTCTGCTATATCTATAAGGAGGATATTGCATGTCAGAAAAAAAATACAGCCCTGAAGAAGTTGAAAAAATCAAAACGCGTATTTTAGAGAGCTTGGAGCAGGTTATTGACCCAGAGCTGGGGATTGATATTGTCAATCTAGGTCTAATCTATGAAATCCGTTTTGATGAGACCAATGGAGAAACGGAAATCGATATGACCCTGACAACCATGGGATGCCCTCTGGCGGATCTTCTGACTGACCAGATTTATGACGCCATGTCAGATGTTCCAGAGGTTACCAAGACGGATGTTAAGTTGGTTTGGTACCCAGCTTGGACGGTGGAAAAGATGAGCCGCTATGCTCGGATCGCTTTGGGGATTCGCTAAGAACTGATAGTAAGTGCTGGCCTGCTGTTTGCAGGCTTTTGCTTTCTTTAGTAGATTCTGTTATAATGTTCTTATTGTCTTGGGGTCGTTACGGATTCGACAGGCATTATGCGGCACATTTTGCAACCCATCTAGCGGATGTAAAACGCCAGTTAAATATAACTGCAAAAAATAACAATTCTTACGCTTTAGCTGCCTAAAAACCAGCCAGCGTGACCCGATTCGGATTGCTTGTGTCTGATGACAGGTCTTATTATAAGCAAGCTACGGTAAAATCTGGTCTAGGGGTTTTGCAAGAGATTGATAGACTCGCTTGACTTAGGCTTGAGCTATGTGTCAAAGTGAAGTTAAATCAATACATAGCCTATGGTTGTAGACAAATGTGTTAGCAGGTGTTTGGACGTGGGTTCGACTCCCACCGGCTCCATTATTTTAAAGCCTTTCTAAAACGTTGAGAAATCAGCGTTTTTTGCTTTTACGATGTTCAGGAAATCTTGATTTCTATCTGAAAAAGTAATACAATGATGTTAGTGATGACAAAGGAAATATTTGTATTTCTATTGGGTTGATTTCATAAGTATTAAGGGAAGTTTGATATGAGTTTTTTTAAGAATCTGTTTGGTAAGAAGCAAGAGGAAGAGAAAGTAGAAAAGGTTGAAGAAGCAGTGCTTGATGTGCCTGCTGAGGATTCTTTTCCGAGTGAGTGGGGCTCTTTCTCAACCTATATAGATGACAAGTTGGCTAGTATCCGTCTGAATCTAGCTTTGGCTGATGAGGCACCCTATCCTCTCTATGCTTATGCTATGAGGCTCAAGGTAACGCTCCTCCAGTACGATGGGGAGACAGGTTTTCCATCTAGTGATGAGTTTAAAGAGCTGAATGTGATTGAGGACCGGCTTTCTGAGGCTTTAGGGCAGGTCGGTGGCATTCATGTTGGTGTGATTACAACAGATGGAAATATTGAGTTTTACTACTATCTGCAAGACAAGAAAAGCCATCTAGAGCCGATTGCAAACGTGATGCGCGACTTTCCAGACCGCCGCTATGACTCGGCAACCTTAGAAGACGAGGAATGGAATCAGTACTTTGACTTTCTCTATCCTAATGAATACGAGTATCAGACCATTCTCAACCAGAGGGTCTGGTACCAGCTGGAGCAGGACGGTGATGACCATAGTCAGGAGCGCGAGATTGACCATTGGGCCTATTTTGCTTCGGAGGAAGACCGAGATGGTTTCCTAAAGGAAGTAGAAGAGCTGGGCTATAGCCTCGTATCAGCTGAAAAGATAGAAGATGCTGACAAACCATATCAGCTGCATGTGATTCGTATGGATACGACGGAAATCTTTGATTTGAACCAGAATGTTTGGACTTTGGTTGAATTTGTGAAAAAATTTAACGGAAACTATGGCGGTTGGGGCTGTAATGTGGTATAATGGTTAAAGTTTTGAGAAAGCTGGGCTTTCTCTTTTGTGGAAGATTACTCAAGAGGCTTAAGAGGCTGTGTTGGAAACGCAGTAGGCGTGTAAAAGCGTGCGTGGGTTCGAATCCCATGTCTTCCGTCATAAGTTGCAAGAAACGCTGTTTGGCGTTTTTTCTCTTTGTAAAAGAGGCATGAAAGTAAGGTGATTCTTTTTGAAAATGAATTTTTTGGAAATTCTTGAAAACAATTTCAGCAAAAAAAATAAGTAAATTATTGTTCATTTTATATAATAGTGTGGTAAAATGGGATTAATGGATTTTTAAAAAGGATATAAATTAAAGGGAGAATTATGTTTTTTAAACGTCAAAAAGGTAAGTACCACGAAGTAGAGCGTGTGACTCGTTTTAAGCTGATTAAATCGGGTAAGCATTGGCTGCGTGCTGCGACATCACAGTTCGGCCTTTTTAGATCAATGAAGGGGGGAGGCCTTTCATCGATCGAGCTCAAGGTAACGGAAGAACAAGTTACCGATAAGAAGAGCGGCATAGACTTTTTGAGGGGCATTGTCGCTACGGGGGCCGTGCTGGGCGGAGCTGTTGTGACAAGCACAACTGTCCATGCAGAAGAAGGTCAGGCTCTGGAAAAGGTCATTGACACGACAGACGTTTTAGCGACACGTGGTGAAACAGTTTTAGGAGAAGAAAGCAGTGCTGCTGAAGCAGCAACTGCAACGGCAAGCTCACATACTGAGTCAGAGTCTGTATCAGATACATCCTCAGCCAGTGCCAGTGCTTCTGTCAGTGCATCTATCTCAGCCAGCATCTCAGCATCAGAGTCAATGTCACAGTTTAGCTCTGCCTCTATCAGTGCCAGCACATCTCAAGCAGTCTCAGATTCCTTAAGTGTATCTGAGTCTCTTTCAGTGTCTTCAAGTACATCTGATTCGGTTAGTGCAAGCACCAGTGCGTCCGCTAGTGCATCAGAGTCAGTCTCAGCCAGTCAAACGTCTACTACCTCTACATCAGAGAGTGCTAGATCCGAAAGCAGCCAGCAGTCAACAAAATCTTCTAGTCAGACAGGGCGGAGAAGAACGCGTCGGGCTACAGATACAACCCCTCCTACAATTACGCTTCCTCAAGAGGTGATAGCTTATAGGGGAGAAGAATTTGAGTTTTTTGTAGAAACGACTGATGATAGTGGTCAAGTTAATCGAGTCATTGTTCGAAATATTGAAGGAGCAGAGGACTCTACTTACATAAGCCCAAATTGGATACAACATTCTACAGATAATCTAGGTGTTGCAGGTAATGCAACGTCCACCAATCCCTTAAGGACTCGTGTCTACGGTATTGTGCCAATTAATCATGGTGTTGGACCTGGGGATCGCTATACTAAATATGTTCGAGCAGAAGATGCTGCAGGGAATATCACTAGATTAGTAGACAAACAAAGTGAGCGTTTTGTATTAGTTATAAGACCTCAGACAGAAAAATATACTCCTCAAGCTCCAACTTTAACCTATGTTCAGAATGCGAATAGTCTGACCCAAACAGACAAAGATGCGGTCATTGCTGCAGTCAAAAGTGCTAATCCAAATCTTCCTGCCACATCAACTTATTCGGTTTCAGAAAATGGTACCGTAACAATTACCTATCCGGATGGTTCAACAGACACTATTGCTGCTGCACAGACAGTTGATACAGATAGGGTAGCCCCAGTCTTTGTTGATGAGGGTAGAGACTATATCTTCTATCGTGGAGAAGAAGGTACTGCTGAACTCCACTTTTATGATAATAGTGGTAAGATTACCAATGTAAATTTTGCAGGAGATCTTGCTGCTACTAGAACTTATAACGCTTTGCTAGCCTTAGGTTTTACATTTGATACACCGAATATAAACAATCCTAATAATGCTACGGAACAAAATCCTCTTGTGACAACTATTAGAGGGACGATACCGAAAAGTCAACCAGCAGGACCTGGTGGTTATTACACTTTCAAGGTTAGAGCGACAGATGCTAGTGGTTTAACTAGTGAAGCAAAAAATTTCAGAATTGTTATTGCTAACCAGACAGATAAATATACACCAAACAATCCTGGAAGTTTAACTGGAGTTCTGAACCCCCAGCAACTATCAACAAGTGAAAAAACAGCTATTGAAGAAAAAGTTAGGGCGGCTAATACAGGGAATCTGCCCAACAATGTCCAATATGTTGTTAACAATGATGGTTCTGTGTCGGTTATTTATCCAGATGATACTCCTGCTAGCCGTTCAAGAGATACAATTACAGCTGATAGGACTATTCAAGATTTACGTCCTAGTTTATCAGCTAGTGCATCAGTAAGCGCCTCTACATCTGCGAGCCAATCTACGGCGGCTAGTAAATCGGCTTCCATTAGTGCATCAACTTCAGCACAGAAATCTGTATCAGCAAGTACGTCCGCCTCAACGAGTGCATCGGTGAGTGCAAGTACGTCGGCTTCCACTAGTGCGTCAGTTTCCGCAAGCACGTCAGCATCGACGAGTGCGTCCGTAAGTGCCAGCACATCGGCTTCAACGAGTGCGTCAGTGAGCGCAAGTACGTCAGCATCGACTAGCGCGTCTACAAGCGCAAGTACATCTGCATCCACCAGTGCTTCAGTATCAGCCAGCACGTCCGCGTCAACGAGCGCATCCGTAAGTGCAAGTACGTCCGCGTCAACGAGTGCGTCAGTGAGCGCAAGTACCTCCGCATCGACCAGTGCTTCAGTAAGTGCAAGTACGTCAGCTTCCACGAGCGCATCAGTTTCAGCCAGCACGTCCGCGTCAACAAGTGCATCAGTAAGTGCAAGCACGTCTGCTTCCACGAGTGCGTCAGTAAGCGCAAGTACGTCCGCATCAACTAGCGCGTCAGTGAGTGCAAGCACATCTGCGTCGACGAGTGCCTCAGTTTCAGCAAGCACATCTGCGTCAACCAGCGCATCAGTAAGCGCAAGTACATCGGCTTCCACGAGTGCGTCAGTAAGTGCAAGTACGTCCGCGTCTACTAGCGCGTCTATGAGTGCCAGCACATCGGCATCAACGAGTGCGTCAGTAAGCGCAAGTACGTCAGCATCAACGAGTGCATCAGTAAGTGCAAGTACGTCCGCATCGACGAGTGCCTCAGTTTCAGCAAGCACATCTGCGTCAACCAGCGCATCAGTAAGCGCAAGTACATCGGCTTCCACGAGTGCGTCAGTAAGTGCAAGTACGTCCGCGTCTACTAGCGCGTCTATGA
>NZ_JAQFJF010000012.1:0-42900 GCF_030439905.1 Streptococcus sp. SN3
CCCTTCTTGGTCCCAATCACTTAACTCCCACAGGTGGACATAATATTCCCGGCGACACTTCAGTACGATCCCTCTCACTTTGTCATACAACTCCTTGAAGTCCATTTCATAACCCTCCTTTTTTCTTTAGTATAACAAGGAGAGGAACATTTGACTTCCTTCTTTTCTCTTCCGACTTCTATTTGTGCCTTTCTGACAACCTTAGCTCAAGCGATTACACTTCTGGGATAAATTGTGAACGTTGAGAGAGAAGAGGTTATCTCTATATCGAAAAATTGTATTCATTCTCTCCATTTAAATTTATACAGTCCTCTATACGAATTTGTTTCTGCAGAAGAATCCTCACAGAGATTACGAAATTTAAATAACGCCTGCTTACGAAATTGCTTTTCCTATAAAAGCAATTTCGTAAACAAGCGTCTACGGTGATTATCATAAGATGAGTGTTCCCGCTAGGAAAATCCTAGCGGTAGACCAGAGCTAGACTAAGAGTAACTTGACTCCATCATCATAACACTCAACAAAATTGATAAAAATTATACTAATTCAATGATAGCCATTGGCGCTGCATCACCACGACGTGGTTCAGTTTTAAGGATACGAGTATATCCTCCTTTACGTTCTGCATAACGAGGTGCTAAATCAGAGAATAGTTTTTGAAGGGCAGTAGTTGAAGTATATTTTGCTGTTTCTTCATCATAGTTTTCTGATGCAATTTCATTACGTACATAAGCTGCTGCTTGACGGCGTGCATGCAAGTCTCCTCGTTTACCCAAGGTAATCATTTTTTCTACTGTTTTACGGATTTCTTTTGCACGAGCTTCTGTCGTCACGATTGATTCATTGATAATCAAGTCAGTGGTTAAATCGCGAAGCATTGCTTTACGTTGTGAGCTAGTGCGTCCTAGTTTACGGTAAGCCATGTTTTCCTCCTTTATTTATCGTTTTTTAATCCAAGACCGAGATCAGAAAGTTTTACTTTTACCTCTTCAAGACTCTTCCGTCCTAGATTTCTTACTTTCATCATTTCAGGTTCAGTTTTTTCTGTCAAATCAAATACAGTATTGATACCAGCTCGTTTCAAGCAGTTGTATGAACGAACTGATAAATCCAATTCCTCAATTGTACGATCTAACACACGATCATCTGAAACTTTTTCTGTTTCTTTCATTACATCGGTAGATTTTGCCACTTCAGTTAAATTAGTGAATAAATCCAAATGTTGCGTTAAAATACGCGCAGAAAGTCCCAAGGCATCTTCTGGAATAATCGTTCCGTCTGTCATGATTTCAAGAGTTAATTTATCAAAACCATCATTGCTACCAACGCGAGCTGGTTCAACTTGGTAATTAACCTTTTTCACCGGCGTATAGATTGAATCTACCGCAAGCGTTCCTACTGGTGCATCATCTTTTTTATTTTCATCAGCCGGCACATAACCACGCCCTACATTTACAGTCATAATAGCTTTTAAGCTAGCGCCTTCACCGATTGTAAAAAGATAATGATCAGGATTTACAATTTCAATATCACTATCTGTCAAAATATCACCGGCAGTAATTTCTGCAGGACCTTCAACATCCAGTTCAATCGTCTTTTCGTCTTCGACGTAAGATTTTACAGCAATCCCTTTGACGTTCAGAATGATTTGCATCACATCTTCACGGACACCTGGAACTGTATCGAATTCGTGCAATACACCTTCAATATTGATAGATGTTACAGCAGCACCTGGTAGAGATGCAAGAAGTACACGACGAAGTGAGTTCCCAAGCGTTGTACCATAACCACGTTCTAGTGGTTCTACTACAAATATGCCGTAGTCTTTATTTTCATCAATTTTTGTTATATTTGGTTTTTCAAACTCAATCATTTAGTTACTCCCTCTTAAACGAAAAGCAGTGTAATGGTTTATGATTATACACGGCGACGTTTTGGAGGACGAGCACCATTGTGTGGCACAGGAGTCACATCACGAATAGCTGTTACTTCAAGACCAGCGGCAGCAAGAGCACGAATAGCTGACTCACGACCAGAACCTGGACCTTTAACAGTAACTTCAACTGATTTAAGACCGTGTTCTTGTGCAGATTTTGCAGCAGCTTCAGATGCCATTTGGGCAGCAAATGGTGTAGATTTACGAGAACCTTTAAATCCAAGAGCTCCAGCAGATGACCAAGCAATTGCGTTACCATGCACATCAGTAATCATAACAATAGTGTTGTTAAATGTAGCGTGAATATGAGCAATACCAGATTCGATATTTTTCTTCACACGACGTTTACGTGTTGGTTTAGCCAAGACTTTTTACCTCCTTATATTATTTTTTCTTACCAGCAATCGCAACAGCTTTCCCTTTACGAGTGCGAGCGTTGTTCTTAGTGTTTTGTCCACGTACAGGAAGTCCACGACGATGACGGATTCCACGATATGAACCAATTTCCATCAAACGCTTGATGTTTAAGTTTACTTCGCGGCGAAGGTCACCTTCAACTTTGATAGCATCAACTTCACGACGGATAGCATCTTCCTGATCAGATGTTAAATCTTTCACACGAATATCTTCTGAAACTCCAGCAGCAGCCAAAATTTTCTTAGAAGTTGGAAGACCGATACCGTATACATAAGTAAGTGAAACAACTACACGTTTGTCATTTGGAATATCAACTCCAGCAATACGAGCCATTTTTTCTCCTTTCTATTATCCTTGACGTTGTTTGTGTTTTGGGTTTGCTGGGCAAATTACCATAACACGACCATTACGACGAATAACTTTACAGTATTCGCAAATTGGTTTGACCGATGGTCTTACTTTCATTTTTTATCCCTCCAAGTATTTCGATTATTTAAAGCGGTAGGTGATCCGTCCACGTGTCAAATCATATGGACTCATCTCGACAGTAACACGGTCTCCCGCTAAAATACGAATATAATTTTTACGAATTTTACCAGAAACTGTTGCCAAAATCTGATGTCCATTTTCAAGTTCAACCGTAAACATTGCATTTGGCATGGTATCAACAACCTTGCCTTCAACTTCAATCACATCGTCTTTTGCCACGCAAAAGCACCTCCCTAAATTTCGATTCGTTCCTCTGGACACAGAGGTAACAATTATAAGTCAGACTAATTCATTGTATCACTACTTGTCAAATATTGCAAGCTTGAAAAACGCTTTTATTTCAAATTCATCAAGACTTTTTCGATGTCAGCAAAGACTGCATCAATTTCTTGGTTACCTTGAATATCGTGAACCAAACCTTGAGCGCGATAATGATCAATAATCGGCTGACCTTGTGCAATGTTGACATCCAAACGACGTTTCACTGTTTCAGGTTTGTCATCTTCACGTTGGTAATAATCTTCTTCATTATAATCTGCTGGTGGATTAAATACTTTATGGAAAGTTTCTCCCGTTTTTTTATGAATAATCCGTCCACTCAAGCGCTCTAGTAGACTATTCGGGTCTACTTCAATATTGACAACCCCATCCAAAACAAGACCAAGGGCAGTCAATATCTCATCCAACGCATGAGCTTGCTCAATGGTGCGTGGGTAACCGTCTAACAAAAAGCCTTTTTCTTTAATATCATCTTGTGATAGTCGTTCTTTGACAATTCCATTGGTCACTTCATCAGGTACTAATTCGCCTTTGTCAATGTATGATTTAGCAAGTACACCCATTTCAGTTTGGTTTGCCATAGCTGCACGAAACATATCTCCCGTTGAAATATGTGCAACACCAAATTTCTCAACGATTTTGGCTGCTTGTGTTCCCTTGCCTGCGCCTGGCAAGCCCATAATCAAAAGATTCATAATCCTTCTCCTTTTTTGTTTTTAAACAAATCTATTAATTAACAGCATTTCATAAACTTATTTAAAAACAAAATAGAAAGAGTGGGACAGACTTCAGAAAATCTATGATTTTCGATTTGCTCTCCCACCCCGCAACATAGTTGATTCAAGATGAAAACAAAAGCTCATTTTCATCATCAACCATTGCGTTCGTTATTTAACGCAAATTGCTTTTCAAGTTAAAATATCTTTCTTTACTTTATTCTATTCTGTTGTATTCATAAAGCCAGTATATTTTCTCTTTAGAAGATAACCTTCAAGTTGTTTCATCCCTTCAATACCAGTCGCAATAATAATCAACAAACTAGTACCACCCAAAGCAACAGCATCTGTCAATCCAAATAAATCCTTGGCTAAAATCGGTAAAATCGAAATAAAGCCTAAGAAAAGTGAACCAACTGTTGCCAAGCGACGAAGCAGCTTGGACATGTATTCTTCTGTACCTTTACCCGGACGGACACCATGAATATAGGCACCGCTCTTTTGCAAATTTTCCGCAGTTTTCTCTGGATTGATTTGTACAAATGTATAGAAAAATGTAAACAAAATAATCAAGAGAGCATACATTGCGATGCCGCTGACTGTCGTCGTCGCAAACAACGACTGCGCCACTCGAACCCACTGTGCGTTGTGGCCTGTAGCTGTCAAGAATTGGAAGATAGCTGCAGGTGCAGCTGTGATTGAACTTGCAAAGATAACCGGAATAACACCAGCCGGATTGACTTTTAAAGGAAGATACGAACTAGAAGGCGCCCCTTGAGCAATCTTTGTATACTGAATTGGAATTTTATATTCTGCCTGTTGAACGAATGTTGTAAAGTAAACAATAAGTAAAACGGCTATAAGCAGAATAGTAACAAAAATGATAGAGGAAGTAATACGGCTGCTCGGTATATTAACAAAGTAGTCTACATATATACTTTTAATCATTCCTGGGATTGCTGCTACGATACCTGCAAAGATAATCATAGAAACACCATTACCATACCCTTTATCTGTAATTTGCTCCCCTAACCAGGTCACAATCATAGAACCCGTTGTTAAAAGAAAGCCAATTAGCAAATACGTTTGCCAGTTAGGTGTTGCTACTAATTTTGCACTCGATAAGGTATGGAAACCTGCTGTAATACCAATAGATTGAACAAATGCCAAAACTAAGGAAATATAGCGCGTTGCTTGATTTAACTTTCTTCGTCCAACCTCGCCTTGTTTTCCCCATTCTACAAATTTAGGTAAAATATCCATTTGGAGTAGTTGTACAACAATGGATGCGGTAATGTAAGGACTAACTCCCAATGCAAAAACTGAGAAATTCCGCAATGCATTACCTGAGACAAGACTAAGCATGTTTAGAAAGGAAAGCCCATTAAGAGCTTGCAAGCTTTTGGCATTAACACCCGGAACAGTAATCGTCGTTCCAATTCTAAATACTAATACAATGAAAATTGTAAATAGAATTTTAGAACGGACTTGTTTAATTTTTAATGCATCTTTTAATAGTTTAAAAAACATAGGTCACCCCACTTAGATGACTTCCGCTGAACCACCTTTAGCAGTGATAGCTTCTTCGGCTGATTTAGAAAATTTAGCTGCTTTAACAGTCAATTTCTTCGTTAATTCACCATTACCAAGAATCTTAACACCAGATTTTTCAGCTTTTACAATTCCTGCTTCAACAAGAACAACTGGAGTTACTTCTGTTCCATCTTTAAAAACATTCAATTGATCAAGATTGACAATTGCATATTCTTTACGATTGATGTTTAAGAAACCACGTTTTGGCATACGACGGAACAATGGTGTTTGTCCACCTTCAAAGCCAAGACGAACTTTTCCACCACTACGAGCTTTTTGACCTTTTTGACCGCGGCCAGAAGTTTTACCATTACCTGATGAAGTACCACGACCAACACGATTGCGGACTTTACGAGAACCTGTAGCAGGTTGTAATTCATGAAGTTTCATTATTATTTTCTCCTCTTTTGTAAAATGCTAGCGCTCGCAGCAGGGAAAAGGTGTCCCTACTGCAAACTCGCCTATACACATATTTAGTTTTAAGGGCTGAGAAATTTCTCCCATCCCCTAATTTATTTTCAAGTTAAAGTTTTGCAGCAAAAATTTTTGCTTACTTTACTTCTTCAACAGTTACCAAATGAGAAACAGCTGTAATCATACCACGAACGGCAGCATTGTCTTCTTTGATAACTGAGCTGTTCAATTTGCCAAGTCCAAGTGCTACAACAGTTTTACGTTGTGACGGGATGCGTCCAATTGGAGACTTAGTCAAAGTAATTTTAATTTGAGCCATGTTATCCCCTTTCTTATGCCAAGTCAGAAACTGAAATACCACGAAGGGCAGCAACTTCTTCAGCGCGTTTTAATTGTTTCAAACCTTCAACAGTTGCACGAACAATGTTGATTGGAGTGTTAGAACCAAGCGATTTAGATGTTACATCTGCCACACCTGCCAATTCGATAACGGCACGAACAGCGCCGCCAGCAGCAACTCCAGAACCTTCTACAGCTGGTTTCAACAATACTTTAGCTCCACCAAATTCTGAAAGAACTTCGTGAGGAATTGTTGTGCCAACCATTGGTACTTCAATCAAATTTTTCTTCGCATCTTCAACTGCCTTGCGAATAGCTTCTGGTACTTCTTGAGCTTTACCAGTACCGAAGCCTACACGACCATTACGGTCACCGACAACTACAAGAGCTGCAAAACGAAGACGACGTCCACCTTTAACAACTTTAGTAACACGGTTAATCGCAACTACGCGTTCTTCAAGTTCAACTGCATTGTCTTTAAATGCCATTTTCTAGTGTCCTCCCTATTAGAATTTCAATCCGTTTTCACGAGCTGCATCAGCCAAAGCTTTTACACGTCCGTGATAGAGATATCCACCGCGGTCAAACACCACTTCAGAAATACCTTTAGCAACTGCACGTTCAGCAACGAGTTTTCCAACAACAACGGCTTGTTCAGTCTTAGTTCCTTTTGAAACTTCTTTGTCAAGAGTTGAAGCGCTTGCGAGCGTTACACCCGCTACGTCATCAATTACTTGAGCGTAGATGCCTGTATTAGAACGAAAAACGTTCAAACGTGGGCGATCAGCAGTTCCAGAGAGTTTTCCGCGAACGCGACGATGGCGTTTTTGGCGGACTTTGTTTTTATCTGGTTTCGAAATCACAATTTTCACCTCTTAATTTTATTGTGTGCCTAAGCACAAAGTTGGAAATAATTATTTCGGTTGAAGAACAACCGTTTAACATTATTTACCTGTTTTACCTTCTTTACGGCGAACAAATTCACCAACGTAGCGGATACCTTTACCTTTATATGGTTCTGGAGCACGCAGACTACGAATGTAAGCAGCAGTTTGCCCTACCACTTCTTTTGAAATTCCACTCACAACAATAGTCGTTGGATTTGGAAGTTCAAAAGTAATACCTTCAGGAGCTTCTACTTCATCTGGATGCGATTTACCAACTGAAAGCACAAGCTTTTTCCCTTGAAGTTGAGCACGGTAACCAACCCCGCGCATTTCAAGTTCTTTCTTGAAGCCTTCTGAGACACCATGAACCATGTTGTTCAAAAGGGCACGAGTTGTTCCGTGAATTGTTTTCATTTCTTTTGTATCGTTTGGACGGTGAAGTGTTAATTCTGTTCCTTCCACACGGATTTCAATATCTTTTGAGAACGTACGAGTGAGTTCTCCTTTAGGTCCTTTTACAGTTACTACGTTGTCCTTGTTGGTCAATTCAACACCAGCAGGCAATGGAATAACTTTATTACCAATACGTGACATGTTATTTTTCTCCTGTTAGATTATCAAGCCGCAAAGCGACTAGTTTTCACGGGACTTTATGATTGAATACTTCAACCATAAAGTTAAACTATAGGTTTCAACTCCTTGATACTGTCAAATCAGCTTAGCTAATTGGATCCACACAGAAATCTATGTGAACAAAATAAAATTGTCTATGTCCATCGAACCGTCACCAATTTTCCTATTTTCACTTTGGTCTCTGTTGTGCTTAGCATCATGATTTGAGTTCGAGCTAAGAACTTGTGAAAAAGATAAGTTTGCTTTGGAGCATTGCTCCCGAATCAAACTTCCTATTTTCACTGCATTCTTTTAACGCTCTCATATCATAAATTACCAAACGTAGGCGATTACTTCCCCACCAACATTCTTTTGACGTGCTTCCTTATCGGTCAACAAGCCTTCAGATGTTGAAATGATTGCAATTCCAAGTCCATTTAAAACTTTTGGAAGATCTTCACGTTTTTTATAAACACGAAGCCCTGGAGTTGAAATACGTTTCAAACCAGTGATTACTTTTCCACCGTTTTGATCGTATTTCAAGAATACACGAATAACACCTTGTTTGTTATCTTCAATGTACTCAACGTTTTTCACAAAACCTTCGCGTTTAAGAATTTCAGCAATTCCTTTTTTAATGTTTGAAGCAGGTACTTCCAACACTTCGTGTTTTGCTTGGTTCGCATTACGAATACGTGTTAAAAAGTCTGCAATTGGGTCAGTCATAACCATTTTTATTTTCTCCTCTTACTAGTAGTTTGAAGCTTTCACTTGCTAGTTAATACATGATACAGAGAGCGTGACAGCTTTGGCAAAAAAGACCAATTTGCTTTGGAGCATCGCTCCTGCATCAAACTTTCTATTTTTACTGCGTTCTCTTAACGCTCTCACATCATAATATTACCAAGATGCTTTGGTAACGCCTGGAATTTGTCCTTTGTATGCCAATTCACGGAAGCAAACACGGCAAAGTTTAAATTTGCGGTAAACAGAATGTGGACGACCACAACGTTCGCAACGAGTGTAAGCTTGCGTAGAGAACTTCGCTGGGCGTTTGTTCTTAGCAATCATTGATTTTTTAGCCAATTTATTTACCTCCTAGATTATTTTGCAAAAGGCATTCCAAGGCCTGTAAGCAATTCACGTGATTCTTCATCGGTGTTAGCAGTTGTTACGATAACGATATCTAGACCGCGTGTCTTATCAACATCATCAAAGCTAATTTCTGGGAAAATCAACTGTTCTTTCACACCAAGTGTATAGTTTCCACGTCCATCAAATGATTTTGTTGGAACTCCGTGGAAGTCACGAACACGTGGAAGCGATACAGTAACCAATTTATCCAAAAACTCATACATACGTTCACCACGAAGAGTTACTTTAGCACCGATCGCTACACCTTCACGAAGACGGAAGCCGGCGATTGATTTTTTAGCTTTAGTAATAAGTGGTTTTTGACCAGAGATCAGAGCAAGCTCTTCAGCAGCTTTTTCAAGATTTTTAGCGTTTGAAACAGCGTCACCAACACCCATGTTCAAAACGATTTTATCCACTTTTGGCACAGCCATAACAGATGAGTAGTTGAACTTTTCAGTCAAAGCAGGAACTACTTCATTAAGATATTTTTCTTTTAAACGATTAGCCATTATACTTCTCCTTTCCTTCGTGATTAGTCAAGCACTTCGCCTGATTTTTTATTGTAACGAACTTTTTTGCCGTCTACAAACTTGTAGCCAACACGCCCTGCAACACCATTTTTGTCCAACACTTGAACGTTAGATACATGGATTGGTGCTTCTTTTTCTACGATAGCACCTTGAGGGTTTTCATTATTAGGCTTTTGGTGTTTCTTGATGATGTTTACACCTTCAACAACAACTTTATTTACCTTTGGAAGTGCGGCAATGACTTTGGCTTCAACACCTTTGTCCTTACCAGCAATCACGCGAACTTTGTCGCCAGTTTTTACAAACATTGGTTTCTCCTTTGATTTCTTACGCCTTGATGGGCACCCTATCTAATCAAAGATAGGGGACTTAGTTTGTTTGAGATTAAAGTACTTCTGGGGCAAGTGACACAATCTTCATGAATCCACCTTCACGCAATTCACGTGCAACTGGACCAAAGATACGAGTTCCGCGAGGAGTTTTATCATCACGGATAATCACTGCAGCGTTTTCGTCGAATTTGATGTATGAACCATCTTTACGACGAGCACCTGATTTAGTACGAACGATAACCGCTTTTACAACGTCACCTTTTTTAACCGTACCACCAGGAGTAGCTTGTTTTACAGATGCAACGATGACATCACCAATGCTAGCGAATTTGCGTTTTGAACCACCAAGAACTTTGATTGTCAAGATTTCGCGGGCACCGCTGTTGTCAGCAACTTTCAAACGAGTTTCTGTTTGAATCATTTAAGTTTTCTCCTTTCAGGTAAGATTAGATAATAACAGCTTCTTCTACAACTTCTACAAGACGGAAGCGTTTTGTAGCTGAAAGCGGACGAGTTTCCATGATACGAACGATGTCGCCTTCTTTAGCGATGTTATTTTCATCATGTGCTTTGTATTTTTTAGAGTAGTTAATACGCTTACCATAGACTGGGTGGTTACGTTTAGTTTCAACTACAACTGTGATTGTTTTATCCATCTTGTCAGAAACAACGCGTCCAACAAGAGTTTTACGTTGATTACGTTCCATTTTAGAATTTCTCCTTTCCCAAGTCTATTACTTAACTTCTGATTGAACAGTTTTGATACGAGCGATTTGTTTTTTCACTTCTTTCAAGCGTGCGGTTTGTTCTAATTGACCCGCTGCTGCTTGGAAACGAAGTTCAAACAATTCTTTCTTTAATTCATTTTCACGCTTCGCGAGTTCTTCTTGAGAAAGACCACGAAGTTCTTTAACAAATTCTTTTACTTCATTAAGTTTCATGCCTTCTCCTTATTCAGCTTCACGTTTTACGAATTTTGTTTTAACTGGTAATTTGTGGCTTGCAAGACGAAGGGCTTCACGAGCAACTTCTTCTGATACACCAGCGATTTCAAACATCACTTTGCCACGTTTAACGGGTGCAACCCAACCTTCTGGAGCACCTTTCCCAGATCCCATACGCACACCGATAGCTTTGGCAGTGTATGATTTATGTGGGAAGATTTTAATCCAAACTTTACCACCACGTTTCATGTAACGCGTCATAGCGATACGGGCAGCTTCGATTTGGCGGTTTGTGATCCAATGGCTAGTAGTTGCTTGAAGACCATATTCTCCAAATGCTACTTCTTTACCACCTTTAGCTTCACCGCGCATTTTACCACGAAATTCGCGACGGTGTTTAACACGTTTAGGTACTAACATTGGTTATTTACCTCCTTTAGTGTTTTTACGAGCCGGAAGAACTTCTCCGCGGTAAATCCAAACTTTAACACCAAGTTTACCGTAAGTAGTATCTGCTTCTTCCCAAGCGTAGTCAATATCTGCGCGAAGTGTGTGAAGTGGAACAGTTCCTTCAGAATATCCTTCTGCACGAGCGATATCTGCACCGTTCAAACGACCAGATACTTGAGTTTTAATCCCTTTAGCACCAGCACGCATAGTACGTTGGATAGCTTGTTTTTGAGCTCGGCGGAAAGCAACACGTTGCTCTAACTGGCGAGCAATACCTTCACCAACAAGATGAGCATCTAAATCTGGTGATTTGATTTCAATGATGTTGATGTGGACTTGTTTTCTAGTCAATTTGTTAAGTTTTGCACGAAGTGCATCAACGTTTGCACCACCTTTACCGATAACCATACCTGGTTTGGCAGTGTGAAGGGAAACATTTACTTTGTTTACTGCGCGTTCGATTTCAATAGTTGAAACAGCTGCGTCAGCTAATTCTTTTTGAATGAATTTACGGATTGCAAGATCTTCATGAAGGTAATCCGCGTATTCTTTTTCAGCATACCATTTGGCATCCCAGTCACGGATGATACCGACACGCATACCTATTGGATGTACTTTTTGACCCACGATTTTACCTCCTTATTTTTCTGCAACAACCACTGTGATGTGGCTAGTGCGTTTGTTGATTGGTGAAGCTGAACCTTTCGCACGTGGACGGAAACGTTTCATGGTTGGTCCTTCGTTTGCGTAAGCTTCAGATACTACCAAGTTTGCTTTTTCCAAACCAAAGTTGTTTTCTGCGTTAGCGATTGCTGAATTGAGCACTTTTTCGATAATGCCAGCAGCTTTGTTTGGAGTGAATTTCAAGATTGCGATTGCGTCAGCGACATCTTTCCCACGGATATTGTCCAAAACCAGACGAGATTTGCGAGGGGAAACGCGCACTGTACGAGCCATTGCTTTAGCTGAAGTAATTTCTGCCATGTCCTTCTCCTCTCTTATCTACGTGTCTTCTTATCGTCAGCTGCGTGACCCTTGTAAGTACGAGTTGGCGCAAACTCACCAAGCTTGTGACCTACCATGTCTTCCTGAATATATACAGGTACATGCTTGCGGCCGTCATAGACTGCGATTGTATATCCGATGAAACTTGGGAAGATCGTTGAACGACGTGACCAAGTTTTGATGACTTTTTTCTTTTCGTCGTTGGCTTGAGCTTCAACTTTCTTCATCAAATGCTCATCGACGAAAGGTCCTTTTTTAAGACTGCGTCCCATTTTTATATTTTCTCCTTTAAAATAAGTACCACAGCGGCCTGCGCTGCTAAGCAGCGCTACCGAGCTGGCGGATAGATTGTTTTAGATTATTTCTCGTTGCGACGACGAACGATGAGTTTGTCAGATTTCGCTTTTTTATTACGAGTTTTAAGTCCAAGAGCAGGTTTGCCCCATGGAGTAGATGGCGCTTTACGACCAACTGGTGCTTTACCTTCACCACCACCGTGCGGGTGATCGTTAGGGTTCATTACAGAACCGCGAACTGTTGGGCGAATACCTTTCCAACGGCTACGTCCTGCTTTACCAAGATTAACCAAACCGTGTTGTTCATTTCCGACAACACCAACTGTGGCACGGCAAGTGCCAAGAATCATACGAACTTCACCAGATTGAAGACGGACAAGGACGTATTTCCCTTCTTGTCCCAACACTTGAGCAGAAGCTCCGGCAGCACGTACTAATTCACCGCCATGACCTGGTTTCAATTCAATATTATGAATCAATGTACCAACTGGGATATTAGCGAGTGGAAGAGCGTTTCCGACTTTGATATCTGCTTCTGGTCCAGAAACGATGCGTTGGCCAACTTCAAGGCCCTTAGGAGCGATGATATAAGCTTTTACACCATCAGTGTAATGTACAAGAGCGATATTCGCTGAACGATTTGGATCGTATTCAATTGTTTTAACGACTGCTTCAACACCATCTTTATTGCGTTTAAAGTCAATTAAACGATAGTGGCGTTTGTGTCCGCCGCCTTGGTGACGAACAGTGATACGACCGTTGTTATTACGACCGGCTTTGTTGTTCAAAGAAACAAGCAAAGTTTTTTCTGGAGTGCTCGTTGTGATTTCGGCAAAATCCAAAGAAGTCATATTACGGCGACCATTTGTAGTTGGTTTATAAACTCTGATTCCCACGATATTTCCTCCTTAGATTATTCTGCTTCAGCACCAAACAACTCGATTGCTTTAGAATCAGCTGTAAGAGTGATGATAGCTTTTTTAGTTTTATTTGTAAAACCAGTATAACGCCCTACACGTTTTGCTTTTGGTTTTACATTGATTGTGTTCACGTTTGCAACCTTTACTCCATCAAAAGCGGCTTCAACTGCTTGTTTGATAAGAAGTTTATGAGCACGAGTGTCCACCTCAAATACGTATTTACCTTCTTCAAGAAGAGCCATTGAGCTTTCTGTAATGATAGGCTTTTTGATTACGTCATACAAATTCATTATGCAAGAACCTCCTCGATTGTAGAGATAGCTTCTTTAGTAACAAGAAGTTTGTCGCTATTTACGACGTCAAGAACACTTGCAGTTGTTGCAGTTGCAACTTTTACATTTGGAAGGTTACGAGCTGAAAGTGCAGCAAATTCATTTCCTTCTTCAAGAATTACAAGTACTTTTGAGTCAATGCTAAGCGCAGCAAGTACTTTCGCAAACTCAGCAGTTTTTGGAGCTGTAAATGAAAGGCTGTCTACAGCTACGAATTTGTTTTCAGCAACTTTTTCAGAATAAACTGATTTAAGTGCCAATCTACGAACTTTTTGTGGAAGTTTGTAGGCGTATGAACGAGGAGTTGGACCAAATACGGTACCACCACCACGCCATTGTGGAGAGCGAATAGAACCTTGACGCGCACGTCCAGTTCCTTTTTGACGCCATGGTTTGCGTCCGCCACCTGATACTGCAGAGCGGTTTTTAACAGCGTGAGTTCCTTGACGAAGACTTGCACGTTGACTGATGACAACATCAAATACAACTGATTCATTTGGTTCGATACCAAATACTGCATCGTTAAGAACTACTTCACCAGCTTCTTTACCAGTTTGGTCAAATAATTTTACGTTTGCCATTGTGACTGATTTCCCCTTTCCTTATTATTTACCAGCTTTAACTGCTGATTTGATCGTGATAAGAGATTTCTTAGCACCAGGTACGTTACCTTTGATCAGGATAACGTTTTTCTCTGGAACAACTTGTGCAATTTCAAGGTTTTGAATTGTTACACGATTTCCACCCATACGACCTGCCAAGTGTTTATTTTTGAAAACACGGTTAGGCGCAACTGGTCCCATTGAACCAGGACGACGGTGATAACGAGAACCGTGAGCCATTGGCCCACGAGATTGACCGTAGCGTTTGATAACACCTTGGAAACCTTTACCTTTTGAAGTTCCTGTTACATCAACAACATCGCCGGCTGCGAAAGTGTCAACTGTAATTTCTGCACCAACTTCTAAGCCTTCAATGTTTTTGAATTCACGAATGAAGCGCTTAGGAGCCGTGTTAGCTTTTGCTACATGTCCTTTAGCAGGTTTGTTGCTCAATACGTCACGAAGGTCATCAAAACCAACTTGAACTGCGTTGTAACCATCTGTTTCAACTGTTTTCACTTGAAGAACAACGTTTGGAGCTGCTTCAACAACAGTCACAGGGATTAATTCGCCAGCTTCAGTGAAGATTTGAGTCATTCCCACTTTTTTCCCTAAGATTCCTTTTGTCATGAGAAAATGTTTCCTTTTCTATAGTTTTTTCAAAAAGTTTTTAACGAGCGTTTTTTATGCTCAAGATTAAGATACCAAGGGCGTCAAGAGCGAAGCGAAAATAGAAAACTGACGCCGTGTTCGATGAACACTAGGAAGTTTATCTTTTTTGCACGGCTCTTAGCCTGTGTTCAATTTCATTTGAACGATTTCTTAATATTTGATTAAAGTTTAATCTCTACGTTCACACCACTTGGAAGATCCAATTTCATCAAAGCGTCAACTGTTTTTTGAGTTGGGTTAATGATGTCGATCAAACGTTTGTGCGTGCGCATTTCAAATTGTTCGCGAGAATCTTTATATTTATGAGTCGCACGAATGATTGTGTAGAGGCTGCGTTCAGTTGGAAGTGGGATTGGACCTGCAACTTCAGCACCTGTACGAGTAGCAGTTTCTACGATTTTTGCAGCCGCTGTGTCAAGTGTACGATGTTCGTAAGCTTTCAAACGGATGCGGATTTTTTTGTTTGCCATCTTTTTCTCCTTTTTCGTCTATTTAAGATAATAGGCTAGCTCCACAAGAAAACCGACAGGCGATCACGTGGCAATGCAACCGAGCGTGTCGCAACCTCTTGCATCAAAGCTATAGACTGTTTTTCACAGCACCATAATATCTTAACACAAAGAACCAAGCATTGCAAGGGATTTGAGCAAGTTTTTTAGTTTTTTTATTTGAAAGCGTTCCCCTTTCTTATTGAGCTTTTACTATCTTCTGAAAAAGCAAGAGATTAAATATAGAAATCTTTATTAGTCGTAAGTACCAACACAAAAAAATCAAGTCTCATTTAAAATGAGGCTTGACATTTACAAATCATTTTTTCTTTAATCTGAATAAGTAGAATTGCTTGGATAAGAAGACAATCTGCCCCTTCCACGCTTAAAGTCAGTTTGTTTCCTACATGCTTAGTTGAAAGGCTTGCACAGATTTTTAACTACTAGGATAAATCGAATGATCAATACAAACTTGCACTTCCCCATGCACTAAGAATTTACTTGTGCTTTACAGGCCCATCCGCTGCTTTTGTGACAGCCTTTTGAATTTCCTGCGCATAGAGTCGACCACCTGCAGCAATTGTGTCGGCATCTTCTCCAAAGTGGATATGATCACTACCTACCCAGATTTCTGGGTGCTGCTTGGCAGTAGTGTTCCAATCGGCAATGGTGACGTAAGCATATTTCTTGGCTAACTCTCTGGCATATTGCGCATGTTTTTCGGCGACAGGATTGTCATATTTGTCTGAATTACCATCGTAAGGAGTTACCAGAATAAGCCGATGTCCCTTCGGTAGGGTCTTGACCAACTCATTCAGTTCTTCTTCGTAGTTAAAGACAACATTAACACCGGTTGCTACCACGACGGTCTTGAGCAGACCACCAGCTGCGGCATTATTGCTCATAATTTCGCGAGCCTGAGCTGTATTGCGACTGCCTTGAGCATCAACTTGTGCATCCGGCAGGACTTCCTTCAGCGGAGTACTAGCCCGTAAGGTAACGGAGTCACCAATAATCGTCACACCATCTGCAATATTGTAACTACTAGCTTCTCCTTTTTCTGCAAGACTTTTAGTCCGATTTAGCTTGGTGTCAGCCTGATGAAGACCATTGACTAGCATATCTGTCTCAAATGCCCCAATCTTCGGAGCAAGTCCGATAGCCAGCAGGCTGATAAGAAGCAAACCTACGGAACTCATTGCCAAGACCTTTTTCAACTGCGTAAAATGCAAGTCCCAACCGAGAAAAGCAGGGGACTTCCCAGCAATGATTGGCTCAATAACATAAAAGGACAGTCCAGCAAAAGCAAGAGAAAGAAGACTTGTTAACATCACTGCAGGCAGATTGCCCATCAGCTGTGAAAAAATCGTGTAGAAAGGCCAATGGAAAAGATAGATTCCATAACTCGTATCAGCAATCACTGTCAAAACTAGCGGTTCTTTTAGGTCAGGAGTCTTCTCATGCAAGACCCGTGTAGCCAATATCATAGCCGCCGCTGACAAACTAGCCAAAAGAAAACCAAGCAAATAGGTAAAAAGCGAATCAAACTTGATCCAAAGCATCATCACGCCTAAGAGACCCGCTCCCGCCGCAAAGACCAGACAAGCCTCTCGCAAAGACCAGGAGCGAATTATTTTCTTTAACAGGCCTGTCATCTGTTTGATACCGGTCAAGGTCGCTAGGATACTGCCGACAAAGAAAGGATAAATGTGAGTCCAGGTCGAGAAATAAAGCCCCGAAAAACTGAATCCTAAAAGGCTGCCAATAAACATACTGAGAAAGCTGATAAGAAAGCCCAACGAAGACAGCAAAAAGATACTGCCCCTCAACTGACCGGCTGTTTTGCAATATTTGGCTAGGAACCAAACAGCCAGTCCCCAAAGTAGATAATAATGAACCTCTACAGCCAGACTCCAGTTATGGACAAATAAATGTGGAATAAACTGAGCCTCGTAGCTTCCACCTGTCATCATTTCGTAAAAGTTAGTCACAAAGCCCATGACTGCTGCAATCTGCGTTCCAATACCGGCTACAAAATCCCGCCGAATCAAAAAGGTAAAGGGCATGACCACCAATACCATGACGATGACAGGGGGAACAATCCGATAAAAACGCCGTCGAAAGAAGGCTAGAAGCTCTATTTTTTTACTCTGAGAAAACTCATCAATCAAGAGCGCTGTAATCAGAAAACCTGAAAAGGTGAAAAAGACATCAACACCGAGAAATCCCCCAGGAAATAATTTTTGAAAAAAGTGATACAAGAGAACCAGCAATAAGCCTGTCACTCGAACCATTGAAAACCATTTGATACGCATATTTCTCCTAAATCCTTTTCACTACTGCTACAGACCGACCAACTCCCGCAAGCCTACATCACTGCTGAGTCAAGCAAGCCAAAAATTCTGTTAATTGCTGCATTTAGCAACGTTGCTATAAAATCTATTTTATTCTATTTTACCAAAAAATAAGCCAAAAAAACAAAAGACCTGGAATTTTATTTTCCAAGTCCATTGCTTATTTTATCTATTCCAAAGCCCTCTTCAGTCTGGCTGATGAGAAAATCAGCCTCTTCCTGATACATTTTATAGTAGTGTTCATATTGCTGGCGGCGGCTGGTGTGCACTTGCCGAATCCAGTGCACATCGCGACCTCGAACGGCTGTATCTCGAGCCAAGCGGCGCTCCAGCTCTGTCCCCTCATCCGTGTGAAAGCAAATAGATAAATCAAACAGATTCTTTGGTAAAAAAGCTGCTGACATGCCTTCTACTATTAAAATCGGCTTTTGAGCTGACAAGCGGAGGCTGGATGCCCAAGCTGTACCTATCGTCAAGATATCCAGACCAGACTGCAAAGCACGAATATCTCGTTCTAGACTACTGAGCTCATGAACAGCCGGGAGATAGGCTGTTACTTTTTGATGAGGAAAATCCTTAGAACTGAGTAAATCTCGATACTCTCCAACAATTACGTAAGGATCTGTTGCCAGCAGATTGGCTCGTTCCTCACCCAGAATTAGTTGGAGTTTTCGAGCGAAAGTTGACTTGCCTGAAGCACCATGACCGTAAATACGCAGGGTATGTTTTTGGTCGTTTGACAGATATGCTGTCAATCTTTCCAGCAATTTTTCTTCATCAGACATAGTTTATCCTTTCAAATAAAATTTCTTAAAAATTCCTCTTGGATCGATTGTAGCCGTAACGCTCGACAAAGTCTTCACGAAATTCTAGTAGATTATCATCTAAAATAGCTTGACGAACCTTTTTCATCAGATTAACCAAGAAATAAAGATTATGATAGCTAGTTAGACGCAAGCCAAATGTTTCATCAGCTTTTAGTAAATGACGAATATAGGCTCGTGTATAATTTTTACACGTATAACAATCGCAATCATGATCTAGTGGTGTAAAATCTTCTGCAAACTGAGCATTCTTAATCACCAAGCGTCCTTCGCTGGTCATACAGGTGCCGTTTCGGGCAATCCGAGTTGGCAGGACGCAATCAAACATATCAACGCCCCGAATCACACCGTCTATCAAACTATCCGGCGCTCCAACTCCCATGAGATAGCGAGGTTTGCTTTCGGGCAGCATAGGCGTTGTGAAGTCTAGCACTGCATTCATCTCTTCGTGAGACTCTCCGACAGCTAGTCCACCGATAGAATAACCTGGAAAATCCATGCTGACCAAATCATGCGCCGATTGACGACGCAGATCTTCAAAACCAGCTCCCTGCACAATCCCAAAGAGTCCTTGATCGTGAGGGCGACTGTGAGCTTTAAGCCCACGCTCTGCCCAGCGACTCGTCCGCTCAATGGATTTCTTGACATAATCATACGGTTGGTAGAACTGCGGGCATTCATCAAAAGACATCATGATGTCACTTCCCAGATTGTTCTGAATAGAAATCGCTTTTTCTGGCGACAAAAACATCTTAGAGCCGTTGAGGTGATTTTTAAAGGTCACACCTTCTTCTGTGATATTGCGGCTGTCTGCCAAGGAATAAACCTGAAAACCGCCGCTATCCGTTAGAATAGCTTGATCCCAGTTCATGAACTTGTGCAGCCCACCCGCACGAGCAATCAGCTCATCACCCGGTCGCAACCAGAGATGGTAAGTATTGGCCAAGATGATACCAGAGCCCATTTGCTTGAGCTCCTCAGGAGATTGAGTCTTGACCGTAGCCTGAGTGCCGACCGGCATAAACATAGGTGTTGGAAAGGTGCCATGAGGTGTGATAATCTCTCCCAAGCGAGCACCTGTGTGCTTTTCTTTTTTAATCAAACGATACTGAATCGGTGAATTTGACATTTTTACCTCCGATGCTGGGAAAAACAGTCCCAGATCTTCATTCTATAGTGTGTGAGTTTCACTTGCTCACAACATCCTGTATGATTTTATCAAAAAAAAGAGGAAAGATAAAGCAGTAATTTTTTCAAAAGGTTTTCTGCCAGCTATGATTAACTTGACTCCAAAATATGGTATAATATGTTTCAAATTAGGAGGCAAATATGAATTTAAGTGAATTGCGGGCAGAGGCTCGTCGTATCCAACGTCAAACCAAAGGTATCTATGCACTCTTTTTAGTACCAATTCTAACGGCGATTATTTCCGTTGTTTACAATTATTCTTCAGATACCTTTTCCAATAATATCTTACAATATGGCATTCAAAAGACGATTGTCCACGGAATCAATCGTTCTCTTTTCCCAATCGCGATTAGTTTTATCGTATCCTTCTTTTTGACGGCTACTTTTTGGACCTTACTGGAAGTCATTCGTGGAAAACGGCAAGAGGTGCATTTTACAGATTCAGTTCGGACTTTTGATAGTAAAGTAATTGGTCCTGTTTTCATGACACTTTTGCTCAAACGTGTATTACTATTTCTGTGGAATATTTTCGTCTGGATTGGAAGCGGCATGATGATTCTGGCTAGTTTTAGTGTCATAAAACTCCTCCCCAATTCTCAAGCTCTCTCACAAAATACTGCACTTCAAACAACTGTTGGGACATTGTTACTTTATATTCTAATCGGTTTTATTTTGATGGTAATCGGTATTATTATTGCACTTCCTCAATATTACGCTTATTCGCAAGTAGAATTTATTCTTTGTGATACATTAGAAAACCAGAGCTATGAGAGCGCCTTTAAAATCATCCGTGCAAGTCGCCAAATGATGAAAGGTTATAAAGGAAAGCGATTTGTTCTTGATTTAACCTTTATCGGTTGGTACTTACTAAGCGCCATTACTTTTGGCATTGCTTCCATTTACGTTTATCCTTACGTTTATACAGCTCAATCTCTTTTCTATGAAGCTGTGCTAAAGGAACAAGATCAGACTCCAATTTTTTATTAATTTCTTGCATGAAACAATTGGCAATCCAACAAAAGACTTGAACAAACTGTTCAAGTCTTTTGAGTTGTATCCATTTTTCGTAAAGTGATTCAGCTAAAGTGTCATATTGCAAACTTTATATGAAAAAAGCCACCAATGGGTGACTTTTATTAGGGAGATTATTATGAAAAAGTTTAGGATTTCTATCAAATAAAGTTAGGAGGTCTTCATTTGATAAACATAGTATAACCAAGTTAGCTTAAATCAACCTTAATTTTTTATAACAAATTGATATTTTTTGAAATTTTTTGAAAAGCATCTTCCAGCGAAACCTGATCTGTAAATATCGCTTCCTCCCAACCCAAAAAATCACATTCTTTCCACCAACGTTTCATATCAGCTGGACTAAAGTCTGCTTTCTTGTTCCTCGTTTGGTGACGGCGAACTGTCTCTTCAAACGTTAAATCATAATAGTAAGACAGAACTTTTGGATAAAATAGAGTATGCAATTTTTCTAGCATTTGCCCATAAATATCTGTTTCATAAAAACCTTCAACGATAACCAACAAATCTCGCTCATAGTCATAGCGGGCGATCGTTTCTGTCAAAGAGATTGATAGATTGCCCGGCTTGACCTTTTCTTTCAGCATATCACGACGAACGATATCTTGTGAGATGAGCAGCGTCTTTCGACCATAGTATTCTTGCAATTTCTTTGCCAAACTCGTTTTTCCTGAACCAGAATTACCTCTGATAATCACCAATGTTGCCATTTATTCTCCGAAAATTAGACGGGTGTGCTCCTGCTTGATACAGCGATCCATGACAATATCATCCCGACCAGCTGCCCGCAGAATCTGCTCCGCTTCTTCATTCTCCAAACCCAGTTGAACCCAGAAAATCTTGGCATCTGCTTCCAGAAAATCACGCGCCACATCTGGCAGAAATTCACTGCGACGATAAATATCTACAATGTCAATAGAAAAAGGAATGTCCTTTAGACTAGCATACACAGTCTCGCCTAGAATTTTCCTACCAGCTGCTCGTGGATTAATCGGAATAATCCGATAGCCTCTCTCTTGCATCTCTTTGGATACACGATGGCTAGTTGCCTCCTCACGATCCGACAAGCCAACAACCGCAATCACCTTGCTATTTTTTAAATACTGTTTGATAACCCCATCGCTGGGATTTTGAAAATGATAGGTCATAAAATTTTCTCCGTAATCTTTCATGTATCGTGAGCCATACCGTCCCTTTTTGAACCAGAAACACAAATATTTTATAAAGTTGATGTCTTTGCCTTGAAAGTTTCTGATCTGAACTGAACACAGCTAAAAAATCAGAATGATATAGCTCTTTGGGGTACTTTTGATTCTACTTCGCTTCATACCAGGTCTTGCCAGCACTTTCGTCCGCTTTCAAGGGTACAACAAGTTCAATGGCAGATTCCATGATGTCTTTGACCAGCGTTTTGATAGCGGTCAGTTCGTTTTCAGGTACTTCCAGCACAATTTCGTCATGAACTTGCAGCAACATCCTAGTTTTAAAATTCCTATCTGTCAGAGCTTGATCCAGCCGAATCATAGCAATTTTGAGAATATCAGCTGCACTGCCCTGAATCGGCGAATTGATTGCTGTTCGTTCTGCAAATCCTCGGACATTGAAATTACGAGAATTAATATCTGGAATCTCCCGACGACGGTGGAAGAGAGTTTCTACATAGCCTTTATCTCGAGCCTCTCGTACCACATTTTCCATATAATTCTTAATTCCAGGATAGCGTTCAAAATAAGTATCAATATAAGATTTAGCTTCTTTACGGCTAATCCCCAGATTGTTGGCAAGTCCAAAATCAGAAATCCCGTAAACAACACCAAAGTTGACAGCTTTAGCATTACGGCGATCATTTGGTGTCACATCCTCTGGCTTTTCAATACCAAAAACCCGCATAGCTGTCGAAGTGTGAATATCAGCTCCATGTCTGAATGCTTCAATTAAATGTTCATCACCCGAAATATGCGCCAAAACGCGCAGCTCAATTTGTGAGTAGTCGGAACTGAGCAAGACACTATCCTTCCACTCCGGCACAAAAGCTTTCCGAATTAAGCGTCCTTGCTCCAAACGAATTGGAATATTTTGCAGATTGGGATCCACGCTAGATAGTCTTCCTGTCTGGGTCAAATCTTGAAGATAACGAGTATGAATCTTTCCATCTGCTAAAATCCAATCCTGTAGCCCCATAACATAGGTTGATTGAATTTTAGCAATTTGCCGATAGTCCAAAATCTTCTCCACAATCGGTGCAATCGGTGCCAAACGTTCCAATACATCTACTGCCGTAGAGTAGCCTGTTTTGGTTTTCTTAGTGAAAGATGTTGGCAGACCCAGTTTTTCAAAGAGAATGCCTCCCAACTGTTTAGGCGAATTGATATTAAACTCTTCCCCTGCTAAGTCATAAATTTCCTGAGTTAGTCGAGCTAAAACTTCCTCATTTTCAGTCTGCATCGTTTGCAATGTTTCGCGCTCTACCTTGATACCAGCAATTTCCATCTTAGCAAGGACAAAAGCTAGCGGCTGCTCCATTTCGTACAGGAGATTAAGTTGATCGTGCTGACGTAGCAAGTCCGTCATAGGCTTTTCCGTTTCAACGAGAACTGTGACTTTTTTGGCTAGATGGCTCAATAAAATAGCTTTTTCAGGCAATGCCCGCTTAGCTCCTTTTCCATAAACCACTTCATCTTCAACGAGTCTAGTCTTGCCATAAAGATTAGCAATCGTTGCAATTTCATTGTTATCAACGGTCGAAAGAAGGTACTTAGCTAAACGACTATCAAACGCTGGTTGCGAAAGCTCAATGCCTAAGCGACTGAGTAAGACTTTAGAGCGTTTAAAGTCATAAACCTTCAAGGCTGTATTTTCCAGAAATTCTTTGAAAACCGGCTGCTGCAAAAGACTGATGTCCTGACTGGCATAAATCTGCTGTGAATTTCCCCAAGCAAAGCCAACCATCTCGTCTATGTGGTAATTGTCCCCCAACATTTCAAAGTAGAAAAAACCGTCTGCACTGAGCATTTCTGGACAAACTTCCGTCACTTCTTCAAAAGTAATGTCAGTCGTTTCCTCTGGATCTATCTCTGCTTCTAGCGCTTGCTTAAATTGTTTAAAGCCCATCTCGTCATAGAACTTGCTCAGGGTCTCTATCTGCGGACCCTTATAAACCAAATCATCCAGCCCGATTTCAATCGGAGCTTGAGTGTCAATAGTGACAAGCTTTCTAGACAAGAAAGCTATTTCCTTATCCTTAATGAGATTTTCCTTCATCTTAGACTGCTTCATTTGGTCAATGCTGTTATAAATGCCTTCCAGAGAACCATATTCCAAAAGAAGCTTGAGCCCCGTTTTCTCTCCGATTTTAGTCACACCGGGAATATTATCTGATTTATCGCCCATTAAAGCCTTGAGGTCAATAAATTGAACAGGATTAATTCCCATCTTTTCCATCAAGTAGGCTGGAGTGAATTCTTCGAACTCAGCCACACCTTTCTTGGAAATCTCCACCACGGTATTATCATCCGTCAGCTGAATCAAGTCTTTATCGCCGCTGACAATGGTCACATCGTAAGGCACAGCTATCTTTTCAGCCATCTTATCCAAGGTTCCGATGATGTCATCTGCCTCGTACTGAGCCAAGTCGTAGTAGCGGATGCCTAAGTAGTCCAGCATTTCTCGGATAAAGGGCAGCTGCTCCCGAAATTCATCCGGTGTCTTGGCCCTACCAGCCTTATAGTCGGCGTACATCTCGGTCCGGAAGGTCGTCTTGCCAGCATCAAAAGCTACCAAGATATGAGTCGGCTGCACGCGCTCCATCAAGTGATTGAGCATGAGATGGAAGCCATAGATGGCATTGGTGTGCAGACCCGATGGACTCTTGAAACGGTCGATTTGATTATAAAGCGCAAAAAAAGCGCGAAAAGCAACGGACGAACCGTCGATTAATAATAACTTGTTCTTTTTTTCCATAGGTTTATTATAACACACATCAAGCAACACCCAAAAGTCATAAATTTCGCATCCTTCATATAAAATAAAATCTTAAATCAAGTTTCACTTAATTTAAAAATCAGTACCCCCTAGTTTCTGCTCAGCTAAATCAATATCTGATTGAATTTCAGAATTAACCATCCAGAAAAAGCCCTTCCAGCGACTGTAATATTGTTCTCGCGGAGATTCCGTAAAGTATTGTTTTTCTCCAACAAAATCCCAAAATATGCTTAAATCATTTTCTTGTAAAAATTTATCAAGATAATCTTTTCTGATAATTAATCCATTTATAGAATTTGTTAGTTCACCATCAAAAGCTACTAAGTCTCCATCTTGACTAAAAAAATATCCATCATACTTCCTCTGAACTAAATGTAACTTGTCAAGCAATTCTGGGCAAGGAATATCGAATGAAATAGTTTCTTTTTTAGAAGCATCATATTCTTCTTCCCAGCAAAAATGAATATGGGCAGGTAAAAGTTTGGCAAGAGTCTTTTTTACTTTAACAGTAACATGCTCTTCTTTTTCAACAAGTTCAATCTCTTCGCCAGACTGAATGAAATCAAAAACTTTTTGACGTTTAATTTCTTCCTCATCAGTTTCTACATTATAGTTGAACCAAAAATCTCCTACAAATTCTTTCACACCTGGTGACCATGGGAACTCTCTGTTATATATCTGATATAAAGATGGTACTTCAGCCGGCATTCCTTTTTTGAACATCTCCTTATCTTCAAAATTAGATTTTAAAGAGTCAAATTCACTGTTTTTTACAAAATATGCTTTAACAATTCTCCACATTCTCTGATGACCTTCACAAAACCATGAAAATGCACCAGAAGCTTCATCTTTTTGGTTTTTAATTTCTTTATGCTGATAAAGCAATGTCCATTCTGTCCCATCATTATCTTTATAAGTTAAAGGCATATAAAACAAACTTGTTTTGTGTAAAATCCACTCAATAATTTGTTGATTATTAACTCCTGTATCTTCAATAAAGTTTTCATTATATTCAATATTGAATTTCGGAAGTGATTCTAAAGGCAGCATGAAATGACAATTTAAAGTAGGATCAAAATCTCTAACATAAGGTTCCCAAGCACCTTTATATTCTTCATCAGATGAGTTGCCCCAACCCTTTAACTTATGAAAGTCTGAAACCCTTGCTAGAATATTATAAAATGCAATCCATTGGTATTTCTTTCCAATTCTCTCAATAGTGTGATTTCTTCCTCTATCAAGAGGGTGTCCACATGAAATGTCATATTCAGTAAACAATTCATCTGAATATCCCAACTCATCTCGAATATATTGCATTGCATAATGATATAGATTCTCAATGTCAACGTTCTTGAACCGATTTAGTGCTGATTGGAAAGTATATCTTCCAAAATCACCGTACATACCGACACCTTCTGGTCTCATAGAAGTATCTATTCTGTCAAAGCCTCCTCTTTTACTATCCGAGCTACTATAGGTACTAGGAGTGACAATAGGAATCGGCTTAGAATTATACGGAGGAATTATATTTAAACGGTCTATTTTGGCACTATTTCTAGGAAATTCAATTAAAAATCTTTCAATAACCAATCTCGCATAATCCCTCAGTAAAATATCTGGATAGTTGAATTTTTTATCAAATATACTTGAATAGATAAATTCTGCTAAGGATTGAAACTCATTTTCATAAGGGGTTTCTTTTTTAGTACAGGCACCAAAAACAATTCCATATAATCTTTGAATAATGTAAGGATCATTAACTGTTTCAAATTTTTGTAATAGATATTCACTAAACTCGAAATTATTCTTTAAAATTTCAATCATTGCTTTTGAGGTTATATCACGTAATCTTCTATTGGAAGAAGCTAGCATCCATGTGAATAATACCAAAAGTAACTTAATTTTCTCTTTCGAAAGAGAATCAATATTATTGCCTTCATCAAACAGGCAAATCAATTGAAAAACTCTCTCATATTCATTTGTTAAATTATTAATAAATGGCAACCAAAAACTGTCACGTTTATTTAACTTCTTTGGAAAAAGAATTTCATGTAAGAACTCTGAATTTATAGAGCTGTTTTCTTTAATCGCATTTTCGATTAAAACATTGAAAACATCTTGATAATTTGTAGGGTATTTATTTGCAATATTTCTAAAGAGCTCTCTATTTACTGTATCTACTGGTCGCCAAGAAAAACTCTTTAAATATCTATTTGCTAAATCATAACAATCATATTCGTTAGAAATCTTTTCAATCAATTTTATACAGTCTTCATCATATTTTTTAAAATAGAAACAAGATACAAAGAGAAAAGTATCTATGTTATTGTTATTTTGAATCTCTCCATTTTCGATTTTCAATAACTCTTTTTCAAGATAAGACTCTAATTCTTCCTTTTTAAACGAAAACTCCATAATCTTTTGAGCTTTAAGATAATCCTCTAATAGATTATACCCAAAGGAATACACTTCTTTATCTTGACGTACATTGCCAATCATTAGACCTGACTTAAGCAGAAAGGAAAGGAAGTATGGTTTACTTTGAATGCCGTAATATGACCAAAAGTTCATTTGAAATAGATCTTCCTCGATAAGATAATTATTACTATTACTAAGTTGACATTCGGCAATTTCTAATAATAATTTTTTTAATATTTTACCCGAATCCGGAATACCTAAAGCTTTCTGAATTTCTTCATCAATTAGAGTAATAAAACGCTCAAACATTTGAAAAAGATTTAATTCCTCTCCATTATATGTTTTACAGAATAAAGTTAAAAACAACGGATTCGTCATCTCATAGTTTAATAACTCAGATGGCGAAAATGGAATATTGTGAAAATTTAGAAACTCTTTAATTGCTACTACAGAATCATCTCGAAAACCATGATGCGTAATTCTTAAAAGTTCCCCACTTTTTAGTCGTTCTATCATATTTTCTTCAAAAACGAGTTTTTCATATCCTGTTCTCACAGACAGTACAAGTTTAATATGTTTTCGCCTGCATATTTCTGAAATAATCGTTGATAATCCATTCTTCCACACACTTCGATTTGGAGTCTCATTAATTGCATCAATAAAAATATATATGTGCTGATTCTCAATCTCCCCCAGAATATCCAACATATCTAAGAATTCACGGAATCCATAATCAAATTCAAATTTCTCCATAATTTGTTTAGAAATATCACTAGTAGATAAATAGTGATGGCCTAACAAAAGAAGTGCATACCCATCCTCACTCATTGTCTCCTTTACAGAATTTGCGAGTAATTGAGTTTTTCCCATACCAGCTTCTCCAGTTACAACAAGCATTTTATCATTAATCAGAGCCTCTTCTTCTTTTGAACAACCAAAGTAATATAAATAATTTATCAATCCATCTATATCACGTACCTGACTGAAGATTTTATTATGACTCTCTTGAGACAAATCGCTAGTTTGACCTATTTTAGTTTTTAGTTCTTTCCTATTTTTAGCTAATTCTTCAAGTTCTGACTTAAAACTTCGATTAATCTTGGCATTCCAATCTAAACACTCATCAATATTTTCAATTGTTACATCTCCTAAGCTATTAATAAATTCCTTAATTTTAAGAATTATCTGACTTTCTCTTAAGTTATAAAGCGTATCTAGCTCTTTGATGAGTTCTGTTTTTTTACTATTAATTTTATCAATAGCTTTTTGATTCCTAGTAAAAAGATGAATTTTTTCATCCATTCCGATCTCAACATTGAACCTTGGATTATACCTCATACCTAATGAATCAAATGATAATTGATTATAGGTTACAAACCAATCCCTCGTTATGATGTGATTCTCAAAAAAGAAGGATTGTAAATCTGTATACTGCGAAACCTGAGTTAGTATTTCATTATTACTAATAACTCTTAGTTCAATATCTACACTCTTCAAAGTTGATTCAATTCTTTTATAACTTTGACTTGTTAATGTTAAATCCTTATTACAGTAAAGATAGAAGACATCAAGTTGATCAACATATCTCCCGATAGTTTTGTTTACTGATTTTAGAATTTGAGAATAATCTACTCTACCTAAAAAATATTTTGACTGAAAAGCAATCGTTCTTTTCACTTTAGGACTATAAATAGGTGAAACTTCAATACCTGGATGATTTGGACTTGAAGTTAAGACGTGAGTGTTATCTAAAAATTGCCTTTTAAATAATATTCTACATAATTGTTCAAAAGTATCTGTTACATCACTATGTATACATTCAAAATTGCTCCAAGATGTTTTCTTTTTCATTACTAATAATAACTTCTCCTTGTTATGATCGTTATGTCGTAATTATAATATAAAAAACATCAAATTCCCATAAAATGCATAAATAAAACCTAAAAAATCACTCGCCTTCTCCAAAAGAAAAAAGCAGGCTAGACTGACAGTAAATCAGTTCTAGTCTGCTTTTGTTTTTTTATTTTAAATCCTAAACTTATAAGCTCAGCAATCCCTCCAAATGCTTGACGGCGTCTGCGAAACTGTCGACTATGTAGGTGGCAGCCGCTTGAACAGTGGCTGGGGCATGTGCCATGCAATAGGAAATATCGGATTTTTCAAACATCGAGATGTCATTTCCAGAGTCGCCAAATGCCACAACTAGTTGATAATGCTTTTTCAAAAGCTGTAAACCACTACCTTTTGAAACATCTTTCGCAGTCACTTCTATCCGAGTGCTCCCTGATTGATAGACTTCTAAGTGGGGGAAATGTTCTTTTAATTCTTTTACATAGACAGACGTTTTCGCTGCTTCTGGACGAATGTTAAACTTGTAAATCTGACGTTGCCGAACCAGATCATAAGGATTTTCCAAGCAAAGAATGGGCATATTCCACAAACGCCGATTGTCCTCATGGTCAAAGTTGCCAATTCTCTCTTCGCCATCAAGTGCATCAAAAACGAGTTTTTCTTTTTTGAGGTAGTCTAACAAGGCCTGTACATCTGCTGATGCCAACTTTTGAGAAAATAATATATTCCCATTTTCAGCAATCATGGCGCCGTTAAAGCCGATTGCATAGCTTAAATGAAGCTGATTACGTTGCGTAATGTAGTTGATTTCCTTGACAGAACGACCCGTAGCAATAGCGAAGTCACTGTAACGTGTCAACTTTTGATAAGCTTGCCAGTCTACTGAATTAACATCAACAGAATTTTTCACAAAAGTTCCGTCTAAATCTGTTACACATAAAATCTTATGTGCCATGGCTATTCCTCTAAACCTAGAATGTCTTGGATTTCCATTTTGAGAACATTGGCATAAGCGCCATAGATAGATTGCATTTGCATGCCATTTTCAGCAAAACCAAGTGCTTCATATTGGTTGACAATCGTATCCTTATCCACTAATGATTTGTCCTTGACATCAATCCGCAAACGAGTGATACAAGCATTGACATCAACAATATTTTCCGGACCACCGTGGGCTGCAATCAAACCGAGAGCCTGTTGGTGCGTTTTTTCTTGCTTGCTAAGTTCTTTCCCTTCAGATTTTTCTGGAGTAGGTGTTGTATCCTGTGGAGCTGCTTGACCGACATTTTGAATCTTCAAGCCATATTTACCACGCGCTTCTTGCTTACTTGCCAATTTGACTTCATCCGTATCTTCTCGACCTGGAGTCTTAAAGTTGAATTTCAAAATCATAAATTTAAAGACATAGTAATAAAGGAAGAAATAAGGGATACCTACTAAGAAGACGAGCCACCAGTGCGTTTTAGGTCCTTGCAACACACCGTAGATTACAAGGTTAATGAAACCATGTCCAGTAGGAGTTGCTACACCAGCACCCAGCATGTGCATAACAAACAAAGCAGAACCTGCCAAAACAGCGTGCACAGCGTAAAGCATTGGTGCCACAAAAAGGAAAGTAAATTCGATTGGCTCTGTAATACCAGTCAAGAATGAAGTTCCGGCTGCTGCAAAGAGAAGCGAACCTGCTACTTTACGTTTTTCTGGAGAAGCTGTCTTGTACATAGCATAAGCAGCACCAGAAAGACCGAACATGAAGTAAACAAACTTACCACCATTGAAACGCGTAATAGATGGGTCAATAGACTTGATTGAAGAATCCGCTAAAGAAGCAAGGTAGGCATTGACCGTACCAACGACATGGTTCCCACCAATTGTCCATGAGCCACCAAGCTCTGTCGTACGGACCGGCCAGTTGAGACCATGGTGCAAACCAAACGGCAAGAGAGCCCGCTCAATCAATCCATATAAGAAAGTGCCAATCGGGCCTGACTTCAAAACGAGGATAGACACTGCGCTAATGCCTGCTTGAATAGTCGGCCAAATAAAGAAGATTGCAACGGCTACAAAGGACATCGCCACCATAGTGACAATTGGTACGAAACGAGGTCCACTGAAGAAACCAATCATGGTTGGCAATTCTTGTTTCACAGCCCATTTGTGAATGAAGTAAACAGAAACCCCAACGATAATCCCTCCAAACACACTGAGGTCCATGGTTTGAATTCCTAGAACCTTTGTCTGCATGGCATTTGACAGGGCAAGTTTGGCTGCACCGCTTGATAAGTTAGCAGTATTGACTAGCCTTCCACTGATTTTCAACAAGAAATTCAAAACATTGTGCAAAACAAGAAAACCTAACAAACCAGATAAAGCTGCCGACCCTTTTTCCCGTTTTGCAAGACCAACTGAAACTCCGACTGCAAAAATAACAGGTAAGTTGCTAAAAGCTGTACCACCAAGCGCAATGAAAAATTTCATGACAAATTGAAAAACTGCATTGTTCAAAAATGGGAACATCTTGAGTGTGTTTTCATTGGTAAAAGCTGTACCAATACCTTGAATAATCCCTGCACCGGGCAGTACCGAAACAGGGAGTAAGAATGAGCGTCCAAATTGCTCAAAGGCAGAGATAAATTTATTCTTCTCTTTCATTTTTTTGCTCCTTGTATTTTTCTGTTTTCATTTTAACAAAAATAAACGCGAAAACGTTTTTTTAGAAAGAAGTTTCTATCTTGCATAATTTTGACTATTTCGGTAAAATTTTACTAAGTAGAAAACGTTTTTCTAAAAACAAGGTTTTAGAAAAGAGGCTTTATGTTTCTAAAAAATTTAAAACAACACTATGATCGATTGTCTGTAAATGAGCAGGAAGTCATTGACTACCTCATGCGTCAGAAAGAAGTAGAGACAATCACATTAAAGACCATTGCAAACGAACTTTTTATTTCCTCTTCCACTGTCATTCGTGCTTGTAAAAAATTAGGCTATCAAACTTATAATGAATTACGCTATGATTTACGCTTATCAAAAGAACTAAAAAAAGAGCAAGCCAAGTCTGAACGAACTTCTTTTGAGCAATTAAAAGAACAGGTACAAGTCGAATTTGAACACACCGTATCCATCTTGTCTGAACAAGATTTTCAGATTTTTGCGGCTAAAATTCTTTCAGCTAGAAGGATCTTCTGCATCGGAGTAGGATCTAGTTACATGCCTATGAGTGATTTTAACCGAAAACTCAAACTTATCAATATTTGGTCCAATGATTACTTTGAGCAATACAGCATTGACCGGATTAAAGACATTGCTACACCAAAAGATGTGATTATCGTCTTTTCACTCGGTGGCAGCAATAAAGACGTCAACCACAGTATCTTACAGGCAAAAGAACAAGGGGCAACTGTTCTTACAATCACCACTTTAGGAAACCATCTTCTCGCTAAAATCAGCGATCATATGATTTTTGTCTATGATGCACCAAAAAAACGCGAAAAATTACGTTCGCGTTTAATGTTCAATTTAGTTGGAAATCTTCTCTTTGAAGTCATTCTAGCTGAGCAACAAACAAACTAATAAAAACAAAGAGTGAGATAAACCGGAAATGTTCATTTTTCTAGTCTATCTCATTTTCATTTTATAAATCTAATACAAGCGAAAAACTACTACCTTGTCCATACTCACTTTGCACGAAAATATCACCACCCAATTGGCGTGCCAATTCACGTGCGATATAAAGCCCTAGACCGTGCCCGCCTGTTTTCATATTGCGCGAGCTTTCCACTCGATAAAGGCGCCTGAAAATCTTGTCTAAATCTTCTGGTTTGATGCCCTGTCCTTCATCCGTAACACTGACAGTCAAACGCTGACTTTCGACAACTGCATCAATACTTAACTTTGTTCCTGCCTCTGAATACTTAAAGGCATTGCTGACAAGATTGAGAATAATTCGTGATAACTTGTCATAGTTGCTAATGATCTTTGCCGATGCTGGCTGCACAGAAATTTGAATATCTCTCTCCTCTTTATCAATAGCCAGCTGAAATTCTGACATAATATCAATCAGTAGCTTATCCAGAAAAATCTCTTCTTTTTCAAGCGGCGCATTTGGCTGATTCATTGTATTCAGGGTAATGAAACTCAATTCTTCCACTAGTTTATTCAAGCGATCAGTCTGGCGACTGATAGTTTTTAGATAATGTCGCTGCTCATCTGCTGCAATCACACCGTCTAGCATTCCTTCCACGCTTGCCTGAATGGAAGTTAAAGGAGTCTTGATATCATGCGATAGTTGTGCAATCATCAAACCCTTTTCCTTCTCACTTTCTTCCAACGAAGTAAAGGTACTTTGCAAGTGTCTTGACATATTATTAAAGGCATCTGCCAGCTCTTTAAATTCAGTTGGATTTTTTATATCATTTACTGTTGCAAACTTCTTGTCAGAAATTCCTTTTATGAGCTGTTTTAATTTATCCAAAGAGAGAAAGACACGGCTCAACAGCAAAAGGCTAACCAATGCCCCTGTAATACTAGCCAGAATGCTAATACCAATAATAAAATAAATATCACTTTTTGAAATCAGCATGGTGTTGACAGACCAGATGATTGCAACAACCGTGATCGTTGTGGAAATGAGGTATCCCACAATAATAAAGTGTTTTAATTTCATTTTAAACCTCTATCTTATACCCTAAACCCCAGACGGTCTTAATCGTGGGCGTTTTTTCAGTACTGAACTTAGCTAAATCCTGCCGCAGAGCATGAATGTGTACGTTTAGCGTATTGGTGTCATCCACAAAATCTTCTCGCCAAACTTTTTCGTATAATTCTGTCTTTGAAAATACACGCTGAGGATTACTAGCAAGAATCCATAGTAGTTCAAACGATTTAAGGGTCATTATCAATAGTTGTCCGTGAACTGTCACTTTGCGTGTTTCATAATTTATCTCTAAATCTCCTAGTTGGAGTTTTTCATCTGCTCCCGCACTACGGTGAATGCGACGTAGGATATTATTGACTCGTAAAACCAATTCCCGCGGACTAAAAGGCTTGGTAATAAAATCATCCGCGCCCATACTGAGAGAATAAATCTTATCTGGCTCAGATGTTTTAGCTGTAATAAAAAGGAAAGGCTGGTCTGGAGCAAGATATTGTATTTCCCCAATCAGATCATAGCCATCCATATTAGGCATCATAATATCTGTAATTATCAAATCAATTGAATATTTCTGAAACAACTCTAAAGCTTCTTGTCCATCATGCGCCACATTGACTTCATAACCTGCCTGTGTTAAATAACGCTTGTTAATCTCGGTAATCTCTACTTCATCATCTACTAACAAAATTCTCTTTGTCATATCCTTACCTCTACTGTGAAAAATAGTGTTATACCATGAAAAAGTATAACACTATTCCTATACTTGATTCAAGCATTATCGCTCACAAAGTGTGAGGCTTATTTCTTTTCTCTGCGTTTCATTCCGACAAGTGCTAGAATAGCTGCTGAGCTTAATCCAAGAAGCCCTAGAACTGTCAAACCAAGAGAAGATTTTTGACCTGTATTAGGAAGCGATTTTTTACTTGCCCTAGCTTGTCCACCTTTTGAAGATGTCGCAGAAGGTGTTCCGCCTTTATTTGAATGCTCGTTTCCATCATGTTCTGCTTTTTTGCCCTGGTCGTGTGTTTGACCATTTTGACCTGGTTGTGATTTTTCTGGCTTAGCTTCTGCTTTCTTTTCACCTTTTAGGTTAATTGTGACAGATTTGGTTGCAATGACATTGCTTAAGTCAGCTTTGCCATCTTTTGCACCATAGACTGTAACAGTTGCTTTATACGAATGTGTTCCATTGGCTTTTAACTGTTCTAACAGAGCTTTGTCTTGTTTACCTGCTGCATTACCGTCCAATGAAACTTGGTAGAAATATTGGCCTTTGCCTAAGCCCGCCAGTGGCAATAGACCTGGATGCTTCGCTGTGCCATTATCTGACCATGATGCTCCGTTTGATGATTTGAGCAGAAGACGAGTCAACATGCCATCACCACCAAAGAGTTCATACGGAATCACTTGGTTGACACCGGCTGTAAATGGACCAGGATGGTTCGCATTCTGTAAGAAGGAAGCTGGAACATCTGTACTTTCTTTAATGTTTTCTAAGACGGATTTCTTAATTTGGTCCGCTGTTGTTGTGCCATTTAAGTTCAATTTTACTTGACGAGTCGCAATTACATTGTTCAAATCAGCCTTGCCATCTTTTGCACCGTAAACTTTAACAGTTGCAGTATAAGTATGAGTTCCGTTGGCTTTTAGTTGATCTAAAAGTGCTTTGCCTTGTTTGCCTGCTGCATTACCGTCCAATGAAACTTGGTAGAAATATTGGCCTTTGCCTAAGCCTGCTAGTGGCAATAGACCTGGATGATTCGCTGAGCCATTATCTGACCATGGTGCTCCGTTTGATGATTTGAGCAGAAGACGAGTCAACATGCCATCACCACCAAAGAGTTCATACGGAATCACTTCATTCACACCAGCTGTAAATGGACCAGGATGGTTCGCATTCTGTAAGAAGGAAGCTGGGACATCTGTATTTTCTTTAATGTTTTCTAAGACGGATTTCTTAATTTGGTCCGCTGTTGTTGTGCCATTTAAGTTCAATTTTACTTGACGAGTCGCAATCACATTGTTCAAATCAGCCTTGCCATCTTTGGTTGCACCGTAAACCTTAACAGTCGCAGTGTAAGTATGAGTGCCGTTGGCCTTCAGTTGGTCTAAAAGTGCCCTACCTTGTTTGCCTGCTGCATTGCCATCCAATGAAACTTGGTAGAAATATTTGCCCTTTGGAATGCCTGCAAACGGAGGCAAGCCTGCATGATTTGCTGTGCCATTATCTGACCATGGCGCTCCATTTGAGGATTTGAGTAGAAGACGCGTTAGCATCCCATCACCACCAAAGAGTTCATACGGAATCACTTCATTCACTCCAGCTGTAAATGGACCAGGATGGTTCGCATTTTGTAAGAAGGACGCTGGGACATCCGTACTTTCTTTAATATTTTCTGAAATAGATTTCTTCGCTTGTTCTAATGAAGGATCTGCTTTAGATTTCAAACTATTAAGGTTAATCGTCACTTGACGAGTCGCAATCACATTGCTCAAGTCAACTTTACCATCTTTTGAACCATAAACTGTTACGGTAGCGGTGTAACTTTGTGTACCGTTCGCTTTCAATTGATCCAACAATTCTTTATTTTGCTTGCCTGCTGCATTTCCTCCAAGTGATACCTGATAAAAATACTTACCCTTCGGAATGTTAGCAAAAGGAGGCAAGCCTGCATGATTTGCTGTGCCATTATCTGACCATGGTGCTCCATTTGAGGATTTGAGTAGAAGACGTGTTAACATCCCATCTCCACCAAAAAGTTCATACGGAATTACTTGGTTCACACCTGCTGTAAAAGGTCCTGGATAAGTAGCATTATCAAGGTAAGAGGCAGGAACATTGATATTACTTTTAATATTATCTAAAACTGATTTTTTCGCTTGATCCAATGAAGAATCCTTCTCTTCCTTTGAAGTAGCTTCTTTTACTACTTTTTCAGTTGCTTTTTGAATTTCCTTAGCAGCCTCTGCAATCGTTTTGCCAACTTTGTTTTCTTTTGTAACTTCTTGCTTTTCTTGAACTTTCTTATCTGGTGCTTGATTTGTTTTTCCAGCTAATTCTTGTGAAGGCTTCGTTGTATCTGGCGTTGCTTGCTTTCCAGCCGTTGCTTTTTTAGTTTGCTTTGTATTAGCATCTACTATCGGCTTTTGCAAATCTGTCGAACTATTTGAAGGGGTTGTTGTCACCACCTTGTTTTGCGAACCAACTTGTGCATTTACAGGATTACTAATGAGAATAAAGAATCCGCTTGCCACAACAACCGAAGCTACACCCACACTCAGGCGGCGAATAGACCATTTGGTATATCTTTCATGATTTGGACGATGATTTTTGGCAACCATATTATTACTCCTTTAATTTATTTTTAATGGTTGACTAAAGTATACCAAGCCCCTATTAACCATCCGTAAGGAAAAGTTAAAATTTTTCTTAAATAGGAGTTATTATTTCATTATGTTAAAAAAATAATGAACTATCAACAACATTTCTTTTTTGATACAATATTATTTATGAAAAACACATATTACTTAATCCGCCATGCACATTCTATTTATAGCCCCGACGAATGGAGTCGTCCTTTATCACAAAAAGGACAAGCTTCTCTTTCGCAATTAAACATGTTAGAAAGCAAACCTATTTCTGCTATTTATTCCAGCCCCTACAAGCGGGCAATTGAAACCGTTGAGCCTTTGGCTCAAACATTGGGACTTTCTATTCAGCTGGACAAACGCCTGATTGAACGAAAATTAAGCAGTCAAAGTATTTCCGACCAAGCATTTGAAGCTACTCTGAAACAACTTTGGAAAAATCCTGCTATTTCTCTACCGGGCGGTGAATCCAATCTCACAGCTCAAAAACGAGTCCTGTCTTTTCTACAAGACTTAGAAAAACTGCATCAAAACGAACACATTATCATTAGCTCACACGGAAATCTGGTTTGTATCCTACTCAACTATTTTGATGATACCATCAATTATAACTTTTGGAAACAACTGCCTATGCCGGCTGTTTTAGTATTGAAGGATGATAAAATTTACTTGCAATGAAATTTAAGCCTATTTTATTTTCTATAAATAATTACATGTTTTTACTAGTGAAATTCTTAAATCAGATAAAAAGGATTTAAGAATTTTTATTTTACAAATATATTCTTTCACCACTGCTTTCTGGTATATTTTTTCCAAATTAATAAAAGTATTGACAAAAGTTTAAAATAAGATTACAATATAATTGTTCAAAAAATGAACAAAGGAGTGCGCCATGAATGACTTGTTTACTGTTTTATACGAACTCAATCAAAATAGATACTTGTCTCAACGAGAAATATCAGATAAAACTAATATTTCTCTGGGAAAAATTAACAATATCCTTAAATTATTAGAAGAAGAAAACTACTTGTTAATCGAAAAGAGAAAAAAGAATATTTATCATTTGACTGAAGCTGGCTTACAGCTATTGGAACGTTTCTTAAGAGAAGAACAGCAAAAAAAAATTTCATTGAGCAATGATAAAAAAGTTATCACGAATGCTGTCATCCTATTAGCTGGACAAGCACAAGAAATTAATATTCCTGTTGGATTACTACCTCTAGATAATGAAACCATTTTAGATAGAAGTATTCAATTATTGATTTCATCAGGTATTACCAATATCGTATTAGTTGTAGGTTTTGCCAAAGAAATGCTAATTCCGATTGAAAAAAAATATCCTCAGATACACATAGTTGTTAATCAACAATTTAAAACGACCGGAACAATGGCCTCTTTAGCAAAAGCAAAATCCTTTATAAATGATGATTTTTTACTGATTGAAGGAGATCTAGTATTTGAAGAACGTGGCTTGACACGACTTCTTCATTCTAACGATACTAGCAGTGTTTTAATTACTAGTGTCCGAGAAAATTATGATGAAGCTATGGTTGAAATTCAAGGAGAACAAATTTCTAAGATAAGCAAAGATATCCATCAATTTAATCATATTGATGGAGAGATGATTGGAATGTCTAAATTCTCTTTTCCTTTTTTTGAAAAAATGTTAACTATTTTTTCAAAAAATGAAAATCCTCTTGTTAATTATGAGTATATCATGATGGATGTTGCTAGAGATTATCGTTTAGGATATGTCCGCGTAGATGATTTTATCTGGGGAGAAATTGACGATCAATCACAGATAAAATCTGTCACACAAATCATTTACCCACGCATTCTTCAAAAAGAAAAACGATTAGAAATTGATACTGTTCGCACGTTCATAAAAGATAAACTAGATGTTACAGATAAAGATATTGATTTATTAGAAAGTGCCGGTGGCATGACCAATAAAAATTATAAGGTCATTCTAAATGGACAATCCTTTATCGTCCGAATTGCTGGAAATGGGACTGATCGCTTTATTGATCGTACAGCTGAAAAAGAAAACAGCATCATTGCTCAAATTTTGGGACTTGATGTCGAGACAACTTATTTTGATGCTGAAACAGGAACTAAAATTAGTCAATTTATCACAGGTGCAGAAACACTGAATCCAGTAACAGCGGCTTATCCTAAAAATATGGAATTAACAACTAATTTACTGAGAAAACTACATCATTCTGGTTTAGAGTTCAGTAATGAATTTAATGTATTTAGAGAAATTGAAAAATATGAGCATTTAGCAGATGAAATGGCTGCCACTTATTATGAAGGATACCAGGTCTTACGACCTCTCGTTTTATCCTTGGAAAAAGATTTATTAAAAATGGGAATTGAAAAAAAACCATGCCATATTGATACTGTACCAGAAAATTTTGTTAAAGATAATCAAGGAAAAACTTTTTTAATTGACTGGGAATACTCTGGAATGAATGACCCTGTATGGGACTTAGCGAACCATAGTATTGAATGTAATTTTACAAATGCTCAGGAGCAACAGTTACTAGAAACTTACTATCAAACCAAAGAACTTCCTCCACTGATTGAATTAAAAGTTCTTGCTTATAAAATTTGTTCTGATTTTGTCTGGTCAGCTTGGACAATTTTTAAAGAAAGTAGAGGTGATAACTTTGGTAGTTATGGAAAAGACCGTCTGGAGCGCGCTTGGAAAAATATGACCTTGTATCAAGAAAAAAGAGAGGATTATCATGAACTCTTATCGTAAAGGAATTTTCAGTGGTTTATTATCGGGACTACTATGGGGAGCAGATACAGCCTTTAATGGATGGGTGTTACTCGCCGTTCCATTTTCATTGGTTGACAAACGTTTAGTGGCTGCATCGTTACTTCTAGCTTTTTTCCATGATCTATTTTCTGCTTTATATTTAACACTTTTGCAGGGTATAAAAGGTGAACTACGAACGACTATTTCAAAATTCAAACTCAAAAGTGCTTTATTTGTAATGTTTGCTGCTTTATTTGGCGGTCCTATTGGCATGCGTGCTTATTTATATGCCATTGATACAATTGGAGCTGGATATACTGCAAGTATCTCCGCTCTATATCCAGTTGTAGCTGCCGTTTTAGGAGCTCTATTTTTAAAGGATTATTTAACCAAAAAAGGGTGGATAGGACTGCTTCTATCTGTACTAGCTATCAGTATATTAGGATATTCTCAGCTTAACTCTTTAAATGAACAAGCAGTTTGGGGGTTCATCGCGGCCTGTATTTGTGCTGGCGGTTGGGCATCAGAAAGCGTTATTTGCGCCTATGGTATGAAAGATGATATTACTCCAAAAGAAGCACTGTTCATACGGCAATGGGTATCCAGTATCGTTTACTTTTTCTTTATCGTTTTTGAAGGACATGCTTTGTTTAATTTTTACAGCGTATTAAGTCGTCCTATTACTTTTGCTATCATCGCTTTAGCGCTTATCGGTACTACATCCTACCTTTTCTACTATCAAGCTATTGATACAATCGGACCCGTCAAAGCAACAGGAATGAATGTCACCTACTCCATCTGGGCTATTATTTTTAGTATCTTACTAATTGGTGGACATTTTGACATAAAGTTGATTTTATGTAGTATCATGATTATCATCGGTACTCTTTTCATCTCAAAAGAGTGAACCATAACATTGTATAAATCAGAAAGTAGGTTATTATGAGAGCTATTATTTTAGCTGCTGGCATGGGAACTCGTCTCCGACCAATTACTCTAACGACTCCCAAATCTTTAATCAAGATAGGAAACGAAACCTTGATTGAACGACAAATCCATTTCTTACGAGAAAAAGGCATAGATGAAATTATTATTGTTACAGGTCACTTAGCCGAAAAATTTGAATTTTTAAAAGATAAATATCAAGTAACTTTAGTACATAATGACAAATATGCTATTTATAACAATTTTTATACAATGTATTTAGTCAAACAGTATCTATCAAATACTTATGTTATTGATGCCGATAATTATTTAGTTGATAATTTTTTGTCAAACAATCTAGAAACTTCTACTTATTTTTCTGCTTATAAAACAAATTTTAAGCAAGAATGGGTTCTTCACACCAATAGTGATTCTTTTGTGACAGATATCACTATTGAAGATGGAGAAGGACCTATTATGTGCGGAGTTTCCTATTGGAATTCTACAGATGGTGCTTTATTACAAAAAGCAATTGAAAAAAAATTTGAGTTAGGAAATTATGCAGATATTTATTGGGATAATATCGTTCTAGATCAGCTCCCTAACTTAAACGTTAAAATCCAATCTATTTCCCATAACAGTATTTTTGAAATTGATAGTCTAGAAGATTTGCAACATCTACATAATGTATTAGGATACTCCCAATATCAAAGTGATAAATAACGAATTCTTACAGAAAAAGAAGCAGAAAACTGTGTGCTGACTCCAAAATAATTGTTGAAAGGATTTGGTTTTGTATTGAACAGGACTCAATCCTTTTAATTTTGTTTTGATTCGCTTGTGATTGTAAGAATCAGCCTTAAAATAATAGTCATCATCTAAACGCATCCTCTTTACCAAACAACTATAGATTTGATTAAAAATTCTCTTCTTAGTTAAATATAATTTTTACATATAACTTACAAGAAATACAAAAAACAAATTGAAACACATGATATAATAAATTATATTATAAATTTAAAGGAAATATTACTATGTCTAAAATGAAAAAAGCTACACTTATTATTGGTGGAGTCAGTTTGGCATTTTTAATGTCAGCGACTCCTGCATCAGCAATCACATCTCCAAATACTGCAGAGTTGGTACAACATAAACAGAACAATATAAATAAAGATATCACTATCAAAGTTTGGAAAACAGAAGATGAAGTTAAGTCTGGAAAGCCTTTATTTACTTATAGAACAAAATTCAAAGGAGAATTAGAGCAAAATTATATCTCTGAAATTTTAAAAAATATGAAAGATGATATCCTATCCAAAAAATTGTTACGCTCTTATGGATATGATGCAGGAACTAAAGATTTTCACTTTTTTCTTACTGATCTAGGTGGTCTAAATATCGGAGATAGTGAGCGTACCCCTTATAAAATCGAAATAAAAACAAATAAGGACGGTACAAAATATCAAGAAGTGAGTTACACTACCCCTACAACAACTCCTCACTATTATTATACTGATAAAACGGGGAAAGAAGTAAGTGGCAAAACCATAGTCTCTCCAGACGATGCCGCCTATGATACCTATCTTAATAAAAAACCTACTCTATTAATCAAGGATGGTAATCTTATAGAACCCCTTTCCATTTTAAAGGAAAATCAACAAAAAGTTTTCAATATTAAGCAAGGGAAAGACTTCTCAGTCTATGTAGGTTATGGAAAAGATGTTCAAATCGACTGGGAACAAGTTCGGAAACAGTTACCCGCAGGATTGACAGTTACTAAACCTGACAGTGATCAAACAACCAAAATAACCGGCTCTCCTAAAAAAGTAGGAAACTACACTGTTCCAATTACACTAAGATTACCGAAAAAAAATAAAGTTACCGAAAATACTACTGTCAAACTCGTTTTCAATATTCAAGGAAAAAAGAATAGTTGGGGACAGGACGCTAAAGGTGATTGGTTCTACTACAAAGCTGATGGCACTCTAGCGAAAAACCAATGGATTAACAATACCTATTGGGTTGGTCAAGATGGAAAAATGGCGAGAAACTCTTGGGTTGACAATGGAAAATACTATGTAGGAGCTGATGGTAAATGGGTGAAAGACGCTCATAAACCTGGCTGGCATAAAGATGCCAAAGGCGATTGGTTCT